>CATKXN010000034.1 GCA_949840605.1 uncultured Alistipes sp.
GATGGCCACGCGCTTTTCGTCGGGATTTTACCCCATCATGACGACCGTGAAGCTGGGCGTCAAAGTAGGATTCTAATACCGGAACAACATGAAAAAATTGATCATATCCCTTCTCGCGGCGCTCGGCCTGTGCGGCGGCTCATGCAGCTACCTCGACATGTCGCCCGATCTGGGTATTCAGGAAGAGGACATCTTCACCTCCTATAACAATACGTGGCAGTATTTCCAGGCGGTCTATTACCGCGAGTTCAGCGGTCACAGCGCCGGAAGCACGGTGCGTTACCGGAATATCTTCATGGCGTCGCCGATGATCCTCGACATGAACGAAAACCGCTACTCGTTCTATGTCTTCACCGATGCGGCGGATACGGGCCGCAAGAGCGGGCTGAGCGTCAAGAAAGGGTCGTTCAACACGACTTTCCAGCAGTTTTTCTGCAACGATACCCCAAAAGGCCGTCCGCTGTTCCGCGTGATGTTCGAGATCATCCGCATCTGCAACAAGACCATCGCCAACGTCGACCGCATGGCCGACGCCACGCCGGAGCAGCACGACGACCTGCTCGGACAGGCCCATTTCGTGCGCGGATTCGCCTATTTCACGCTCTGCTGCTATTTCGGCGGCATGCCCTACATGACCGAAACGCTCGGGGCCGACGACGAATGGGACCTCCCGCGGCTTTCGGCCTATGAGACTTTCGTCCGGTGCGCCGAGGATTTCGGCACGGCATACGAATACATGAAGGCTGCGGGCACGCTGCGCCGCGACGGTCTGCCGGGAGCCGAAGGAAACCTCACCGGCGAAGGAACCCGCTATCCCAACGGCGTGACGGCCAAGGCGATGCAGGGACGCGCGCTGCTCTTCGCCGCCAGCAAACTCAACAACCGCTACGGCGAGAGCGACTGGCGTGCCGCCGCCGAGGTCTGCGCCGAAGCCATCACGCTGGCCGGAGAGTGGGGCTATTCGATGGAGACGATCAAAGACTGGTCGAAGAACTTCACCGTAGGTCCCCGCACCAACGAGCAGCTCTGGGCGATGGCCCACCTGGGCAAGAGCAACGGCAAGAACGGCCGCACCTCCTGCCTGCTGGCCCAGCCGCAGAACAACCACAGCAAGGGAGCCGGAACCTGTCCCACGCAGAATTACGTCGACAAGTTCGAGACCAAATGGGGCGATCCGCTCGAAACCGAGGAAGACCGCCGGGCCGCCGTCGCCGCCGGGCATTACGACGACCAGAATCCCTATGCGAACCGCGATCCCCGGTTCGATCTGACGGTCGTGCACGACGGTATGAAGGTGGAGGGCAGCGCCGGTTCCGACGTAATCAACATCTACCGCAAGCAGGACGGCACCTATCCGACCTCGAAGGTTTCGAAGAACAACCGTTCGTTCGGCTGGCCGCGCTATACCTCGACGACGGCCGGACATTCCAACACGGGTTATTACCTGCGCAAGTACTGGGACGGGAAATACAACACCTCCTATCTGCAGATCGATCCGATCATCCGCGTGGCCGAGCTCTACCTGAACTATGCCGAGGCGGTCAACGAGTACGCCGGACCGCAGGGCACGGCCGGAGGACTCGCCCTGACGGCGCTCGACGCGGTAAACAAGGTCCGCGAACGGGCCGGAATGCCGAACGTGCAGGATCGTTTCACCGCCGACCGGGATACGTTCCGTCCGCGCATCTACAACGAACGCAACGTCGAACTGGCCTACGAGGGACATCACTATTTCCGCGATTCGCGCCGTTGGAGGACCTGCGAGCAATCCATGACGCAGAAGTTGTACGGCATGGACATCGAACTGGTCGGCGGTAAGAAAAAGTACACCCGTTTCGAACTGGAGGACGCCCGTCAGCCGACCTGGAAGCCCTGTATGTACTACTTCCCGCTGCCTGCCGACGAGGCGACCAAGATGAAGAATTTCGTGAACAACGACTACTGGGACTAACCTAAACAGAACTTACCTATGAAAAAATACAGAATCAGGATGCTGACGGCCGCCCTGGCGGGCTGCATGGCTGCTGCGGCTCCCGGGAGCGCGGCCGCGCAGACGCCCGGCGACGCAGGGGACAGCGTCGTTTACCTTCCCATGAACCGCCGCGTTGCGGTCGATGAACGCACGGGCAGCACCCGTTCGATCGGCCGCGGCGCAGTCGGGAAATATCCCAGCGCCGATATCCGCAACCAGCTGACGGGGCTGATTCCCGGACTGGAGGTGGTGGAGAAGAGCGGTACGACGGGGATTTCCGCCGCCACGGACAATGCGGCGGTGCTGCTCAACGCCCGCGGCAAGGCCGTGCAGTATATCGTCGACGACGTCCCGGTCTACATCACCCAGCTGCAGCTCGATCCCGAGCAGATCGAGTCCGTTACGCTGCTGACCGACATCGCCGACAAGGCGCAGTTCGGACCCACGGCCGCCGACGGCGTACTCTACATCCGCACCCGGCGGGGCCGGATCGGCGCCACGGCCGTGAGCCTGAGCTTCGAACGCGGCGTGAGCGTCGTCGACCGCTTTCCCGAGTGGGTCGGGGGCGTCGACTATGCCAAGATGAACAACTATGCGCGTTATTCGGAGGGCCTCGCTCCGCTCTACGGCACGCTGGCGCTCGACGGCTACCGCAAAGGGAATCCCGACGACATGCAGTATCCCAACGTGGATTTCCGTTCGCTGATGCTCAAGGACACCAAGCCCTATACCCGTGCGGGCGTGCTGATCGACGGCGGGACGAAGGCCGTGCGCTACAACGCCCACATCGGATATACGGGCGAGGGCGACATCTACCGGATCGGCCCCACGTCCGATTTCAACCGGCTGAACGTTCAGACGCGCGTCGATGCGACGATCACGCGGCGTCTGAGGGCCGACGTGAGTTTCTTCGGCGGCATGACCTTCCGTCGGTCGCCCATGTACGGGCGCGGCACGACGAACGCCGACGAGCTGACGGCCGTGCTCCGCGATCTGCAGACGATTCCGTCCGTCGCGTTCCCGCTGCACGTCGAGCCGCAGACGACGGGCGGCGACGACGAGGATGCGGCCATCGGACGCGGACGGACGATTTACGGAGTCAGCAACCGCTATCCGGACAACCCCGTCGCGGCGCTCGCCGAAAACGGGTCGTATACGACCAAGGGGCGCACGGGAATGGTCAACGCCACGCTCGACTACGACTGCTCCTCGTTCGCCAAAGGGCTCCGGTCGACGACGTTCGTCAATCTAAACGTCTATTCGATGACGCGCATCGGCAAGAATCCCGATTACGTAGCCTATGTCTACAATCCGTCGGATTTTACGCTCGGCGCCATGTCGCCGACCCACCGCGGCACGGAGGTTTCCGACACGTCGCTCAAGGACAAGTACACCTACCAGAGTCTCAACCTCTACGAACGGCTGAGCTACGACTTCGCCCGCAACGGACATAAGCTGGGCGTCGCGGCGACCTATTACATCTCGTCGGTGGCCCGCACCGGGCAGTCGAGCTACGACCGCCAGCAGAATCTGATCGGGACGCTTTCCTATTCCTACGACGGACGCTATCTGGTCGAAGGCGTGGTCAACTACGCCGGATCGTCGCGGCTGCGCGCCGGGAAGCGTTACGGAACGTTTCCGTCGGCCGGCGTGGCCTGGGTCGTGTCGAAGGAGTCTTTCCTGGCCGATGCCGGCTGGCTCGATCTGCTGAAACTGCGCGCGCAGGGCGGCGTGCTGGGCTACGAGAATTTCGGCGCGCAGTATCTCTACGAAGACGATTATCAGGTGGGCAGCAGCGTGACGTTCGGGCCTTCGTCGGCACAGGGCGGATGGCTGGGCAAGAGTTCCACCGTAACGTATCCCCGCACCAACCTAGCGCGGCTGGGTAATCCCGATCTGGGCTGGGAGAAGCGCAAGGAGGCGAGCGCCGGGGTGGATATGCGGATGCTGCGCGACCGGCTGGATTTCTCGGCCACGTGGTTCTACTCGAAATCCGACGGCGTCATCACGCAGATGAGCTCGATTCTGCCCCTCTACATGGGACAGCGCAACATCGCGAACTACCGGAATTACAACGCTTCGCAGCGCCACGGCGTCGAGGCTTCCGTTTCGTGGGGCGACCGTGCGGGCGATTTCGCCTATCGGATAGGCGGCAGCTTCACCTGGTCGAAGTCCAGACACCTGCGCTACAACGAAGTCTTTGCCTACGACTATCAGTCCGTGGCCGGAACGGCGCTCGACGCCTACCGCGGTTACGTCTGCCTGGGCAAATTCGCTTCCGAAAAGGAGATCGCCGAGTCGCCCGTACAGATTTTCGACGAGAAGCTGCAGCCGGGCGATCTGAAATACGCCGACCTCAACGGCGACGGGCGCGTCGACTCCAACGACCAGTGCGTCATCGGTCATACCGATCCCCGGTTCGTCTATGCGGTCAACCTGCATTTCGACTACAAATGGTTCGACCTGACGATCGTCGGCACGGGACGCGCGGGCTATCAGATTCCGTTCACCAATGCCTATTTCTGGAACGGCTGGGGCGACGACAACTACTCGAAATTCGTCAAGGAGCATTTCAACGGCGACTATCCCCGGATCACCTACAACAAGGTCAGCAACAATTTCCAGAAATCGGCCTACTGGCTGCGCGACGGCGGATTCTTCAAGATCCAGAACGTCGAACTGGGATTCGATGCGCCTCTGCGTGCCGGAAACAAGTGCGGCATCAAGAAGCTGCGTCTGTTCGTGCGGGCCGCGAATCTGCTGACGATCTCCCGGATCGAGGACGTCGATCCGGAATCGGTCGACTCGGGCGTCTCCGCGTATCCCCTGTTCCGCACCGTCACCGGCGGCATCAACCTTACCTTTTAACCGACGACAATCATGAAGCATCTTTTATCAACCCTTGCAGCCGCCGCGGCGCTCCTTCTCGCGGGATGTTCCGACATCCTCGACCCGATGCCCAACGGCGGATATAACGAGGATAATCTGAAGGATTATCCGTCGATGATCCGCGGCTTTGTCATCAAGGCTTACTCGCTGCTGCCCAACTCCTACAACGGAACCGAATACGCCTACCTGGAGTGCGCCACGGACAACGCCGTCGCACGCGACCAGTCGCACGCCATGCGGCGGCTGGCGACCGGTTCGCTGTCGCCGGGCGACGATCCCTTCGCCGCGTGGTGGGGCCGCGATTACGAAGGCATCTACTACGTCAACCGCTTTCTGGAAAACGATCTGGGGCTGAACACCCGCTTCTACGTCAATCCCGAGGTCGACGAGGCGGCGCGCAGACTCTATCAGGGCGAGGCCTATGCTCTGAGAGCCTGGTTCCAGTACGACCTGCTCCGCAAATTCGGCGGCCGCAGCGCCGACGGGGAGCTGCTCGGATTTCCGATCGTCACCTCGCCGCACGTGGGCGGCGATCTGGTGCGCGACACCTACGACCGGTGCGTCGCGCAGATTCTCGCCGACTGCGACAAGGCGCTGGAATATCTGCCGCAGGCCCACCGAGACGTGTTTTTCGAGGATCAGACCGTGAGCGGTTCGATGAACTGGCATCGTTTCGACGGCATCTCGATGGTCGCCCTCAAGGCCATGACCTGTCTGATGTGGGCCAGTCCGGCGTTCAATCCCCGGAACGACCTGTCGCGCTGGGAGAAGGCGGCGGAATATGCCGCCGAGGCGATGAAATACAAACTCGAGGTGGACGGTGCGCAGCTCGAAGCGTTCGACCCGAAAGCGCGTTTTTCCTGGAGCGATCCCGACAGTCCGGAGATCATCTGCTCCACGTCGCCCTCGTCCAATGCCAATATGGAGACGCTGTTCTATCCCAACGGCTTCCACGGCACGGGCGCGATCGGCGTCACGCAGGAGCTGGTCGATGCGTTCCCGATGGCCAACGGCTATCCGATCGGCGATCCGGCGGGCGGTTACGACGAGGACAATCCCTATGCGGGGCGCGATCCGCGGTTCTACGCGACGGTCTTCCACCACCGCTCGGAGGTCGTCAAATCCAACGGAAAGGTCCAGTATACGTTCGACATGTCGGCCGGAGGACGTGACGCGGCCAACGGCCCGTACAATTCGCCGACGAATTATTACGTCCGGAAGTTCCTCTATTCGGAATGGAACAAGTCGGACATCACCGTACAGACTGCGCCGAGGTCGGTCGCATTCATGCGCTGGACGCATATGTGCCTGGCGTTCGCCGAGGCGGCCAACCGGGTCGCGGGACCGCTCGACGCCACGCGTTTCGGCTATTCGGCCCGGCAGGCCGTCGCTTTCCTGCGCAGCCGCACGACCGTCGACGGAAAGCCGGGCGTGGGCGCCGCCGCCGATCCCTATCTCGACGCCTGCGCGGCCCGGGGAAAGGAAGCGTTCGAGACGCTCGTGCGCAACGAGCGCCGGATCGAACTCTGCTTCGAGGGCGAACGGTTCTTCGACCTGCGCCGCTGGGCGGATGACGTTTCGGCGCTGAACGGAACGGTCGGCATGGCGGTCGTCGGCGAAGGCACCTACGGTAGCGAGCCGGTCGAGAACCGCGTGTTCGCATCGCGTTGGCTTCCCATCCCCTCCACGGAGATGCGGCGCTCGCCGAAACTCGTCCAGAACGAAGGATGGACCGCATGGAATTAATGATCACAGGAAATTTGAACGCTATGAAAAAGATAAAGTTCTTCGTCACGGCGGCTGTACTCGCCTGCACCGGCTGCTACGACGATTATGTAAACGATTTCGAATACACGGGCATCTATATGCCTTATCAATACGATCTGCGGACCTTCGTCGTCGGCGAGGGGATGCGGTTCGATGTCGGGGTCGTGCTGGGCGGCACGTCCTCCAACGGGCGCGACCGCAGCGTGCGTTACACGGTCGAACCCGCTCTCGTAACCGACAACCTCGCTCCGTTTCTCGGCTCGGACGACGAGG
Source organism: uncultured Alistipes sp. (assembly GCA_949840605.1). The sequence continues at coordinate 6,902 of CATKXN010000034.1, forward strand.
AGATGGAGCCGTTCACGGCCTTTCAGGTGATGACCGGCGCTTCGACGAACGGTTCGGTGAGCCAGAACTACGTAACCGCCGCCGTGAAGTCGAGCGGGATCGCCGACCTGACGCCGCTGCCCGGAGACTATTTTTCGCTGAGCGATCCCGAACGGATGGTCGTGCGCTCCGGACGCCATACGGCGACGGTCACCGTGAAGGCCGACGAGCGGTTTCTCGCCGACCCGCACGCCTCGCCGCAGCCCTATTATGCCCTGGCGTTCCGCATCGCGGAGGCCGATGCCGACGTCGTGCCTCTGGAGAAGAGTTTCGCCGTGATCGCCGTGCGTTACGAGAACATGCTGTTCGGCAACTACTGGCATGGAGGCGTAACGACGGTCAGGAACGACGCGACGGGAGAGATCGTCGAAAAGAACGAATACCCGCTGGAGATTCCCCACGACGAGAGCCGCGTCTACACGCTGACCACCGTGGCGCCGGATGCGCTGACGACTTCGCGCCTGGGCGACTGGGAGGGATCGCTGCGGCTGACGCTCCGCGAGGACGGCGGGCTCGACGTGGCTTCGGCCGACGGACGGTATGCGGTCGAGCCTTTCGGCGACGGATGTTATTTCAACCGCGCGAAACGGCTGCAGGACCGCCGGCTGGTGCTCAACTACAAGTTCGCCAACGGCGACGGCACGACGACCTACGTCGAGGACGTCCTGGTTTTCCGCAACCGCGTGCGCGACGGCGTGAACGAATGGCAGGACGAAAATCCGGAAAACTACAAGTAATATCAAACTTACAAAATCGCTGTTATGAAAAGACTGATATGGATATTGATCCTCCTGCTTCCGGCCGTATCCGGATGGACGGGGTGCTCCGACGCTGAGGAGCCGGAATTCCCCGATCTGGAAGGGCTGGACCCCGGACAGGGCCGTCTGCCCGAACAGGAGTTCCGGGTGATGACTTTCAACGTCAGGGTCAACTCGACGGACAACGACGGTTCGTTCAAGGACTGGAACGTGCGGAAAAAGGCCGTAGCCGCCGTGTTCAAGGACAAGCGTCCGACGCTGTGCGGAGTGCAGGAAGCCTATCTGCGCGGGCAGTGGGATTATCTGAAGGAGACGCTGGCCGACGAGGGGTACGAGTGCGTCGGCAAGCCGATCACCGACTGGAGCGAACCTCCCGTGAAGAACGGCCAGGTCGTCGGCATCTTCTACCGTCCGTCGGAGGTGTCGCTCGTCCGCTGGGGCGTGTTCTCGCTCTCCGAGACGCCCGACGAACCGCTCGAAACGCCTGCGCTGGGAGCCAACTATGTCCGGGGCGCCACGTGGGCCGAATTCGAACTCAACGAGAACAAACGGCACGTCTTCATGCTCAACACCCACCTCGACACCAAGAGCGACGCGGTGCGCAAGAAGGAATTGGAGATCATCCTCGCACGGATCGCCTTTTACAACAAGGAGAATCTCCCGACGTTTATGACCGCGGACTTCAACGCGAACGCGCAAAACTCGATTTTCTACGACACGCCCGTGCGCGATTCCTACCTTCTGGCCCGTGAGCAGGCGCCCGTCGGCGATCTCAATACGGCGACGAACAACCACTACGGAACGACGAGCGCTTCGTATATCGACCACATCTGGTTCTCGAATTTCTCGCTCAAGATCGACGCCTATTACGTGGTGACGCAGCAATATTTCGACGATGTCCCCTACGTCTCGGACCACTGGCCGAGCTATGCGGTGTTCCGTTACTGATTTTCGGCGGTATGGTACTCAAGAGTTGGATTTTTCCGCTTCTGGTCCTTTTTCTGTCTTCCGGCTGCTCGTCCGACGACGGGCGGCCGGCGGACGAAGGGCCGGGGAGCGGTTCCGGCGGCGGCAGTCCGCAGCCGGAGTATGCGGACGTGAGCGTCGTGTCGTTCAATATCCGCGTGGACAACAGCGCGCAGGACGGAGCCAACCGCTGGAGCGAACGCCGGCAGGCGGCCGTCCATATGCTGCGGCGCGAAAAACCGGTCGTAATGGGGCTTCAGGAGGCGCAGGCGCATCAGATCACCTGGCTGGCGCGCAGCTGCACCGACTATGCGTGGTACGGCCTGGGGCGCGATACGGGAACGCCGCCGCCCGAGACCGATTCGTATGCGCGGGAGGAGACCATGGCGATTTTCTGGCGCACGTCCGAAGCCGAACTGCTCGACAAGGGGACGTTCTGGCTGTCGGAGACTCCCGGCAAGGTGTCGAAACTGCCTTCGGCGGACTATCGCCGCACCTGCACCTGGGGGCTGTTCCGGCTCCGCGCGACGGGGACGAAGTTTTACTTTTTCAACACGCATCTGGCCACCGAATCCGTTCCGCGCGGCGAACAGATCGGCATCCTGATCGCCGAAATGAAGCGCGTCAACGACAAACGCCTTCCGGCTTTCCTGACGGGCGATTTCAATGCGGACACCGGCGAGGCGGCGTTCGCGCCGCTGCTCGCCTATCTGTCCGACGCCCGGGCCTCGGCGCCGCTCACCGACGGACGCGCTACGTGGAACGATTACGGGCAGGCGTCGGGGACGAAGAGATACGATCACGTGCTCTATCTCCCGGGACGCTGCGTCCCGCGGCGGTTTCGGGTGCTGACGGACGATTACGGCGCGCCGTATATTTCGGACCATTACCCGGTGATGGCGGTTTTCGGATTACAAAAATAGCATGACCATGAAAAAATCGATTGTATTGTCGTTGCTGCTGCTCTGTACGGCGCTCGCGGGCCGGGGACAGAGTTTCGATTACGACGCCTTGGCGCCGCATCCGCGGCTGTTGCTGCCGTCGGTGGACGAAGCTGCGGTGCGGGCTGCGGCGGAACGGGTGCCCGGTCTCGCAAGGATTCAGTCCCACGTGTTCGCATTCTGCGACGCGACGCTTGCCGAGCCGCCCGTCGAACGGATCAAGACGGGGAAGAGGCTGCTGGACGTTTCGAGACTGGCGCTCAAACGCATCTACTACCTCGCTTATGCCTACCGCATGACCGGCGACGAACGCTATTGTGCGCGGGCCGTGCGGGAGATGGAGGCGGTGTGCGCTTTCGAGGACTGGAATCCCATCCATTTCCTCGACGTGGGCGAAATGGTGCTCGGGCTGGCGATCGGCTACGACTGGCTTTACGACCGGCTCTCCGACGAGGTGCGTGCCCGTATAAGCCGGGCCGTCATGGAGAAGGGATTCGCACCGACGGACATCCCCAAATACGGCGACAAGTGTTACAAGCGCACGAATAACTGGAATCAGGTCTGTAACGCCGGACTGGTCTGCGGAGCGCTAGCGATCTACGAAGCGTATCCCGAGCGGTGCCGCGAGGTCGTCGAGAGATGTATGCGGAGCAATCCCCGGGCCATGATCGTTTATGCGCCCGACGGAGGCTATCCCGAGGGGTACAACTACTGGGGCTACGGAACCGGATTCGAGGTCATGCTGATCGCGGCGCTCGAGAGCGCGTTGGGACACGACGGCGGGCTTTCGGCGAGCGAAGGCTTTCTGGCCTCGGCCCGGTTCATGCAGTTCATGGCCGGACCGTGCGGTTATTCGTTCAACTTTTCCGATGCGCCGCCCCGGGCTTTCATGCAGGTCATGTTCCCCTGGTTCGCCCGACGGACCGGCGACGATTCGCTGCTGTGGAATTATCTGCCCGACGACCTGTCCGGTTCGGAATTTACGGAGCACCGGCTCTTGCCCACGCTGCTTCTTTTCGCCGCCGGCATCGACTGGTCGGCCATGCGCGCGCCGGTGCGGCGGACGTGGTTCAACCGCGGTAAAACCCCGGTCTACGTCTACCGCTCGGGATGGAACTCCCGCGACGACCTCTATCTGGGCGTCAAGGGCGGTTCGGCGGCGACTTCGCACGCGCATATGGATGCCGGGTCGTTCGTGTTCGACGCGCTGGGCGAACGCTGGGCGATGGACCTGGGGATGCAGAACTATTATTCGCTCGAAAGCCGGGGCATCGACCTGTGGAGCAAGAAGCCGGAGAGCAAACGCTGGGAGGTGTTCCGGATCGGAAATTCGTCGCACAACACGCTGACCGTCAACGGCCGTCATCATCGGATAAGCGGATTCGCGCCGATAACCGACACGATCGGCGCGCACGGGAGCCACGGCGCTGTGGTCGATCTCACCGACGTGCTGGGCGAAGGGATTCGCCGCGCGGAGCGGACCGTTGCGGTCGGGCGGGACCGTTGTCTGTCGGTCTGCGACCGCATCGAGACGGGCGACGCGCCGGTCCGCGTCGAATGGACGATGTGCACGCCGGCCCAGGCCGTCGTGACGGGCCGCAACCGGATCGAGCTGACGCAGAACGGAAAGCGTATGACGCTTGTGGCCGACGCTCCGGGCTGCCGGGTCCGGATGCGCATCCTGCCCAACGATCCGCCCAACGACTGGGACGCTCCGAATCCCGGAACCCTGCGTGTGGGTTTCGAAACGGACATTCCCGCCGGACAGCATCGGGTGATGCGGGTCCGGCTGATTCCCCGCAAACCTTGAAACGATTGTGCTAATGAACTGGAAATTGTTATTGGCAGGTTTCTGCCTGAGTCTTGCGGCGTGCGGGGACGGCAGCCGGGAGACCGAAATCGGCGTGGTCTCGTTCAACGTCCGGCTCGACAGCGAACTGGACGGCGACGATCGTTGGGAGAACCGCCGGCAGGCCGTCGCCGAGATGATCCGCCGCGAACGGCCGACGTTGGTGGGGCTGCAGGAGGCGCAGCCTCATCAGATCGGCTTTCTGAACGCGAACTGTCCGGGTTATGCGTGGTACGGCGTCGGCCGCGATTCGGGAAAGGTCCCCTCCGAAACGGGGGAGTATCCCGCCGAAGAGACGATGGCGGTGTTTTGGCGCGAGTCCGAGGTCGAATTGTTGGACAAGGGGACCTTCTGGCTTTCGCAGACGCCCGACTCGGTCTCGAAGGGCTGGGATGCCTTCTGCAACCGCACCTGCACGTGGGGATTGTTCCGCTGCAGGGCTTCGGGACAGCGGTTTTATTTTTTCAATACGCACCTCGACCATATCGGCGGGACGGCGCGTGCCGAATCCATGAAACTGATCGCCGCGCGGCTCGGCGCGATAAATGCCGAGGGAGCGCCCGTGATTCTTACGGCGGATTTCAATTCCCGCACGACGGATGCCTGCTTCGCTCCGCTGCACGCCCGTATGGCGGAAGCGCGCGCCGAAGCGCCGCTGACGGACGACAAACCCTCGTGGAACGGCTATGGCCGCAAGTCGGCTCCGAACTGGCTCGACCATATCTTTTTTGCGGGCGGGGGCTGCAGCGCCGTCGAATTCCGCACGCTGACAGACGATTACGGCGCGCCCTATATTTCGGACCACTATCCCGTATCGGCCCGTTTCCGGTTGCTCTCCCGGACGGCGGCCTGCGGTTTATGATCGTTGTCCCCACTGCGGGCTGCTGAAGCGGGGCGTTTACCGCCGTTCGGGAGAGTGCCGCCAGCTGCGCCAGCGGTTGTGCAGCCCGCAGTGCGGACAGTAGAGCTTGTAAAGTCCCTTGCCGCACCGGTGGACGCGCAGGCTGCGGGTATGGCACCGCGGACAGCGCGAGGTGTTGAGCCACCGTTCGTAACACTGGAACAGGACCAGGTTGAACAGGCTCAGCAGCAGGCTGAGGCCTCCGACGGCGGTATACTCCTGGAAGAAGAGCGGGGCGAGCGTGGCTGCCAGCACGCCGAGCAGGATGACCAGGGCGATGACTTGTATCGCCTCGTTGGGAAGGGCGCGGATGCGCCACATCGGGCGCGTGACGAAAATTCCTGCGAGGGCAGGCAGGAAACAGATGGTGAAGAGTTGGACGCAGGCTTGCATGGATGTACGTGTACGCCTGTCCCTCAGCGTTTTAAGTTCGGGTTGGATTAGGAGCATAAAAAACGTGGGACAAAACTCTGATTTGCTTTCTGAGGCTCTGGAATAACCTGTGCAACCAAATACAGAATGAAGCCCACGTTGGAAACGTGAGCGTCAAACTTCATTCCTTGGTTGCTCTTAAAATTTTCCAGATTTTCAGAAAGCAAGGTACAAAGCTAACGCTTTTTATAGCTGTCGGCCGGCGCTTTTCGTGCGGGGACGGCGTTTATTATCGTATTTCTGCGACTTTTCGTTTTATCTCATCGGCGAATTCGTATTAATGTGACGCACAAATATACGAAAACATCCGGAATTTTTCCGGATGTTTTCCAAAAATGCACAGGAGATCGGTGACCTTTCCCGCTCCTTTTTACTGCTGTGCGGCCGTGTAGGCGTCGGCTTTCTCCTTCATGCGGGCCGCGCGCTTTTCGCTGTCGGGGTGCGAGGAGAACATCTTCTGCACGGTGGAGGCTTTGGCGCCCTTCGACAGTTCGACCAGCTTGTTGAGCGAATTGCTCATGCCGTAGGGGCTGAAACCGTGTTTCACGGCGAACTCGAAGCCGTATTCGTCGGCGGCATACTCCTGTTTCTGCGAGAACTGCGCGTCGGTGAAGGCCGTTACGACTTCGCCCAGCTGCGAGTCGCTGAGCTTGGCCAGCGTGCTGCCTTCGGCGGCTCCGGCGGCGTTGCGTGCGGCGGAGGCGAGGTAGGCGTTTTTCATTGCGTGTTTCGTGTCGGCGTGTACCACGTGGCCGATTTCATGGCCGATGATCGACATCAGTTCGTCGTCGTCCATCAGGTCCATCAGGGCTGCGAAGACGCGGATCGAACCGTCGCCGCAGGCGAAAGCGTTGACGTCCACAACGAGGTAGACCTTGAAGTTGAGCGGCAGGCCGTTGACTTCGGTGATGCCTTCGGTGAGCCGTTTGAGACGTGCGCCGTAGCTCGTCGAGTCGTCCGCCACGGGATTGTGGGCATCCATCCACTCGACCGATTCGCGGCTCAGGCGGGCGATGTCCTGGTCGCTGAGGGTGATGGCCTTGGCGACGTCCTTGCCGGCGCTGAGGAGCTTGCCGGTATTGAGTTTCTTACCTCCGATCTTGAGTTGGGCGGAAGCGCCCGTCGGGTATGCCGCGACGAGGAGTGCGGCTGCAACCAAATAAAATAACTTGTTCATGGTGTATAACGTTTGGTGGTGCAAAGATACGAATAAGCTGAGAGAAAAAAGCAAGCTCGCTTGCATTTTTTCCGAGGCGGAGTATCTTGGGCGAAGCCAATGTACGAATAAGCCGAGAGAAAAAAGCAAGCTTGCTTGCATTTTGCCGAGCGGGAGTATCTTCGGCGCAGCGGATTCCTGAACTATTTTTCGCGGAACATCCGTTTGATATCCCGCCAGTCGCCGTCGTTCGGGGCCGGTTCGACCCCCAGCAGGCGGCAGAGTATGAGGTAGATGTTCTGATTCTGGAACGGCTGCTGGCGGAAACCTGCGCGGAAGGCCGGCCCCGAGCCGTAGAATACCATGTGCATCGCGCGGTCGGCGTTGTCGAAACCGTGCGTGCCGCGTTTGCGCACCGGACGGTCGGCGGGCGAATAGTCGAGGGTCCAGCCCGTTTCGGGTACCAGGATCAGGTTCGTGAGGCGCGACGGATGGTCGCCGTAGTGGAAACGGCGGGGCATCTTCCCGCGTTCCCAGGCTTCGATATGTCCTGTGGCGCGCAGCCTGCGGAGCGCTTTGCGGACGTACTCCCTGCGGACCTCGATGCCGAAGGGCGTGCCGGGGACCGTGCGGACGACCTGCGCGGAGTCGAGCACTCCGTAGAGATTCAGGTAGCGTTCGGGCGAGAGTTCGGCCATGCCGTGGTCGGCGGTGACGATGAAGTTGATGCGGTCGAAGACCGGCGAACGACGGATCTCGCGGAAGAAATAGCGCAGCACGGAGTCGATGTGTTCGGCCTGCGCCACGGCTTCGGGCGATTCGGGGCCGTAGGTGTGCATTGCGGCGTCGGGCTGTTCGAAATACCACATCACCAGTTCCGGAATCTCCGACTCGGGGCGCGTCAGGGCGTCGATCACCCAGTCGGCGCGCTCGTAGTAGGAGGGCTTCGACGAATAGCGGGTCCAGACCGTCGCCTGGCGTCCGTTCACGGGAACTTCGCTGCCGGGCCACATGAAGATATTGGCCGTGAGCCCCTGCCGTTCGACGGTGTTCCAGATCGGTTCGCCGCCCCAGAATCCCGGCGTTTTGACGTCTTCGGCGTCGAAGACCGAGAGCTGGCGGCCCTGCATCCTGTCGAAAAAGGCGTTGTTGACCACTCCGTGGTGGTCGGGATGCAACCCCGTGGCCATGGCGTAGTGGCTCGGGAAGGTGTTCGACGGGTAGACCGGGACGACTTCGGCGTAGGTGCCGACCCGTGCCAGCGAATCCAGCGTCGGGGTGTGGCTGCGGCCCGCGAGGTCCCAGCGGAAAGCGTCCATCGAGAGGATGACGACGTACTGCTTCTCTTCGGGGGCCGCCGAGGCGGGGTAGCGGCCCGTCGTGCGGGATGCCGCACAGCCCGTGAGAGCGAGGAGCAGGAGAATGAGGAGCGGTCTTTTCATGGTAAGCTGTTCATAAGAAAAAGCGTCCCCGTTTCCGGGGACGCTTCGAATCTTTTCCGGGAATTATCCCATGTATCCTTTGATGTAGTGGTGATGCGATCCCCAGCGTTCGAAAGCAGCCCGGTCGAGCTCCTCCCGTGCCGAGGGGTGCGCCACGCTGATCAGCAGACGGGCGCGCTCCTGCAGGGTCTTGCCGTAGAGATCCACGGCGCCGAACTCCGTCACGAACCAGTGGATGTGGTTGCGGGTCGTCACCACGCCGGCGCCGTCGAGCAGCGTTGGGCAGATCTTCGATACGCCCTTGTTGGTGATCGAAGGCATGGCGATGATGGCCTTGCCGCCCTTCGAGAGCGAGGCTCCGTAGACGAAGTCGATCTGACCGCCGACGCCCGACCAGAATTTCGTACCCAGCGAGTCGGCCGAAACCTGGCCCGTCAGGTCGACCTGCAGGGCCGAGTTGATGGCCACGAAACGGTCGTTCTGCGAAATGATGTAGGGATCGTTCGTGTAACCCACGTCCATCATCAGCACGCCCGGGTTGTCGTCGATGAAGTCGTAGACGCGCTGCGAACCCATCAGGAAGGTCGAAACCATCTTGCCCGGGTCGGTTTTCTTGGCCTCGCCGTTGATGACGCCTGTCTCCACCAGGGGCAGCACGCCGTCGGCGAACATCTCGGTGTGGATACCCAGATTCTTGTGGCCTCCCAGCTGGCTGAGCACGGCGTTCGGAATGGCTCCGATACCCATCTGCAGCGTCGCGCCGTCCTCGATCAGGGCCGCGCAGTTCCGTCCGATGGCCGTCTCGACCTCGTTCGGCTCCGAGAACTTGGCCTCGATCAGCGGGGTGTCGTCCTGCACGAAGATGTCGATCTTCGACATCGGGATCATCGCCTGGCCGAAGGCGCGGGGAACGTGCTTGTTCACCACGGCGATCACGTGGTCGGCGCACTCGACGGCGGCCAGCGTGGCATCCACCGACGTGCCCAGCGACACGTATCCGTGCTTGTCGGGCGGGCAGACCTGGATCATCGCCACGTTGCACGGAACGGCGCCGCAGCGGTACAGCTTCTGCGTTTCGCTCAGGAAGATCGGAATGTAGTCGGCATGGCCGCTCTGCGTCACCTTGCGGACGTTCGCGCCCACGAAGAACGAGTCGAGCTGGAACACGCCCTCGAATTTGGGATCGGCATAGGGTGCCGGACCCTCGGTGTGCAGGTGATGGACGTGCACGTCCTTCAGTTCGCCGGCTTCGCCGCGCTTGCACATGGCGTTGATCAGGCACTGGGGCGCCGATGCCACCGAGCTCAGATGCACGTGGTCTCCCGATTTGATAACCTTGACGGCCTCCTCGGGCGTGGTGAAATGGATGGGTTTAGTAGTCATTACTGCCAATAAATTGTAAGTAGTTAGTTTTATGGATTACTTGCGTTTCACTTCCACCTGTTCGTATCCTTCGACGATGTCGCCGACGCGGATGTCGTTGAACGATTCGATGTTCAGACCGCAGTCCTGTCCGACAACGACCTCCTTCACGTCGTCCTTGAAGCGCTTGAGCGATCCCAGCTTGCCCGTATAGATCACGATGCCGTCGCGGATGACGCGGATCGGGGTCGAGCGCTGCAGCTTGCCCTCGCGGACCATACATCCGGCGACGGTTCCGACCTTCGTGATCTTGAAGATCTCGAGCACCTCGACCGAGGCCACGATCTCCTCCTTCATCACGGGTTCCAGCATGCCCTCGATGGCGTCCTTGATGTCGTTGATGGCGTCGTAGATGATCGAGTAGAGGCGGATTTCGATCTCCTCCTTTTCGGCCAGCTTGCGCGCCGAAGCCGAAGGACGCACCTGGAAGCCGACGATGATGGCGTTCGATGCGGCGGCCAGCAGGACGTCGGACTCCGAAATCTGACCCACGGCGGCGTGGATGACGTTGACCTGCACGGTCTCCTTCGAGAGCTTGATGAGCGATCCCGACATGGCCTCGATCGAACCGTCGACGTCGCCCTTGACGATGATGTTCAGCTCCTTGAACGAACCGATGGCGATGCGTCGGCCGATCTCGTCGAGCGTCACGTGCTTCTGGGTCATGATGCCCTGCATGCGGGCCAGCTGTTCGCGCTTGTTGGCGATTTCGCGCGCCGAGCGGTCGTCGTCCATGACGTTGAACGAGTCGCCGGCCTGCGGGGCGCCGTTCAGTCCGAGCACCTGCACGGGCGTCGAGGGACCTGCCGTCTCCACCTTCTTGCCGTTCTCGTTGAACATGGCCTTCACGCGGCCCGTGTAGGTCCCCGAGAGGATCACGTCGCCGACGCGGAGCGTACCGCTCTGCACCAGGATCGTCGACACGTAGCCGCGGCCCTTGTCGAGCGTCGATTCGATGACCGTACCCTGCGCCTTCTTGTTGGGGTTGGCTTTCAGGTCGAGCATTTCGGCCTCCAGCAGGACCTTTTCGAGCAGTTTGTCGAGGTTGAGGCCCTTCTTGGCCGAAACCTCCTGGTCCTGGTACTTGCCGCCCCACGACTCCACGAGGTAATTCATCTGCGAGAGCTGCTCCTTGAGGTGGTCGGGGTTGGCGGTGGGTTTGTCGATCTTGTTGATGGCGAAGACCATCGGCACGCCGGCGGCCTGCGCATGGTTGATCGCCTCGACGGTCTGCGGCATGACGCTGTCGTCGGCCGCGACGATGATGATGGCCACGTCCGTGACGGCGGCGCCGCGCGCACGCATGGCCGTGAAGGCTTCGTGGCCCGGGGTGTCGAGGAAGGTGATCTTCTGACCGTTCAGCACCACGCTGTAGGCGCCGATGTGCTGGGTGATGCCGCCGGCCTCGCCTTCGATGACGTTGGTTTTGCGGATGTTGTCCAGCAGCGAGGTCTTACCGTGGTCGACGTGTCCCATGACCGTCACGATCGGCGGACGCGGAACCAGATCCTCCTCCTTGTCCTCGCTGTCGTCGGCGATGGCCTCCTGAATCTCCACGGAGACGAATTCGGTCTTGTAGCCGAACTCTTCGGCGACGACCACGAGCGCCTCGGCGTCGAGACGCTGGTTGATCGACACCATCAGTCCGAGGTTCATGCAGGCCATGATGACCTCCGTCGGCGCGACGTTCATCATCGTAGCCAGCTCGCTGACGGTCACGAACTCCGTGACCTTGAGCGTCGAACGCTCCATTTCCTCGCGTTCGAACTCCTCGTTCATGCGCTCGGCCACGGCTTCGCGCTTGTCCTTGCGGTATTTCGAGCTCTTGCTCTTGGCGCCCTTGGCCGTCAGACGCGCCAGGGTGTCCTTCACCTGCTTCGAAACCTCTTCGTCGCTCACTTCGGGGCGCACGATCGGTTTGGGAGCGTTCTTACCCTTGTTGCGGCGTCCTTCGCCCGGACGGGGCTGGTTGTTCTGCCCGCCTTGTCCGCCGCGGTTCTGGCCCTGTCCGCCCGGACGGTTGTTCTGGCCGCCCTGACCGCCCTGGCGGTTCTGGCCCCCGCCCTGGGCGTTGCCTTTCGGGGCCTTATTGACGTCGACCTTCTCTTTCTGGAGACGCTTGCGCTTGTGCTTGCCGCCGGCGACGAAGCCCGACACGTCCATCGTGCCGAGCACCTGCGGACCCGTGAGGGTCACGGTCTCCGGGCGGAAAATGTTGTCTTTCGGAGCCTCCGGCTTCGGGGCTTCCGGAGCGGGCGCGTCGGCTTTCACCTCGGGAGCCGGGGCGGGTTTAGGTGCTTCGGGAGCTTTCGGGGCCTCCTCCGCCTTGGGCTGCGGTGCCGGGGCAGGGGCTGCGGCCTTCACCTCGGGCGCCGGGGCCGGAGCAGCGGGTTTCGGAGCTTCGGGAGCTTTCGGGGCCTCCTCCGCCTTGGGCTGCGGCGCCGGGGCGGGAGCTGCGGCCTTCACCTCGGGAGCCGGGGCCGGAGCAGCGAGTTTCGGAGCTTCGGGAGCCTTCGGGGCTTCGGCCTTGGGCTGCGGAGCCGGTGCGGCCTTGGGTTTGGGCGAAAGGTCGATCTTGCCGAGGAATTTCGGCTGCTGGATCTCGTCCTTCACGCTGATGACATTGCTTTTGATGACAACCTCTTTCTCTTCCTCGCGCTCCTGCTTTTTGGCTTCCTCGAGGGTAATGGTCGTCTGCTTCAGGGAGATGCGTTCGCGGATCGAGTCGCGTGCATTGGCGGCGCTGCGGTTCGCCCCGAACTCCTTCTCCAGAACGGCGTAAGTGTCCGCGTCGACCAGCGTGTTGGGCGACCCGTCGCTCTTGATGCCCTTCTTCTGCAGGAAATCCGTGATCGTGTTCAGACCGACCTTGAACTCCTTGGCAACCTGAATGAGCCTTAATTTTCTTTCGTTACCCATATTCTGTCTGTTTCTCTTTTTTTTGCGGTTTGGATTATTCGAACTCGGCCTTCAGGATTTCCACGACCTTCTGCGCCTGCTCCATTTCGAGGTCGGCGCGGGCGGCGATCTCCTCGACGGGCAGCTCCAGCACGCTCTTGGCGGTGTCGCAGCCGGCGGCTTTCAGGGCGTCGATGATCCATCCGTCGATCTCGTCGGCGAATTCGGTCAGCGCCACGTCCTCCTCCTCGACCTCGCGGTAGACGTCGATGTCATAACCGGTGAGCATCTTCGAGAGACGGATGTTGAGACCTCCCTTGCCGATGGCCAGCGACACCTGGTCGGGCTTGAGGTAGACCGAAGCGGTCATCTTCTCCTCGTCGATGGTGATCGACGAAACCTTGGCGGGGTTGAGCGAGCGCTGGATCATCAGCGACGTGTTGGCGGTGTAGTTCACCACGTCGATGTTCTCGTTGCGCAGCTCCTTGACGATCGAATAGATGCGCGAACCCTTCATGCCGACGCAGGCGCCCACCGGGTCGATACGCTCGTCGTAGGACTCCACGGCGACCTTGGCGCGCTCGCCCGGGATGCGGACGATCTTCTTGATGGTGATCAGTCCGTCGAAGATTTCGGGGACCTCCTGCTCGAACAGCCGCTCGAGGAACTGGTTGGCCGTGCGCGACAGGATGATGCGCGGCTGGTTGTTGTTCATCTCCACCGACTTGACGATCGCCTTGATGGTGTCGCCCTTGCGGTAGAAGTCGTTGGGTATCTGCTCGGCCTTGGGGAGGATCAGCTCGTTTTCCTCGTCGTCGAGAATCAGCACCTCCTTTTTCCAAACCTGATAAACCTCGCCCGTGACGATCTCGCCGACTTTCTCCGAATACTTTTCGTAAAGGTTGGCCTTTTCCAGATCGAGGATGCGCGAGGCGAGGTTCTGGCGCAGCGACAGCACGGCGCGGCGCCCGAACGACTGCAGCTTGATCTCATCGGCATAGTCGTCGCCGATCTCGTAGGTCGGGTCGACGGCCTTCACCTCCGACACGGCGATCTGCGTGTTGGGGTCCTCGACGGCGCCGTCCTCGACGACCGTGCGGTTGCGCCAGATTTCGAGGTCGCCCTTCTCGGGGTTGATGATGACGTCGAAATTCTCGTCCGTTTCGTACTGTTTCTGCAACGCATGGCGGAAGACGTCCTCCAATACGCCGATCATCGTCGATTTGTCGATGTTCTTCAGCTCTTTGAACTCGGCAAAGTTGCTGATGAGATTGAGATTGTCCATTGTGTGCTAATTATCCTTTGTTTGTTATTTAATCTTGTTTCGTTTCCGACCGCTGTTGTCGCGGCTTTCAGCCGCGTTTACGAGTCTGACCCTCGGGAGGGGCTTGTCGCGACGCGACCGGAATGACGCCACGGATGCACCCGAACCGGCGGCTACTTGAAATCCAGCCATTCCTTCGTCGATTTGATCTCGGCGAAAGGGTAGGTGCGGGTGACCGTCACCAGCTGTTTTTTCTTTTTGCCCTCGACGGTCTGCTTTTCCTCGTAGGAGAGGGTGATGCCCTCTTCCGTCACCTCGTCCAGTTTGGCCAGGATCTTGATGCCCTTCGAGAGCAGCACTTCCGCCGAACGGCCGACGAGCTTGCGGTACTGGCGCAGGCAGCGCAGCTCCGAACCGATGCCGGCCGACATGACCGTCAGCGAAAAATCCTCCTCCTCGCGGTCGAGCTCCGCCTCGATGGCGCGGCTCAGGTCCGCGCAGGCGTCGATGCCCACCGACGTGTCGCTGTCGATCGTCAGTTCGATGTCGTTGCCCGGCGTCGAGGTGCACTCCACCACGAAGAGGTCCGTGCCTTCCAGATGCCGCTGGGCCGTTTCGATTATTTTTTTCGTATCCGTCATATCGCTGAATTGCTCGTGCATAAGTATAAAATAAGGGGACTAACCGTCCCCTTACCTCCTGCGTCTGTCTTCCGACACCGCAAATATAGTGAAAAAAATCGATATACCAATATTCAAAGGCAAAATTTACTCCTCTTTCGATTTGGATTCGTAGGGCTTGATGATTCCGCGTTTCGACGAGCGGATGAATTCGATCAGCGCGTCGCGTTCGGGGCTTTGCGGGACCTGCTTTTCGACCTCGTCGCAGCCGTTCAGGTAGTTCAGACCGCTCTGGAAGAGGATGCGGCAGGCGTCGTGGATCTCGGCGATGCGTTCGGGCGTGAAGCCGCGGCGCGAAAGCCCGATCTTGTTGATGCCCGCGAAGCGCAGCGTGTCGTTTCGCACGATGACGTAGGGCGGCAGGTCCTGCCCCAGCAGCGCACCGCCCTGGATCATGGCGTGCGCCCCAATGTGGGTCCACTGGTGCACGGCAGCATGGCCGCCGATCACCACCCAGTCGCCGACGTGAACCTCGCCCGCGAGTGATAC
>CATKXN010000035.1 GCA_949840605.1 uncultured Alistipes sp.
CCGCCCCGCCCCCCCCCCGCCCGACGCCCCCCGCCGGCCGGCATACGGCACCCGTCGGTCGGCCACCGGCGGTCGGCAACCCCCTCTCCGCGAACCGCTCCCGGCGGGCACGGCGGCTTCCGACGGGCAGCGAACGACGAACGACAGACGGCGGGCGGCAGGCGGCAGGCGGTACATCGCGGCATCGCGGCATCGTGGCATCGCGGCATCGTGGCACTTTTTTTGAGCCCCGGCCCGCCGATATGGCAAACCTCCGCGAACATATCCGGCAAAGCCGGGGCTACAAATGGTGGATACTGGGAATGATCATGCTCGGGACCTTCATGGCCGTGCTGGACGTCACGGTGGTCAACGTGGGGCTCCCGGCCATCATGTCCTCGTTCCGGATCGGCATCTCCACGGCCGAATGGGTCATCACGGCCTACATGATCACGATGACCGTCATGCTTCCCTCGGCCGGATGGTTCGCCGACCGGTTCGGCAACAAGCGGTTCTACATCCTCGGGATGGCGCTGTTCACGCTGGGGTCGTGGCTCTGCGGAAAATCCCCGAGCGACGGGTTCCTCATCGCCTCGCGGGCCTTGCAGGGCCTCGGCAGCGGGATCATCCAGGCTTTGGGACTGGCCATCGTCACCCGCGAGTTCAGGCCCGAGGAGCGGGGGCTGGCGCTGGGTCTGTGGTCGATGGCCGCGGCGGCCTCGATCTCATTCGGGCCCCTGCTGGGCGGCTATCTGGTCGACGCATACAGCTGGCACAAGATCTTCGACGTGAACGTCCCGGTAGGACTGCTGGCCATCGGGCTCTCGCTCTTCATCCAGAAGGAGTGGCGGGGCGGCGTACGCCATCCCTTCGACTGGAAGGGATTCGCCGCCATCGTGCTCTTCATGCCCCTCACGATCTTCGCTCTCGCCCGCGGGAACTCCGCGACCAACCACGAAGGATGGGCCTCGCCGACGGTGATCGCCTGCTTCGCGGTCGCGGCGGCGGCATTCGCATTCTTCGTCTTCACGGAACTCCGCAATCCGACGCCCCTGCTGCAGATACGCCTGCTGGGCGAGCGGAACTTCGGCATTTCGATGGGCGTGCTGACGCTCTTCGCGGTCGGAATGCTGGGCGGAACCTACCTGCTGCCCCTCTACATGCAGCGCGGACTGGGTTACACGGCGCTGATGGCCGGCAGCGTCTTCCTGCCCGTAGGACTTATCCAGGGGGTGCTTTCGGCCGTGTCGGGCTACATGACCCGGTACGTGAAACCGCTCCTGCTGGTCGTGGCGGGCATCTTCGTCATGGTCCTGAGTTTCTGGCTGGCCAGTCGCTTCACGATCCACACCTCACACCGCCATATCCTCTTCGTCCTCTACCTGCGGGGCTTCGGCATGGGACTGACGTTCGCACCGCTGAACCTCTTTTCGCTCAGGAACCTCACCCAGCAGGACATGGCCGCGGCGGCCGGCATTTCGAACAGCATCAAACAGCTGGCGGGCAGCTTCGGCATCGCCGTCCTGACGGTCGTATTCACCGCCCGCACGGCGCTCCACGCGGCGCACGAAACGCACCTGACGCCCCAGACCTACGTCGAAGGCGTCACCGACGCACTGACGGTCGTGGCATGGATCACGCTGGCGGCGGCGCTTCCCCTGCTCGGGGCGCTGCGCCGAAAGAAGATCAGGAAATAGGTCACATCAGCCCCATGCGCTTGCGGGCGAAGGGCACGACCCACGCCGGGGCCTGCTGCTTCGACAACAGCTCGCGCATGTAGTCCATATAGGGTTCCGCATGGCGGAAATAGCGGTACAACCCCTCGCAGAGCGAGTTTTTGCGGCATCCGTCGGCTCCCGTCTCGAAGCGGTGTTTGGGGCACTCGCCCCGGCAGGCGAAGTAATAGCTGCACCGCAGGCATTCGGCGGGCAGCGCATTGCGCTTGGCCAGTCCGAAATCCACCCGCTTGCGCGAACGGTAGATCTCCGCCAGGGTCGTTTCACGGATATTGCCCAGCAGGTATTCGGGGTAGACGAAGTGGTCGCACGAATAGACGTCGCCGTTGTGCTCCACGACCAGCGCGTCGCCGCACGTCTCGCCCATCGAGCAGACGCCCGGCTGCACGCCGCACCACTGGGCCAGCGTGGCGTCGAACAGCTGCACGTAGCAGCGCCCCACGTCGCTCACGACCCATTCGTCGAAAACATCGCAGAGGAACTGCCCGTAGCCCGCGGCCGTGACGGACCATTCGGCCAGCCGCGCCCCCTCGCGGTCGGGCGAAACGATCAGCGGACGGTGGAAGTCCGGCTTGTCGACGACGTGCTCCACGGCGGGCAGGAACTGCATGTACCGGCTGTGCACCGTGTCGCGGAAAAAGCGGTAGATCTCCCCGCCGCGCCCCTCGCACAGCCGGTTCACCACGCTCAGCGTGTTGTACTCCACGCCGCCGCGCTGGAACATTCCGATCGTCTGCATCACGCGCCCGAAGGTCGGACGGCCGCCTTTCGTCAGGCGGAACGCGTCGTGGATGTCCTGCGGACCGTCGAGCGATATGCCCACCAGGAAATTATTCCCGGCGAAAAGGTCGCACCACGCCTCGTTGACCAGCGTGCCGTTGGTCTGGAGCGTGTTTTCGATCCGCTTGCCGTCGGCGTACTTTTCCTGAAGGGCCATCGCCTTCCGGTAGAATTCGATTCCCAGCAGCAGCGGTTCGCCGCCGTGCCAGCAGAACTGCACCGTGTCGACGTCGTTGGCCTCGATATACTGCCGGACGTAAAGTTCCAGCAGTTCGTCGCTCATCACGGCCTGCCTGCCGCCGTACTGCACGGCCTTGTCCAGGTAGTAGCAGTAGTGGCAGTCGAGGTTGCACGCCGAGCCGGCGGGTTTGAGCATCGTAGAAAAGGCGACCGGCCCCGCCTGCTTCTCCGCATCGCGGAAGGTGAAGATATCTTTGTTTTTCATAACGTCCCGGGAAGTAAACGGAATTATTTCGACAAATATAGCAAAAAAACGAAATTCCGGACACCGGAAACCTTTATCTTTGCACATTGAACGACTACCGACCGATGCACCCGAAAAAAACGCTGCTCCTGCTGTTCTGCCTGCTCTGCGCCGCGGCCTCCGCGGCACAGCCCGCCGCCGTGCGTTTCCGGGTCGCCGACCGCGCGACGCGCGATGCGGTGGTGGGCGCCGTCGCCGAACTGCGAAGCCGCACGGACACCGCGGCCGCAGCCCTCTACACCACCTCGGACATCGACGGGCGCGGTCTCTTTCCCCGCGTGCCGCGCGGCGAATACCGGCTGACCGTCACCTCGCTGGGCTACGACTCGCTGCGCACCGACCTGCGGGTCGGCACGGCCCCCGTCGCGCTCGACTCGCTGTGGCTCGCACCCCGCGCCGAGACCATCGACGACGTGGTGGTCGAGGTCCCGGCGCTCCGCTCGTCGGTCCGCGGCGACACGCTCTCCTACCGCGCCTCGGCCTACAAGGTGTCGTTCGGGTCCGACGCCGGGTCGCTGATCTCGAAGATGCCCGGACTGGAGATCGCCGACGGGGCGATCGAGGCGCAGGGCCGCAGCGTGCAGCGGGTCTACGTCGACGGCCGCGAATTCTTCGGCAACGACGTGATGTCGGCCGTGCGCAACATCCCGGCCGACATGATCGAGAGCATCGACATCTACAACACGCAGAGCGACCAGTCGGAATTCACGGGCGTCGACACCGGCGAAGGGGTCACGGCGCTGAACATCGTGACGCTTCCCGACAAACGGCGGGGCGCTTTCGGCCGCGTGTTCGGGGCCTACGGCATCCCGGACAAGTACATCGGCGGGGGCAACGTCAACATCTTCAACGACGACCGCCGCATCTCGGTGATAGGTCTTGTGAACAACGTCAGCCGCCAGAACTTCTCGTTCGAGGACATCCTCGGGACCACCGAGGAGTCGGGTTCCCGGACCTCGAACAAGAATTTCATGGTGCGCCCGCTGGACGGCATCTCGACCGTGCAGGCCATCGGAATCAACTACAGCGACGACTGGGGCAAAAAAGGCAAGGTCACGGCCAGCTACTTCTTCAACCGCACCGACAACCGCAACACCAGCCGCAGCGACAAGCAGACCTTCACCGCGTCGGACAAACTGGTGCTCTACAACGACGAGAACCGTTCGAAGGCGCTTAACCTCAACCACCGCTTCAATTCGCGCATCGACTACCGTTTTTCGGCGCGCCATTCGCTGATGATGCGCACGTCGTTCAGCCTGCAGGACAACGCCTCGCACAACGAACTCCGGAGCCGCACGGACAACAGGTTCTCCGACGACGACATCCGCTTCGTCAACCGCCGCCGCAACTTCGGGCGGAGCGACAGCAAGGGATACAACGTCTCGAACAGCCTGATCTACCGCTACCGCCTGCCGGGCAAGAAGTCGCACAACCTCACGTTCGGCTTCGGCGGCGCCTACCGCTCCTACGAGCAGTTCAGTTTCCCGCGGCAGTACACCTTCCGCGATCCCGACGACATCGAATGCGACACGGCGGACTACTCCTCGCGCAACGTCACGCGCACCGACCGCGACCAGCCCGGCTACGACGTGAACGGCAGCGCGAGCTACACCCGGGCGCTCTCGAAACGGTCGCGCCTGAGCCTCGAATACCGCATCAGCTACACCGACAACAGCGTGGACCGCAGCACGTTCGTGCTCACCAAGGAGAACGTGTTCCCCGACGAACGCAGCCCGAAGCAGTCCACGGAGTACGACTACGCGTTCCTGACCCACCGCGTCGGCAGCACCTACCAATATTATTTCAAGAAGACGAAGGTCGCGGCGACGCTCTGCTACCAGCACGCCGCATTCGACAGCGACTACGCCTTTCCCTACCGGCAGAAGACCGGCGCGTCGTTCGACAACCTCACCTACAACGTGGTGTCGAACATCAGCATCTCGCGCAACAACACCCTGAAATTCACAGCCGTGGGCCGCACGTCGAATCCCCGCGCCACCGACCTGCAGGGCATTGTCAACACGACCAACCGCCAGAACGTCTTCGCCGGAAACCCCCGTCTCGACCCGGTCTACACCCACCGGCTGACGGGGCAGTACATCCGCACCAGCCCCAAACGGGGACGCACGTTCACCGTCTCGGCCGAGGCGGCCCTCAGCCCCAACACCATCACCGACTCGCTGGTGATCGACACGCCGGATTTCGTCATCGACGACGAGGGGACGCTACTGGGCGAGGGCAACCAGTTCACCAAGCCGGTGAACCTCCCGGGATTCTGGAACCTCCGCACCGGCGTCAACTACGGCATGCCGGTGCGGTGGCTGCGCTCGAACCTCAATTTCCGGGCGGGGGTCTCGACGGGACGCATCCCGAGCGTCATCAACGGCGAGCGCAACGAACTGGCGAACAGCTCCTACAACGCCGGGGTGGTGCTGGGCAGCAACATCTCGGAAAGCGTCGACTTCCGCGTCAGCTACACGGGGCGCTACAACGTGAGCAAGAGCACGTCGCACGTCCGCACGCTGGACAACACCTATTTCAGCCAGACCGCCCGGGCCGAAGCCACGTTCGTGGCGTGGAAACGCCTCGTCGTGCGCGCCAACGCCGACTACAACTACTACCGGGGGATCACGGACACGTTCCTCGAAGAGCGTCTGATCTGCAACGCCCTGCTGGGCGTGAAACTCTTCCGCAACCGCCTGGGCGAGGTGAGCGTCGGAGTGAACGACCTCCTGGACCAGAACGGCACGACCTTCCGCCGCACGGTGACGGGCACCACGCTGCGCAACGTGACGAACCTCGGCGTGGGCCGTTACGTTTCATTCCAGCTCACCTACAACCTCCGCCTCTACCGCCGCCGGAGCAACGCCGTAATCGACGCCATGCAAGGCAAATAGCCCGCAGACCGGGATTCCGCCCCGGTTTCCGAACCGACTTTTTTACGGACCGATCGTGCGATTGTCCGAAAAATTGCTATCTTGCATCGCACAACCGCAACTTTACCTCCCGGCTTGACACGCGTCGCACTCTTGATTTTCATTCTTTTGGGCTTTTCTCCCCTGCTCTCCGCACGCACCGTGCGGAGCGGATCGCCGCAGGCATACCGCAGCTACCGCCCCGTACGGACCACGATCGTCGTCGAGGACAAGGCGACGGAGGACCCGCTGATCGGAGCCACGGTCTCGATCATGAGCGGCGCCGACACGCTGCGGGGCACCACCTCCAAGGAAGATTTCTACCGCACGCTGGCCGTCTACAAGTGCGACCGCATCTTCCGCGACTCGGTCGACCTGGAGGTCTCCTACCTCGGGTACAAGCCCTACAGGAAGCGGTTCGCCGCGACCGAATTCCGGAGCCGCATCGAGGTCAAAATGGAGGTCGACGAACAGTCGATCGCCCAGGTCGTGGTCGTGGGCAAACGGATCGCCATGGTCTTCAAGGGCGACACCACGGTTTACGACGCCGGGGCGTTCAAAACGATGGCCGACGACCGCTTCGAAGAGCTCCTGAAACAGCTTCCGGGAGTCGAGATCCGGGACAACAAGATTCTCGCCGGCGGCGAGGAGGTCAAACGGGTGCTGATTGACGGCAAAAACTTTTTCGGCAACAAATCCCAGTACGCGCTGACCGACCTCGAAGCCTCGGACGTCAAGAGCGTGCGGGTCTACGAGGACCTCAGCCCCGAAGCCAAGCGGCAGGGCAACACCACGGCCCGGAAGGAGAAGGTGATGGATGTCGAGACCAAGTCGAAACGCAGCGTCCTCCAGGGCGGCAATCTGGAGGGTTCGATCGGCGCGAGCCTCGAGAAAGACTACTCCGGACGGCACGAAATCCGCCATTCGGAGGCCGGGACCTACTACCGCAACAGCGAAAAAGGCAACTGGCGGATCGAAGCCTCCAACCGGAAAGACGACAACTCCCAGGCGGAGAACGCTTCGTTCAATTCGAAGCTCACGCCGACGAAGCAGACCGACGCCCGGGCGGAGTACACCTACCGCCGCGGCGACTCGACGACGGTCTCGACCACGGTCGATTTCCAGCGCAGCCGCCAAAGCAGCGTCTCCCGCTCGATGACGGAGTATTTCCCGACGGACGATTATACCCTGCGCACCGAGGAGAACTCCGGAGAATCCCTCTCCAGGAGCCTTTCGGCAAGCATCAACAATCTGACCAACATCCATCGCAGGAAGAACGCCTTCTTGGCCATAACGAACATCCGGTTCGACAACGGGGATTCGCACAGCCGCAGCAACACCTTCCGGCGTATCGACGACGACGAGACCCGCACGCACCTCGACAACGATTCCGACGACCGGAACCTCGGTTTCAGCATCCAACTCAACTATCACATCGCACTCTCCGAAAAGTCGTCGCTGTCGTTCTGGGTCAACGGCGATTACGGCACGCAGGACCAGAACGGCTGGCAGATCGACACGACGGCTTCGGTCCAGGGCCTGCAGGTCAAGCTGCGCAACGACGGCGACGGCCGCCGGTACGGTTTCGAGACATCGGTAGATTACGGCTATAAGATCGGGGAAAACATCCGGTTCTCGGCCGCCTATTCCTTCAAGCGCAGCTACGACCGTTCGAAAATGCTGGCCGTGGATTTTCTCGGCGACCCGCAGGGACAACTGGACCCCGTGAACTCCTACAGCTACACGAACGACAGCTATTCCCACAATCTGCAAGCCGGCCTCCACTACGGCCGCGACGAACTCTGGATCATGGGCTCCCTCATGGGATCGGTACACCGGATCGCCCGCGACGAACGTTTCCCGGAGAAAGGACGCTTTCCGAGGACCTTCTACCAGCTGACCCCCATGTTCAACCTCATGGCCGGCAAACCCGCCCGGCGGTTTTCCATGACCGTCATGTCCATTTCGCAGATGATCTCCACCGAATCGCTGCGCTCGACGATCGACGCCACGAACCCCCTCTCGCTGCGGGCCGGAAATCCCGACCTCAAACTGCCGAACGACATGGCGTTGATGACGGGAATCTCCTTCAACAACGCACCGAAGGCGCGCACCTTCTCGATCCGGTTCAGCGGCGGATACACCTTCAACTACATCGCCTCGCGGCGCATCCTGTTCCTCGAAGAGACCTACCTCCCCCGATACGACTATACGGCCCAGAAGGGTGCGCAGCTCTCGACGCAGACCAACGTCGAAGGGTGTTACAAACTCGGCGGCTCGGCCGATTTCTCCCAGCAGCTCTCCTCGCTGCGCTCGACGGTCAGCGCAGCAGTCGACTACCGGTTCCAGCAGACCCCCTATTTCCTCGACGAGACGCTCTGCCACTCGGGCCGCCATACGCTCTCGTTCCGCGCCGGCTTCGAATCGGGCTTTTCGAGCAAGGTCAAGATCTCCGTCTCCTCCGTGACCTCGATGAGTTCCTACACCACGCAGAACAGCACCACGCAGGACCTGCAGGAAATAGTCCGCGCCCGGCTCGACCTGCGCTTCGGGAAGTATTTCGTCTCCGTGGCGAACGCCTACGAATTCTACTGCAACAGCAATTCGCATACGCTCACGCGCCACAACGTGATCCTCAACGCCGCGGCGGGCCGCAAGTTCGGCAAGGAGAACCGGCTGGGGATTTCGGTGGGCGTCGTCGACATCCTCAACCGCCCGGACTATGCCTCGACGGTCTTCGAGACCGACTACATGCGCACCTCCTCGACCTCCTACCTGGGCCGTTACGGCTACCTGCGCATGGCGTACACATTCTGAACGAAACGGAACCGAAATGTGAACGAGTTTCGGATTATTTCGGGTATTTTCACAGATTTTTGTAACTTTGGGGTCATAACGACACTTTTACGCCCTGACCCATGATGAGAAACCGACTGCTAACCATCCTCACCGCCGCCCTGACCGCAGGCGCGGCGTCCGCTGCTGCGCCGCAGCAGCTTATCGACATCCGCACCGACGACGTATCGATCGTGTTCGTCGCCCGCCCCGACGGGGAGGTCTGCCTCCGCCATTTCGGAAGCCGCATCGACGATCCGTCCCCGCTGGCAGATTTCAAGAGCTCGCGCCGCGGCGACCACGGAACCGACGATCCGGCATATTCCGCGATGGGCGGGCGGAATTTCCGCGAACCGGCCCTGCGCGTCACCCACGCCGACGGGGATATGAACACCGAACTGCGCTACGTGTCGCACTCGTCGCGGCAGTTGGCCGACCCCAATGTCACCGAAACCGTCGTGAAGATGACCGACTGCTGCCAGGCGCTGGACGTCGAGCTGGTCTTCACGGCCTACGCCCGGGAGAACGTCGTCACCACGCACACGGTGATCCGCAACCGCGAGGAGGGTCCCGTCACGCTGCACAGCTTCTACTCCTCGGCCCTGACGCTGAAATCCGACAAATACCTGCTGACGCACCTCTACGGCGCCTGGGCGCGCGAGGCGCAGGTCGACCACACGCTGCTGACCCACGGGTCGAAAAGCATCGAATCGACGCGCGAGGTGCGCACCCCCCACACCGAGACTCCCTCCTTCATGCTCACGCTGGGGAGCGACGCGTTCAGCGAGAACTGCGGCGAGGTCATCGCCGGAGCGCTGGCGTGGAGCGGCAATTTCCGCCTCAATTTCGAGGTGGACGAATACGACGTGCTGACGGTGCTTGCCGGCGCCAACCCCAACGCCTCGGAGTACCGGCTGCGCCCGGGCGAATCGTTCACCACGCCGGAGATGATCTACACCCACTCGCTGCGCGGTGCCGGAGGCGCCTCGCGCAACCTCCACGACTGGGCCCGCAACTACGGCGTCTACCATGCCGAGCGGGTGGTCCCGACGCTGCTCAACAGCTGGGAGGGAGCCTATTTCGACTTCGACGCCAAGGTGCTGAAGCAGATGATCGACGCCGCCGCCTCGATGGGCCTCGAAATGTTCGTGCTCGACGACGGATGGTTCGGCAACAAGTACCCGCGCAACGCCGCCAACGCCGGACTGGGCGACTGGCAGGTCAACCGCAGGAAGCTCCCCGCAGGCATCGACGACATCGCCTCCTACGCACACCGCAAGGGACTGAAATTCGGCATCTGGATCGAACCCGAAATGGTCAACCCCCGGAGCGAACTGGCCGAGAAGCATCCCGACTGGGTCGTGCGCCCGCCCAAGCGCGAAGCGCCCGAAACCCGCCGGCAATGGCTGCTGGACCTCTCGAACCCCGCCGTGCAGGACTTCGTCTTCGAGGTCTTCGACAACACGATGAAGCTCTCGGACAAGATCGACTACATCAAGTGGGACGCCAACCGCAACGCCAACAACGTGGGTTCGGCCTACCTGCCCGCCGACGAACAGTCGCACTTCTGGATCGACTACGCGCAGGGATTCTATAAGGTGATGGAGCGCATCCGGGCCAAATACCCCGACGTACTGATCCAGGCCTGCGCCTCGGGCGGCGGCCGCGTGGAGTACGGGGCGCTCCGGCATTTCGACGAATTCTGGACCAGCGACAACACCGAAGCGCTGTCGAGGGCCCGCATCCAGTACGGCACGAGCCTCTTCTATCCGGCCGTGGCGATGGGTTCGCACGTCTCGGCCGTGCCCAACCACCAGACGGGCAACGTCACGCCGATCAAGTTCCGCTTCGACATGGCCTGCGCCGGACGCCTCGGCATGGAGCTCCAGCCCAAGCAGATGACCGACGCCGAGAAGGAGTTCGCGCGCCGCGCCATCGCCAGCTACAAGGAGTACCGCGACGTCGTGATGCAGGGCGACCTCTACCGCATCGGCACGCCCTACGACGAGAACGGATGCTACGGCGTGCTGTACGTCGCCAAGGACAAGCGTCAGGCCGTGCTGTTCGCCTACAGCCTGCGTTACCAGGGGCGTTCGCTGATCCCGAAGTTCCGGCTCGACGGACTCGACCCCAAGACCGGATACACCGTGCGGGAGCTGAACGTCGACAAGCCCCGGTTCTGGTTCGACGGCAAGACCCTCAGCGGGGAACTGCTCATGAACGCCGGCATCAACCCCCATTTGTCGAAGATTTACGACAGCGCCGTATTCATCCTGAAAGCGCAGTAGCGGGTCCATGAAATCGCGAAAGCCCATATCCCTGCTCCGGAGTCTGCTGCTGTGCGGCATGGCCGTCCTGACCGCCTGCGGCCGGAACGACACCGCACCGCTCGAAGGAGAGCTGGACTACCTGATCAGGAACAAACGGCTTTTCGACGAAAAGAAGGAGGAGCGGATCGAGGGTTTCCGGCGGATGCTGTGCATGACCAAACTGACTCCGGAACAGGAATACGCGATCAACGACAGTCTCAGCGAAGTTTTTTACAAATACCGGCTGGACTCCGCCATCCGCTACGGAGAACGCAATCTGGAACTCGCCCGCCGGCTCGGCGACCGCGACCGCACCGCCTCCGCCGCAATCCGCCTCGCCCGGTTCTATTCGTCCCGCGGCGCCTGCATCGAGGCCCGGCAGCTGCTCGACTCGATTCGCCGGGAATTGCCTCCCGGCTTTCTCGAACTCTATTACCGGACCTATATATTCTTCTACGACTGCTATAAAGTCTTCTCCGGTTCGAGCCGGCCGACGGACAACCGGGAGATTTACCGGGATTCGCTCCGGCGGCATCTCGGAATCCCGGCGAATACGTCCGAAACCCGGGAGCAGGCCGAGCAGCGGCTGCTGAACCAACTCGTGCAGACACCGCCCGGAACCCCCGATTATGCCATGGTCGCCAACTCCCTGGGCAGCCACTACCGGGCCAACGGCGACGACTGGCTGGCGAAAAAATATTACACCCTCTCGGCGATCGCCGACATTCAGAACGCCACGAAGGAGAACGACGCGATACTCTCCCTGGCGAAGGTCTACTTCGATCACAAGGATTATTCGCGGGCCTACAAATACACCCAGTCGGCCCTCGAAGACGCCCTCTGCAGCAACATGCAGTTCCGGATCGTCCGGATGACCGAACTCGCCACGATCATCATCGCCTCGCACCAGGACAAAGAGGCCAAAACCAAGCTCAAGCTGCAGCACTACCTGATCCTGATCAGCGTTCTTTCGGCAGTGCTCATCCTGCTGTTCGTCTTCGTCTACAAGCAGGTCCGGAAGCTCTCGCGGGTGCGGAAGGAGCTCTCGGGAACCAACGCCGAACTCGCCCGGCTGAACATCGAACTGAACGAGATCAACGAACAGCTGACCGATGCGAACACCGTCAAGGTACAGTACATCGCCCGCTTCTTCGACCTCTGCTCGATGTACATCGACAAGATGGACAACTACCGCAAGTCGCTGAAAAAGCTGGCGCAGGAACGGAAACCCGACGAACTCTACCGCTGCCTGAAATCCACCTCCATGCTCGAGAACGAGCAGGAGGAGCTCTTCCGGAATTTCGACGAGATCTTCCTGAACCTCTACCCGACCTTCATCGAGGAGTTCAACGAACTGCTGGTCGAGAGCGAACGGGTCACGCCGAAATCCGGCGATCTGCTGAACAAGGAGCTGCGCATCTACGCCCTGATCCGGCTGGGCATCACCGACAGCGTAAGGATCGCATCGTTCCTGCGCTGCTCGCTGAGCACGGTCTATAACTACCGGACCCGGATGAGAAACCGGGCCGCCGCGTCGCGGGACGATTTCGAAAAAACAGTCATGAAAATCGGCAGCATCCGCCGGAACGATACGTAAAGACTCCATAATCACTACATTTTTTTGCCATTCATTAAACATCATCCGACTGACAACGAGCGACATAAGCGAAAACAGGCACTACATTTTGAGGTATAATCATCCGAACCGGCATTTATAAAGGCTATTTTTGTAAGGCAGGCCGCAGGTTTCCGGATTTTGCGGACGCTGCCGAATTAACCAATCTTTACCAGACTACAAAAATGAACCCCATCAGAATCGGTTTGATCGGCCTCGGACGAATGGGAGGCTTTTTCCTCGAAGAACTCCGGAAAAGCGAAAAATGGGAGGTCGCCTACATCTGCGACATATCGCCCGAATCGCGCGCCCGGGCGCAGAAACTCGCCCCCGAGGCGAAAGTCATCTCCGACGAACAGGAGATCTTCGACGATCCCTCAGTACAGGTCGTGGGTCTGTTCGCCCTGGCCGACTCGCGTAAATCGCAGATCGAAAAGGCCTTCGCCTGCGGAAAACACGTCATTGCGGAAAAACCCATCTCCGACTGCGTCGAGAACGAATGGAAAGCCGTCGAGCTGGCCGAAAACACGCAGCTGTTCTCCACGGTCAACCTCTATCTGCGCAACTCTTGGTACCACAAGACGATCAAGGATTTCATCGACCAGGGAGAGATCGGCGAACTGGCCATCATCCGGGTCTGCCACATGACCCCGGGACTGGCCCCCGGCGAGGGACACGAGTTCGAAGGCCCCGCCTTCCACGACTGCGGCATGCACTACGTGGACATCGCACGCTGGTACGCCGAGTCCGAATTCCAGACCTGGAACGCCCAGGCGCTGCGGATGTGGAACTACAAGGAGCCGTGGTGGCTCCAGTGCCACGGCACGTTCGAGAACGGCGTGGTGTTCGACATCACCCAGGGGCACGTCTACGGACAGCTGGCCCAGACCCAGACGCACAACTCCTATATCGACATCATCGGCACGAAGGGCATAGCCCGCATGACCCATGACTTCAAGACCGCGATCGTCGAACTCCACGGCGTGACGCAGACCCACCGGCTCATACAGCCCTACGGCGGCAAAAACATCGACGTGCTGTGCCGCCTTTTCGCACAGCAGATCGAGACCGGCGTGCGCAGCGAAACGCTCCCCACGTTCCGCGATGCGGCGATCGCCTCGGAATACGCCTGGCGGTTCCTGCAGGACGCCCGCAAACACGACCTGCCGGCCATCGGGGAGCTGGAGACGCTCCGGCAGATCCACGAACGCCGCCGCACGATGAAAAACGGATACGGCCTGCTCCGCAAACAGGCCTGAACGACAGACAGCGAATTGATTAAACCCCTAAAAAACCATCGACTATGAACTATCCACTATTTTTCGGCAACCTGGGCGCCGGCGAGATCATCGTCATCGCGCTCATCGTCCTGCTGCTTTTCGGCGGGAAAAAGATTCCGGAACTCATGAAAGGAATCGGAAAAGGCGTCCGGAGCTTCAAGGAGGGAATGAACAATATCGAGAAGGATATCGAAAACCCCGATCCCGATCCGAAAGATACGAACAATCACTAATCCAACCTTAAAATATCAGAAACGATGTCAAACGAAATGTCGAGAAGAAGGTTCCTGAAAACGGGAGCCACCGCCGCGCTCGGTCTGGCCGTCGTGCCCAGCACGGTGTTAGGTAAGAAATTCGGTCACACCGCCCCCAGCGACAAGCTCAACATCCTGGGCGTCGGCGTCGGAGGACGCGGCGCCTCGGTGCTGAAAGGGCTCGAAAGCCAGAACATCATCGGTCTGTGCGACGTGGACTGGAAATACGCCGACCACGTGTTCAAGCGCTACCCGGCTGCCAAGAAGTACAACGACTACCGCCGGATGTATGACGAACTGCTCAAGTCGGCCGACGCCGTAATGGTCGCCACGGCCGACCACACCCACGCCATCATCGCCGCCGACGCCATCACGGCCGGCAAGCACGTCTACGTCGAGAAGCCGCTGACTCACACCGTCTACGAGTCGCGCCTGCTGACCAAACTGGCCGACAAGTACAAGGTCGCCACCCAGATGGGCAACCAGGGTGCGTCGGGCGAAGGCGTCCGCAAGGTCTGCGAATGGATCTGGAACGGCGAAATCGGCGAGGTGCGCCGCGTGGACACCTTCACCGACCGTCCGATCTGGCCCCAGGGCCTGGCCCGTCCCGAAGAGGACATGCGCGTACCCAAGACGATGAACTGGGATTCGTTTATCGGCCCGGCTCCCTGGCGTCCCTACAACGCCGCCTACACGCCCTGGAACTTCCGCGGCTGGTGGGATTTCGGCACCGGCGCCCTGGGCGACATGGCCTGCCACATCCTGCATCCGGTGTTCAAGGGTCTGAAGCTGGGTTATCCCACCAAGGTGGAGGGCAGCTCGACGCTTCTGCTCAATGAATCCGCACCCAACGCCCAGCGCGTGAAGTTCATCTTCCCGGCCCGCGACAACATGCCGAAAGTCGCCATGCCCGAGGTCGAGGTGCACTGGTACGACGGCGGACTGATGCCGGAGCGTCCCGCAGGACTTCCCGCCGGCAAAGACCTGAACATGAGCGGCGGCGGCGCGATCTTCTACGGCACGAAGGATACGCTGATCTGCGGCTGCTACGGCAGGGACCCCTATCTGGTTTCGGGCCGCGTGCCCGACGCCCCGAAGGTGCTGCGCGAGATCAAGGAATCGCACCAGATGGACTGGGTGCGCGCCTGCAAGGAGGATGCCGACGACCGCGTGCTTTCGGCTTCGGACTTCAGCGAAGCCGGACCGTTCAACGAAATGGTCGTGATGGGCGTGCTGGCCGTGCGTCTGCAGAGCCTCAACCAGGTGCTGGAGTGGGACGGCCCGAACATGCGTTTCACGAACATTCCCGACGACGCCATGATCAAGACGGTCATCAAGGACGGATTCCACATCAAGGACGGACACCCGACCTTCGACAAGACCTGGACCGATCCGGTCAACGCGCAGCAGTTCGCGCAGGAGCTTATCAAGCACACCTACCGCGACGGCTGGAAACTGCCCGACATGCCGCGCTAATCCAAAATTCGTAAAACCTAAAAAAACAGAAAGAACATGAAAAAGACCCTTTTATTCTCAGCTTGCGTGGCGCTGACCGCGTCACTGGTATCGTGCGGAGGCCCCGGCGGCAAAGCCAAGACGGCCGGCGACGCTTCGGCAAAGGCCGAAAGCGAGACGCCCGCAGTTCCCGAATACACCGTCGTCGACAACGCGCAGGTGGACCTCGCGTCGTTCCCCCAGGACAAGGACGGCTACTACGTGATCTTCGACGGCAAGACGCTCAACGGCTGGCGCGGCTACGGCAAGGACAAGGTTCCCGGACGCTGGACCATCGACAACGGCGCCATCAAGTTCAACGGCTCGGGCGGCGGCGAAGCCCAGACGGGCGAAGGCGGCGACCTGATCTTCGCCAAGAAGTTCAAGAACTTCGAGCTGGAAATGGAGTGGAAGGTTTCGAAGGGCGGCAACTCGGGTATCTTCTACCTGGCCCAGGAGGTCACGACGCAGAAGGACGGCAAGACCAAATACGAGCCGATCTACATCTCGTGCCCCGAGTACCAGGTGCTTGACAACGCCAATCACCCCGACGCCAAACTGGGCGTCGACGGCAACCGCCAGTCGGCGTCGCTCTACGACATGATCCCCGCCGTTCCGCAGAACCAGAAGCCTTTCGGCGAGTGGAACAAGGCCAAGATCATGGTTTACAAAGGCACGGTCGTACACAGCCAGAACGACACGAACGTCCTGGAGTACCACCTCTGGACGCCCCAGTGGACCGAGATGCTGGAGAACAGCAAGTTCAGCCCGAAGAAGTGGCCGCTGGCGTTCGAACTGCTCAACAACTGCGGCGGCGAGAACCACGAGGGCTACATCGGTCTCCAGGACCACGGCGACGACGTCTGGTTCCGCAACATCCGTGTCAAAGTCCTCGACTAACCTCCCGCAACCGTGAAAACCCGTTTTCTGACAACGGCTTGCGCGCTTCTCACCCTGGCGATGCTCCCCGGCGGAGCATTCGCCGGGGCGAAGAAGGCGCCGAAAAAGGAGGTCGGCATCCAGCTCTACTCCGTGCGGAGTCTGATCGGAGCCTTCGGCAACGAACAGCAAGACTACAAACCCGTGCTGAAGCAGCTCGCCGACATGGGTTACACCTCGGTGGAGGCGGCCAGCTACAAGAACGGCAAACTCTACGGGCAGACTCCCGAACAGTTCCGCAAGGACGTGGAGGCGGCCGGCATGAAGGTGCTCTCCACGCACTGCACGCTCAACCTCTCGGACGAGGATCTGGCTGCGGGCGACTTCTCGAAAGCACTCGCATGGTGGGATGAATGCATCGCGGCGCACAAGGCCGCCGGAGCGGAATACATCGTCGTTCCGTCGATGCGGAAGATCGCGACGCTCAAGGAGCTGGCGACCTACTGCCGTTACTTCAACGAGGTCGGAGCCCGCTGCAAGGCCGCCGGGATGAAATTCGGCTACCACAACCACTCGCGCGAATTCGAGAAGATCGAGGACCGCGTGATGCTCGACTACATGCTCGAGAACACCGATCCCGACAAGGTGCTGTTCGAAATGGACGTCTACTGGGCCGTTATGGGAAAAGCCAGCCCAGTGGACTATTTCAAGAAGTATCCGGGACGGTTCAAGCTGCTGCACATCAAGGACCGCCGTGAGGTCGGCCAGAGCGGAATGGTGGGATTCGACGCCATCTTCGCCAACGCGAAGACCGCCGGCGTCGAGAACATCATCGTCGAGATCGAGGGATCGAGCTACGGCGACATCGTCCGCAGCGTCCGCGAGTGCATCGACTACCTGCTCGACGCGCCCTTTGTCAAAGCCTCCTACGGGAAATAAGCCGCAACCGCCGTGGAAGAAAAACAAATGACGTTCTGGGCGCACCTGGAAGACCTCCGCTGGAGCCTGATCCGCGTAGTGGCCGTGCTGCTCGTATGCGTGATAGTTTGTTTTTGCGCCATGCCCTATCTGTTCGACCACTTCGTGCTGGGGCCGACCACCTCGGATTTTCCGCTCTACCGGTGGCTGTCGCAGATCAGCGGTTCGAACAACCCGCTGCTTCCCGATTTCAGCAACGACAACTACTCCGTCGAGATCATCAACATCAACGTCGCGTCGCAGTTTCTGACCCATATCAGCACGTCGTTCTGGTTCGCGCTGGTGCTGATGTTCCCCTACCTGACCTTCGAGATCTGGCGCTTCGTGCAGCCGGCGCTGTTCCGCGAAGAGCGCCGGAGCGTCGGGCTGGCATTCGTCGGCGGGACATTCATGTTCTTCCTCGGATGCGCCGTGGGCTATATGCTGGTGTTCCCGTTCACGTTCCGGTTCCTCACGGAGTATCAGCTGAGCACGTCGATCGTCAACCAGATCTCGCTGACCTCCTACATGGGGAATTTCCTGATGCTGATATTCGTCATGGGGATCGTCTTCGAACTCCCGCTGCTGGCATGGCTGCTCTCGAAAATGGGGCTGGTGACCAAGTCCTTCTTCCGGCAATACCGCAAGCATGCCGTAGTCATCCTGCTGGTGCTGTCGGCGCTCATCACCCCCTCGGGCGACCCGTTCACGCTGATGGTCGTCTTCCTGCCGATCTACCTGCTCTACGAACTCGGCATCAAATTCTCGAGGGACTGACCCGAAAGCTATGTTACCGAAACCGGGATTTCCGCCGTGGAAATCCCGGTTTTTCGTATCTTCGGCTGCGCCTTAGATAGGCGGCGGTTCGGACAAACCCAAACAAGTTTGGTTTGCCACTCTCCTTGCACTACTTTGGCTGCGCCTTAGATAGGCGGCGGTTCGGACAAACCCAAACAAGTTTGGTTTGCCACTCTCCTTGCACTACTTTGGCTGCGCCTTAGACAGGCGGCGCCTCGGCAAAATGCAAGCAAACTTGCGTTTGCTCTCGGCTTGCACTATCTTTGCATCCAAAGATTTCCGAACATGATCGAACAAATCATCTCCCGACGACTCCAGATCGCCCTGCCGCAGGTGCAGGGCGCCGTGCGCCTGCTGCGCGACGGAGCGACGATCCCCTTCATCAGCCGTTACCGCAAGGAGGCGACCGGCTCGCTCGACGAAGTGCAGGTGGGAGCCGTCAAGGAGCAGCTGGAACGCCTCACCGAACTCGAATCGCGCCGTCAGACCGTGCTCACGACCATCGGGGAGCAGGGGAAACTGACCCCGGAACTCCGCCGGCGCATCGAAGAATGCTGGGACCCGGTGGAGCTGGAGGACCTTTACCTTCCCTACAAACCCAAACGCCGCACCCGTGCCACCGTGGCCCGCGAACGGGGACTGGAACCGCTGGCCGAGCTCATCATGGCCCAGCAGGCCCGCGACGCAGCCCAGCAGGCCCGGCGCTATGTTTCGGCCGAGGTGCCGACCCCCGAGGAGGCCCTCGCCGGGGCGTGCGACATCATCGCCGAAAGCATCTCCGAGAACGAACAGGCCCGCAACGGCCTGCGCCGTATCTTCGCCCGCGAAGGCGCCGTGCACACGAAACTCGTGAAGGGCAAGGAGAGCGAAGGGGCCAAATACGCAGACTATTTCGACGCCTCGACACCGCTGCGCAACATCTCGTCGCATAGGTTTCTGGCCATGCGCCGCGGGGCCGACGAGGGCGTTCTGAAAATCACGATCGACGTCGACGCCGACCGCTGCATCGAGGGGCTTTGCCGCCAGTTCATCCGCCCCGGCTCGGCCACGCGCACGTGGCTGGAGGCCGCGGCCGCGGATTCGTTCAAACGCCTCCTGCGCCCCTCGATCGAGACCGAGCAGCTGGCGGCGGCCAAGGAAAAGGCCGACGACGAAGCCATCCGGGTCTTCGCCGGGAACCTGCGGCAGCTGCTGCTCTCGCCGCCCCTGGGACAGAAGCGCGTGATCGCCCTCGACCCCGGGTTCCGCACGGGGTGCAAGGTCGCGGTGCTCGATTCGCGGGGCGGTCTGCTCCATAACACGACCGTCTACCCCCATGCGCCGCAAAACCGCTATGCCGAGGCCGCCGAAACCCTCAAGACGCTGGCTGCCAAGTACAAGGCCGAGGCTTTCGCCGTCGGGGACGGCACGGCGGGCCGCGAGACAGAACAACTGGTCCGCGGACTGGGACTGGCGGACGTCGAGGTCTTCATGGTGAGCGAGGACGGCGCATCGGTCTACTCGGCATCGGCCGCGGCCCGCGAAGAGTTTCCCGACCACGACGTGACGGTGCGCGGAGCCGTGAGCATCGGCCGCCGCCTGATCGACCCGCTTTCGGAGCTGGTCAAGATCGACCCCAAGTCGATCGGCGTCGGGCAGTATCAGCACAGCGTCGACCAGGGGAAACTGAAATCCCGGCTCGTCACGATCGTGGAGAGCTGCGTCAACCGCGTCGGCGTGAACATCAACACCGCCTCGAAACACATCCTGACCTACATTTCGGGTCTCGGCCCGGCGCTGGCGGAGAATATCGTGGCCTACCGCGCCGCGAACGGGGATTTCAAGAGCCGCCGGGAGCTGCTCAAAGTGCCGCGTCTCGGAGCCAGGGCCTTCGAACAAGCCGCCGGGTTCCTGCGGGTCGTGGGCGGGACGAATCCGCTGGACAACAGCGCCGTGCATCCCGAATCGTACCGCATCGCCGAGCGCATGGCCGCCGATGCGGGCGTCACCGTGAAGCAGCTGCTCGCGGACAAGTCCCTGCGCAAATCCATACGGCCCGAACGGTACGTAAGCGACGAGGTGGGGCTTCCGACCGTGACGGACATCCTCGAAGCGCTCGACAAGCAGGGCCTCGACCCGCGGGAGCAGCTGCAGGCCTTCTCGTTCGACCCCGGCGTGCACACGATCGACGATCTGCGCGCAGGGATGCTGCTGCCGGGCATCGTGACGAACATCACTGCCTTCGGGGCCTTCGTCGACATCGGCGTCAAGCAGGACGGACTGGTCCACATCTCGCAGCTGGCCGACCGTTACGTGGCCTCCCCGGCCGACGTGGTGCACCTGGGCCAGCACGTCGAAGTAAAGGTCACGGGCATCGACACCGTCCGCAACCGCATCTCGCTGACCATGCGCCGGGACAAACCGGAATAGCGGTAAAAAAACCGGTAATACGGGTAGAAAAATACCGTCGTCCGTCATTAACTTTGCATCGTAAAAATCGGCAACGCCATGAAAAAACTGGGAATAGCAATCACGACAGGCGCCCTTCTGCTTCTGGCCGCAGGCTGCGGGCAGGCCAACAGCGCCAACCGCACGCCACAGACCCCGGCGAAGGTCTACTTCATCCGGGAGATCAACCCGCAGAACCTGGTCAGAATCTACGAGGCCCTGGGGCGCGAAGCCAAAGGCCGGGTGGCCGTCAAACTCTCGACCGGCGAACCGGGCGGCAGCAATTTTCTCCAGCCGGCGCTGATCGGCGAACTGGTGAAGAAGGTCGGCGGCACGATCGTCGAGTGCAACACCGCCTATGGCGGAGGCCGTGCGAATACTGCCGACCACCTGAAAGCCGCCGCCGACCACGGTTTCACGGCCATCGCCCCGGTGGACATCCTGGATGCCGAAGGCGAAACGGCGCTGCCGGTCAGGGGAGGCAAACACCTCCGGGAAGATTTCGTCGGCAAAAACTACCTGAACTACGACTTCACGATGGTCCTCTCGCACTTCAAGGGGCACGCCATGGGCGGCTTCGGAGGCGCCGTCAAGAACATCTCGATCGGCATCGCCTCATCCGCAGGCAAAGCGTGGATACACTCCGCAGGCAAGACGAAAAACGCCGGTGAAATGTGGGGCAGCCTCCCCGCGCAGGACGATTTCCTGGAATCGATGGCCGAGGCCGCCAAGGCCGTCGCCGACCACTGCGGCGATAAGATCCTCTATATCAGCGTAGCCAACAACCTTTCGGTCGACTGCGACTGCGACGCGCATCCGGAAGCGCCCCGGATGGGCGACATCGGCATCCTCGCGTCGCTCGACCCCGTGGCCCTCGACAAGGCGTGCGTGGACTTGGTCTACGCGTCGCCCGACCCGGGGAAAACACACCTGATCGAACGCATGGAGTCGCGCCACGGCATCCACACGCTCGAACACGGAGAAGCGATCGGCCTCGGATCGCAGCAATACGAACTCGTCACGCTCCGGTAACGTTACGGAGCATGACGAAGCAGGTCGGAGTGGAGCGAAGTCAATCCGTCGCTTCCCGCCAAAAGTATTAAGAGGGGCTTTTCGAAAGCCCCTCTTGGTTGATGGTTCGGGTTAAGGCTATTGCCCGCTCAGCTCTTTGTAAAGCTCCATCCGCAGTTCGCAGCAGTTCTC
>CATKXN010000036.1 GCA_949840605.1 uncultured Alistipes sp.
TGTTGCTCAGGGCGTAACGGTCTTCGCTCAGCACTTCGAAATGCAGGTCTTCGGGACGCCCGGGCGCCTTTCCGTAGACCTGCGACTCGAACAGGGCGAGGAGCTCGGGACGGCGTTCGGACATCCAGCCTTCGGCGTCGGCGACCTTCCGGCCGTCGGCCGTCGTCAGCGGATCGGGCAGCGTATAGGCCGGGACCCGCGATTCGTCGTAATTCATCGCCGGGTCCTGCGCCCGGACGCCCGACACGCCCAGACAGCACAGCAGCAGCGCGTATATCCGGAGGTTCGTCATGACTGCAAACTGCGTTTGAGGCGGGTGAGAGCCTCCAGGTAATAATAGTCCGCATAGGTCAGCGGCACGTCCACCTCGGACGAGAACGGATAGGCCCCCGTGGAGTGCATGAGAATGAAATCCCCGTTGGTCCCCTCCGGTGCGGTATATTGCGGCGAAGCCAGACTGCGGATCTGCTTCTCGGCGAAGGCCATGTATTCGTCCGCCTCGGAGCCCTCCGCGAAACCGCTCAGTTCGATCAGCGCCGAAGCCATGATCGCCGCGGCCGAAGCGTCGCGGGGCGTGTCGGGAATGTCCGGAGAATCGAAATCCCAGTAGGGAACCCCGTCTGCCGGCATATTCGGGTGGTTCAGGAGGAACGCCGCGATGCGGCGGGCCTGTTGCAGGTAACGCTCCTCCCCCGTCAGCCGGAACATGCAGGTGTAGCCGTAGAGCCCCCAAGCCTGTCCGCGGCTCCACGCCGAATCGTCGGAGAAGCCCTGATGGGTCTGCCGGACGTGGGGCTTGCCCGAAACCGTGTCGTACGAAACCACGTGCCACGAACTGTAATCGGGGCGGTAATGGTATTCCATCGTCTTGTCGGCGTGCGAAACCGCCATCTTCCGGAAGGATTCGTCGTCCGAACGGGCGGCCGCCCACAACAGGAGTTCGAGGTTCATCATGTTGTCGATGATGACCGGGTACTGCCACTTGTCGCGGTTGTGGTCCCACGAGCGGATCAGACCCGTCTCCGGTCTGAAACGCGTCGCCAGCGACCGGGCTCCGGTGAGCAGCACCTCCTCGTAGGACTTGTCCCCGGTGAGGCGCAGTCCGTTGCCGAAACTGCAATAGAGCATGAATCCCACGTCGTGGTTGTCGGTCGTATATTTTTCGCGTTCGACGCGCGCGGTGTACATCCGGGCGTATTCCAGGACCCTCGGATCGCGGCTGTTTTCATACACGTACCACAGCGTCCCCGGGAAAAATCCGCTGCACCACCAGCGCGAATCCGACGAAACGTCCTCGCCGTTCTCCCACGTGCGCGGCAGGCGGCCTTCACGGCCGCTGTACTTTTCAGCCATTTGCAGCACCTGCCGCCCGGCCCGGGCCAACGCCTCGTCCACGACCTCCGCCAGCGGTTTCTCCCGGCCGCCGCAGCCCGCAAGCAGTGCGGACAGCCCCATACATAGCAATATCTTCTTCATCGTCTTGTGTTTTAGCGTTTATCGTAATAGGCTTTCATCAGATACCACGCTTTCTTGCGGTACCCCCGGTCCGAAACCAGCCCCTTGCGGTTCCAGCCCTCCTGATTCGTGGGATGAAACCGGAACGGCGAGCGGAAATCGAAGAGTATCCACGGCGACACGCCCCGCAGGTTGGGGATGTTTTCGAACATGCGGAGGTTGTCGCGGTAAAGGGCCTCCTGATACTCTTCGCTCCACGAGCTGGCCGTATCGGCCGCACCGTGCTGTCCGTAGAGCGCCTCGCCGCCGAATTCGGAGATGATGAGCGGTTTTCCCCGAGCAACGTCCCACACAGCCCGGTCGGGCGTGACGGGCCACGGATGGTACCAGCCCATGTATTTGTTGACCGCCACGACATCCAGCGCCTCGATGAACGGATCGTCCATCACGAACAACTGTCGGTCGCGGTCGAACCGCACCAGATCGAAAGCCGCGACGATCAGCCGCGTGTCGTCCAGCTCCCGGCAGCAGGAGATCAGGTAGCGGAGAAATTCGTTGCGGGGTTCCGAAGGCTGCGTCTCGTTGGCCACGCCCCAGAAGGTCAGCGCACAGCGGTTCCTGTCGCGCCCGACCATCTCGCGGATCATGCGGCCCGCCTTCTGCCGGGTGGCGTCGTTGGCGAAGTCGATGCCCTGCCAGATCGGAATCTCCTCCCAGAGCATGAAACCCATCTTCTCGGCCAGACGGACAATGTATTCGTTCTGGGGATAGTGGGCCAGGCGGATCATGTTACAGCCCAGCGCCCTGGCCTCGGACAACAGCATCACGGCGTCCGGCTCGGAGAACGCGCGGCCCATGCGCTGAGGAATCTCCTCGTGGAAGCTGACCGATTTGAGGAACACGGGCTCGCCGTTGAGGTAAATGTCCTCGCCCTCGACCCGCACGTTGCGGAAACCGATCATCTCCTCGACCCGGTCGCGGCCCGCGGTGACGATCACCCGGTAGCGTTTCGGGTCCTCGGGCGACCAGCGTTTCAGGTTCTTCACCCGGAACGAAAACGCCGCCGCGCCCCGTTCGTCGGCTGAAGCCGTCTCCCGGACTTTCAGTTCGGGAATCTCGACCTGCACGGAGGTTCCGGCAGGAGCCCCCGACAGACGGACATCGGCGCTGATCCGGTCGGCGGAATCCTTGTCGAGACGGATGAAATAGTCCTCGATGAAGGCTTCGGGAACGCTGACAAGCGACACGTCGCGCGTGATGCCGCCGTAATTCCACCAGTCGAAAGCCATCGCCGGAATGGCATCGGGCGTGCGCGTGTTGTTCACCTCCACGGCGAGAAAATTATCCGCCGGATTCAGTTTGCCGGTCACCTCGATGCAGAAAGGCGTGAAACCGCCCTCGTGGCTCCCGATCTCCTCGCCGTTGAGGTAAACCCGGCAGCGGTAGCTCACGGCACCGAAATGGAGGAACAGCCGCCGGCCGTCCCGCCGCGGAGCGTCGAACCGCCGGGCGTACCAGACCGTCCCTTCGTAGTATTTCAATTCGGGCGTCTGGGAGTTCCAGTCCGAGGGACCATCCAACCGCAGTCCGTTTTCGAACGCATATTCGTAAAAATCGGATTTCCCCTCGGGTTTGCGGTTGAGGTAAATTCTGTTCTTGCGTCCCTGATCGTAGAGATCGACGACGGCGTCCCATTTTCCGTTCAGCGACTGCATCTCGCGTCCGTATACGTTGGCGATAAGGTCCTGCGCCCGGACTCCCGTCACCGCGGGGATAGACAGGACGAGCGTCATTGCAAATTTTGTCAGCGTTTTCATGTTCATTTCAAGTTCGTAAATTCAAGGGCTGTTCCGTGCCCCGCCGTTCAGGGTTTCGGTTTACAGATTATCTCGTAGCGGTACATCGCGTAATCGTCGGGCGACGGCAGCTCCACTTCCAGCTCTCCGCGACGGCCGGCTTTCCGCACGACGGCTTTCCCGCTGCCCAGCACGGGCGTCAGCCGCACCGTCGCCCCCTCCGGCAGCCACGTCGCGACACGGGTCCGCCGGTCGGGATGCTGCTCACGGAAAAAGATGAAATAGCCCCGGTCGCCGTTCAGCGACTGGAATCCGGTCCACGACCGTCCCGACGGTTCGTCGCCCACGGGCAGGATCACCCCGCTGTGGAAATCGTGCTGCACTTCCTTGTATCGTCCGATCTCCCGGCCGAGAGCCAGCGCCTCGTCGGGAAGCCCTCCCGCCTCCATCCAGGCCAGCGGCTGCCCGGCCATCGTCACGGCGAAGAGGTATCCGAAAGCGTAGTTCGCCGGGGCGAAACGGTCGCCGGCATATTTTCCGGCATTGCGCCACTTGTTCAGGAACTCGATCTGCAACCGCTCGGCAGGGACGTATTTCGACAGCATCCACAGGTTGCGCAGCGTCCAGTAAGGATAATAGTTCTGCCAGTCGGTATAGCGGTTTTCGAGAAAAACGTTGCCGTACTCGTTGAACATGTGGTAACCTCCGCGGCGGCCGGCCGTGGCGTCGAGGTTGAACACCACCCTGCCGTCCGTTTCGGCCAGCACCCGGTCGAACAGCCGCCGCAGGTTGGCCTCGGCACGTTTGTCGGGAATCGCGAGCCCGTCGATCTTGAAGGTGCGGATGCCGTATTCGTCATGCAGGGCGATCATCGCCCGGGCATCCTTCTCCCAGTCGGCATAGCCGTCCTGCACGCTCGGATTGAACCAGAGGCAGATCTCCACCCCCAACTCCCGGCCCAGCTCCACGACGGGATGCAGGCCGTTGGGATACTTTTCCGGATCGGGTTTCCAGTAGTCGGGATTGTCCCAGATGTTCCGGAACGAGCCTTTCGCCACCGCCGAATTGGGACTTTTGCCGATCTGCCAGCCGTCGTCGATCTGGAAATGCGTGACGCCGAGGCGTGCGGCCCGCCGGACCTCGTCCAGACAGAAGCGCTCGTTGACCTTCGTATCCTGGCTGCGGTCGCCCCACGTGTTCATCATCACCATCTCGTCGCGCCCCGGAAGCAGTTTCCGCAGCTGTTTCTGATAGCTCCGCAGAGCGGTCAGCTGCTCCAGCTCCCCGCCCGACCAGACGCCGACGACGCATCCGTAGGTCCTCAGCCACTCACCGTCGTCGAGGTCCCTCTCCGTAAGGCCGAGCCCCGAAACCGTGAAATTCCCGAATTCGGCCGTGAAGTCGTAACCCTGATAGACCGGCTGCACGTTCGAACAGGGAGCCTCTTTCAGGAAAAAGAAGCCCCGGTCGTTCTCCCCGCTGCGGGCGAACAGCAGATTGCCCCGGTAGTGGTTCTTCCGGTAAGGGATCACGTCGGTCTCGAAAATCAGGTTGTTGTTCCAGTCCGTGACGTCCTGAAACTCAACGATCCGCGTCTGCCAATGAAACCCGCCGGGATTGAACCGGTCGAGCACGCTCGAACTCCCGAGCGCATGCATATCCTCTTTCGACTCGATGTTCTTCCGGTCGCCGAGGTTCGCGGCCCGGTCGTCTGAAAGCACTCCGGCACGTCCTTTCAGGTAGGTGTCGCAGGCAATGGCCGGAGTATCCCCGTAAACCCGGTAAACCCGCCGGACGGCAAGTGCCCCCAGCGAAAATTCCACGGTCGTTTCCAGGTATTCCGGATGGATTCCGGTTTCGCCGATCCGTGCCGACGAATACGTTCCGGCAGAGGCCTCAGCATCGCCGGGAATCTCGAAATCGGGCGCCGGGGTGCGGTTCAGCCACACCTGCCCCGACGACTTGTCGGTCAGGCTGTACGTCACGAGGTTTCCGCCGTTCCAGAGGAATTTCCGCTCGATCCGGGAGTTGCCGATCGTCAGGGTGTCGTTTCGCAGACGGCTGTAACAATCGTCCTGCGCAAAGGCACAGGCGCCGCACAACAACGCCGCGGCAAGTATCGGAAGTGTTTGTCTCATCGCTTCTGAAAAATCTTTTTCGTCGTCGTTTTCAATCGTTGCGCAATGCACGGGGCGCCTTCAGCGAGGCTCCCCGGTTGAACCGCTGGTTGTCGGGGAGGTTCTTTTTACCGACACCCTCGCGCATCAGCGACCGCAGTTCGTCCAGATGCCGCTGATAAACCCCGCGGGGCAAGGCCCCGTATTTCCGGCACAGCGAGGCCGCCATGCCCACCACTTCGCCCATCATGCCCGTCGTGCGCATCACGCGCACGGAGCCCAAAGCCACATGCGTCACGCTGATATTTCTCCCGGCCATGAACAGATTGTCCACGTTGCGGGAATAGAGGCACCGGTAAGGCACGGCATAGGGATAGATATGGACGTGCTTCGTGGCAGCCTTGAACTCCCGGCCCGGGAATCGCACGGAATTGAGCGAATCGGGGAAATGCAGGTCGAGGTCCCAGGTCGTGGCGAAAGAGGCGTCTTCGTGGAAAACGTGCTTGTCGATGTCGTCCTGTTTCAGCACGTAGTCGCCCAGCAGTCTGCGCGATTCGCGTTTGCCGGCGACGTAAGCCACCCAGCCCAATTCGCGGTTCCGGAATTTGCCGTTGTCCTGAAGTCCGTTTTTCAGAAAACTCCAATTCGAATAGACCACCAGCAGACCGTAGTCGCGGATGCGTTCGAAATCGGCGATCTGGTCGAGGTTCATGCCGGTTTCCCATTTCCACTCGCCCATCGTCACCTGCTCGCAGTTCGTTTCGTCGAAATTCAGGCCATAGCTGAACACCGGGAAATCCGTCTTTTTACCCGCATCGACCGAGTACCACTGCACCGACGAACCCATCGTCATTCTGTCGGCGGCCGCAGGGGCCAGTTCCTCGCCGAATTCGTCCCGGCTCTCGCGGCCCATCC
This sequence comes from uncultured Alistipes sp., assembly GCA_949840605.1. The sequence goes on from CATKXN010000036.1 coordinate 6,284, forward strand.
GGAAATCGGCCCCGGCCAGGAATCCGACCGTGCCGTCGCCCGTACAGTCGGCGAAAAGCGGCGCTTCGAGAAGCGTTTCCTCCCCGGTTTCAATGTGACGGACGACCACCGAAGCGATCCGGCCGCCGGTCGTATTCACGGCGACGGCCCGACAGCCGGCAAACAGGGTGACGTTCTTTTCGGCGGCGATGAACTCCTCCTTTTTCGCATCCTCGTAGTTCCCGGCCGGCTGGGCGTTGCCGCCGCGCGAGTGGCCGAATTCGCGGATCATGCGCCCGAGTCCCTTGTTCGGGCCGATCTCGATGACACCGCCCAGGTGTACGCGGATTTCGGAGCTGTTGTTGCCGCCCAACACCGGACGGTCGTTGACCAGCGCGACCCGGCATCCCAGCCGCGAGGCCGACACCGCGGCACACATCCCGGCGATGCCTCCGCCCACCACGACGAAATCGAACGCCTCCGCGCGCTGCAGCGTATCGGGAACGTGCAGCATCCTGCGGCGGAAAGCCGCCAGCTCCCCGGAGTCGGCAGGAGGCACATCCCCCTGGTCCCGGGTGAAATAGACGGCGTCGCAGCGGCCGTCGAAGCCGGAAAGGTCGGTCAGCGAAACCTCGACCGGACCTTTCCGGACAGCGACTCGTCCGGCATACTGCCACATCCACTCCCGGCCCCGGTTTCCCAGCACCTCGGGCAGCGTCCGTTTCCCCACCCGGAGGGAGAACTTCCCGGGTCCCTCGCCGTCGTACCAGGGAGCGACCCAGTTGAAGGTCCGCACGTAGGCGTGATAAGTCCCGGATTCGGGGAATTCGACGGTCGTAACGGCATCCGCCACGGGTTTGCCCATGCCGTGTGCGATGAGATACGGCGATCCCATCAGGTCCATGAACTGCTGATCGACGGACCAGCCGCCCTTGTCGCGGAAACTCTCGGCCTCGACCAGAACGCCGGTCCCGAAAGCCGTCGTCGCAGACAGCAGCAGCGCGGCGGCAAGCAAAACAACCCGTTTCATAGCTTACCCGGCACTAACGGATCTGAACGTCGAGCAGTTTGACCCATCCCTCGGCGGTCTTTTCGTCGTTCACCGCCAGTTCGATGGCCGGAACGTTCTCCTTCGTCGTATCGACGATGGCGATGCCCCACGTATATTTCCCGGCGGGGAGATCGATGGCAGGCGTCTCGAACGTATAGGAGAAAGGTTTGCTCTCGACCCATGTCGAAGGCTCGCAATCCCCGTCGACGAAGACCCGCTGCGCCTTGCCCGAAGCGTCGAGCAGCGCATAGGCCACCTTGTATTTGTAGTTCCACTGCGGAAGGTTGTTCGGAAAATACCCCCAGCCCATGTTGCGCCAGCGCGAAGCGACCTTGACGCGGCTGCCGGCGTTCACCTGGTCGGGAAGGATCACCTGGTCGGGATAGAGGCGGTAGCCGCCCTCGGAAACGAAACGCTGCACGAGGTTGAAAGCGTCGCTGAACCACGACTCGGTCTCCTGCCCCACGCGGAAGTCCATCATATTGACGTGCGCCTCGGCCGAAGAGTCGAATTCACCCTGGCGGACATCTTCGGGATGGCCCTGGCGATAGCCCGCCGGATCGTTCCAGTAGCTGTGGCTGCTGACGATGTAGCCGCCCTCCATGATGATGGGGACCTTATAGCGCCATTGCGCGGCGATGGCCTTCTCCCAGGTGCTGTAACCCCAGCTCTGGTTGTTCATGCCGAAGGCGTCGGAACGGATGCAGTAACCGTTGCTGACAGCCAGGGCGACCAGGCTCTCGCTGTTCGGATTGGCCGTACCCTGGCTCGTGGGATGCCCCAGCACGCGGTGGTAGTTGATGACGAGGGGAACCTGCGTGAAATGCTTGGCATAGAGCTTCGTGATCCAGTCGAGCACCTCGCGCTTGACCGTCTCCGTATTCGCGTCGACGGCCGACACGTCATTCTTGTCGTAAGCCACGCTGTGACCCTCGCCCCATTTCCCGAGACCGTAACCGTCGATGAACGAAGTGTTCACCGGATCGTTGAACTCCGCGGCGAAAGCCTCGACGAACTTCTCGTAGTAGCGCTGGAAAACCGGATCCTGCGGCATGGGAGTTTTACGGTCGGGGTACTTCGGTTCCGACATCGCATATTCGGCCCCGGCGTCGTAGACGAACTGGGGCGTGTTCGCCCCCTGGTCGCGGCCGTCCACCACGACGCGGAACGCAATGGGAAGTTTCCGATCGCGGGCTGCCCGAACCAGTTTGTACACCTTCGAATCGGGATTCTTCCAGGCATACTCGCCGTCGGCGGGATTCAGCACGGACCATTTCGTGCGGATGTAGCAGGCGGAAGCATAGTCCGCCACTTTCACGTTCTTGCCCAGCAGGGGCACGTAGATCTCCTTGTCGAAATACGAAGGATCGTAGTCCGCGCTCACATACATCACCCAGCCGTTCAGCGGATTGTGCAGCACCTGCGATTTGTTGTATGCGGGTTTCACGGTCACGCCGGCAACCTTGCCGCCGTCGTCCCCGCCGCCGCTCTCTTTCGAACATCCGCAGGAGGCGGAGCACAGAAACGCAGCCAGCAGGCAGGCCGTCATCAGATTTTTCATAGCAGTCATATCGTTTTTGAATTGGTGAACATATCGGAAATAACAGTGCCGTATCGTCCTGTCGGCCGGAACCCAGTCTCCAGTCCGATACGGCGCTGTTTCAGACGGCCGCGGTCCTATTTGTTCCGCGCAAGGATCGTATTGTGCCGCAGGTCGAAGATCAGCAGATCGGATTTGGGGATCGTGTAATACGAGTTGCGCGTCTCGCCGTCGGCACCTCCGTGCAGTTCGCCCGCCTTATCGAGCACCAGCGTGAGATTCTGGCGCTTGCCGTCAGCCGTCAGCGGGTTGGTGAAGCAATAGGCGTTGTTCTGGTTGTATCCCACACCGTCCACCGAGAAACTCTGGGCCACGCAGAACTTCATGCTGCCGGCGAGTTGCGCGCCGTTGTGCTCAGCGGCATCGTAGATCAGCACCTGAGGATCGGCAAGGCTCTGTTTCAGGTTGAGTTTGCGAGCACCCCAGCCCGTACCGCCTCCGTAAGCCCAGAGGTCGATTACCTCGATCGTCGTCTCGGGATTGGCCTCGGCTCCGTTCGGGCGGAACGTCACGGAGAGCGGTTTCAGATCGGTCGCCGGCGAGTAGATGCGCACCTGCTTGTTCTCCATGTCGATCAGCAGACGGTAGTTGCCCGCCGCCGGAATGTTCCACGAAACGGGATCGTCCTGCATCTTCACATCGACGAGTTCGCCGTCGCGGAGCGCCCCGTTGCCGTCGTTCGGAACGATATAGTAGGTCTGTCCCTCCAACTCGACGGGGATTTGCAGCTCACCGATGCTCAGCGCGCCGTACCACGCGTAGAGGTTCGCATTCTCGACCGTCTTTCCGATCTCCGTGACGCTGCTGACAGCCGTACCGGAAAGCGACACCTTGTCGGCGTCGAAAACATCGACCTTGATCGGGGTGACGGTCACCTCGACGGTCCGCACCTCGGGCATTTCATATGTGGGACCGCCCGCATACTCCGCAATGACGCGGAACGCCAGCGTAAAGGTCTTGTTCACGGGCACTTTCCAGCGTTCGTTGGCCCAGTTGTTGAGCTGCTCGGAGGTGTAGCTCCGGCTGAATATCCCGTCGTCCTCGCTCGTCTCGATGGTCGTAGCCGAACCGAAGTTGTTGGTCAGCAGGTCCAGTTTGGTCCTATAGGAGACCAGATACTCGTCGGGCATCGGTCGCGCCGGCGTCCAGTCGAAAGTGAGGACCGTAGCCGTAAGATTGTTTTCGTCCAGAGCGATCTGGGAGGCGGAGGCGGTCAGTTCGAGGGTCTCCTCGACCGGGTCGCTGTCGTGCTCGTACGGGTCCCACGCACAGGCCCACTGGCCGAGTGCGATAAGGGTCAGCAGCGATACGTTACATGCAAATTTTATCTTTTTCATAGCTGTTTTTTTCGTGTTTGCTGATTGGGTCCGGAAACGTCCGGACACATTGCTTTTCTTGTTCGTCCGGAGGCGGGGCCGAAAACCGGTCGGACCGGTCATCACCCCTCGTAGCCTTCGTAACCGGGGTTTTGCGGGAATTCTCCGGTGTTGGCGTCGCGGACAGCCTGCGGAATGGGCCACAGCACATGAAAATCCTGGATAAGGTCGCGCGCCTCGGGGTTGTACTTCTTCACGCGCTCGATCAGTTTGCCCGTACGCACCAGCGTGAAACGGCGGCTCTCCTCGCCGTACAACTCGCGGATACGCTCGTCGAGCAGGTAGTCCATCGTCATCTCGTCGTCGGAAACGTCGGCCGCCTTGGCGCGGCGGCGCACTTCGTTCACGGCGTCGGCGGCCTTGTCGGGCATGTTCTGACGCAGGTAAGCCTCGGCCAGCAGCAGGTAGGTTTCAGCCAGGCGGAATTTCGCGCGGTCCTTGTAGGAACCGGTGAGCTGGAGGTTCTCCTCCTTCCCGAAGAAGAATTTCTTCAGCGCGGGGAAGAGCTGGGCCTGCGACCACGATTTGTCGTCGATGGGACATTTCTGACCGAGCTTGTTCGGCGTCAGCGGGTTGTTGTAGTACCAGTTGCGCTTGATGTTGTACTCCGAATTGCGGATGTCGCCGTCGTCGAAGATACCGCCCGCCTTGATCCCGGGGAGACCCTCGGCCTCGCCGGCCGTCGTGGCGTTCGTTCCCTTGACGCCGATCCACCATTTCAGCGGATAGATCTGGGCCAGGCCGCGGCCGCCGAGCGAATCGGCCAGCGCGAAGCCGTCGATGGCATGGTACTGGGGATTCCAGGCGCGGCGGGTCCAGTCGTCGGAATTCACGCCGCCGCCGACGGTGTTGTACTGGAACTGCATGACCCAGATGCCCTCGGTATTGCCGGCCGAACGGTTCTGGTTGTTCTCGAGGAACATGTCGCTGAAATAGTCGCCCGCCTCGTTCTTTTTGGTGCCGTAGCGGCTCTTCACCAGGCTGTAATGCTTGCTGTCGATCACCTCCAGGGCATTTTCCTCGGCCAGCTTGTAATCGCCTTCCGCGCCGCGCAGCAGGTACATCTCGCTCAGCAGGTGGCGTGCGGCCCACGTCGTGAGCTTGCCCTCCTTCACCGCGTCGGGATCTTCGGGAAGATGTTCCTTGGCGAATTTCAGATCGTCGATGATATGTCCCAGCACTTCGAGTTTGGGATCACGCGAAAACGAGAGCAGGAACGGTTTCTGGATGGTCTCGACCCAGGGCACGTCGCCGTAGAGATAGACCAGCGTGCGGTAGGCGTATGCGCGGAAAAATCGCGCCTCGGCCTGATAGAGCTGTTTGTCGGTCGGATAATCCCAGTTGTTGTTTTTCTCGGAATAGATCAGCAACTCGTTGGCCGAACCGATCAGGTTGTAGGCCCAGTTCCAGTACGATCCGACGAAAAGCGTCGAGGGATTGAGCGTCAGTTCGGCGAACGGGACGAGCGAACCGTCGCGGACGGTGCCCATCCGGCAGAGATCGGTCGAAATCTGCAGCACCTCGTAGGCGCAGGCGCCGTTGTGCATGAAGGCGCCGCTCTCGCCCCAGGTGTTGTACTCCGAGCGGGCGATGGCATAGAGACCCGTGGAGCCGACCTCGAAGCCCAGCGAGCTGGTATAGGTATTGTCGGGGGCCAACTGGCTCTTCAGGTCCTCCTCCAGGAAGGAGGTGCAGCCCGCAGCGATTGCCAGAGCCGAGCATACGGCGCTGAGTTTGATATAATTCATCGTTTTCATAGTCAGGTCTTACTTAAAAGGTTAAGGATAATCCCAACACATAGGAACGGGCGGTCGGGAACGATGCGAACCAGGTATTGTCGTAGTTCAGCATCTGCCGCATGTTGGAGAAGGCGCACACGTTGTTCACGCTGAAATTGACGTCGATGGCGCTCAGGCCGATTCTGCGGACGAATTTCTGGTTGACACGGTAGCCCAGCGTGATGTTGCGCAGCTGAACGTAGTTGAGTTTCTTGTAGTAGCCGTGGCTGAACGAGGCCTGATAGCCCGGCGAAACGACCTCCGCATCGGGGGTCTCCGGCGTCCAGTATTTCACGCCGTGGATGTAGTTGCCCGAACCGAACGTATACGAACCGATGTTGGCCACGTTGTCGGTCATCCATTTGCCGAAGACGCCGTTGAACAGGAACGAGAAGTAGAAATCCTTGTAGGTAAGACGGTTACCCATCGACATCGTGAAACTCGGCTGCTTGCTGCCGATCACCTTGCGGTCATTGGAGTCGATGACGCCGTTGCCGTCGACATCCTCCAGTTTGGCGGCACCGGGCGTGGCTCCGGTCTGGTGGTACACTTCCTTGCCGTCCTTGTCGGTGAACGTGAACTCGTCGCCCTGCTGCCAGATGCCGATCATGTTCCAGTCGTAATATACCGACAGGGGTTTGCCGATGAACCATTTGTTGTTGACGTCGTCCTTGCCGTCGCCGCGCAGTGCGACGATCTCGTCGCGGTTGAGCGAGAAGGCGAAGTCGGTCTCCCACCGGAAATTCTGCTTGCGGATGTTCTGCGAATGGAGCGTCAGTTCGATGCCCTTGTTACGGGTTTGGCCGACATTGTAGAGAATCCTGCTGTAACCGTTCATAATGGGAACCGTACGCGACATCAGCAGGTCGTGCGTATTCGAGAGGTACAGATCGACCGTACCGCCCAGACGTCCTCCGAAGAACTGGAAGTCGATACCGAGGTTGGCCGTATAGGTGGTCTCCCAAAGCAGGTCGGGGTTGCCGATACCGTCGCTCGGCAGGTAGGCCGAGTTGGCGGCTTTGCCCGAGTCGCCCCAGATATACTTGACGCCGTTGGTCGAATAGAGCCGGTCGAGTGACCGGTAACGGTCGATGGCGTTGTTACCGTTGGCCCCGTAGGAGAAACGGATTTTCAGCATGTCGACCCACGAAGCGTTGTCCTTGATGAAATTCTCCTCGCCGAGATGCCAGGCGACGGCCGCCGAGGGGAAGAAGGCCCACTTATGGTTCTCGGCGAAGGCCGAGAACGAGTCGGCGCGGCCCGTAACCGTCAGCAGGTATTTGCTGTTGAAGCTGTAATTCACACGGAACATGCCCGAAACCATGTTCTGTTTCCAGTATTCCGAACCGATGGTGATCTTGTTCTCGGCGCCGTCCATCCGGTAGAAGCTCGAATCGTCGTTCACGAAGCCCTCGCCGCTCTGCGAAGCCTTCGTAAACTGGGTCTCCTGCATGGAGAAGAGTCCCGTGAAGTCGATGTGGTGTTTGTCGAAAGTCCGGTCGAATTTCAGCACATTCTCCCACGTCCAGTCCGTCGTGTGGTTGTTTTCCAGTTCGGCGCGACCGTCGACCTTCTTACCCGTCACGGTGTTGCGGCCGTAGTAGGTGCCGTTCAGCTGGCTGCGGTAGTTGTAGCCGAACTGCGAGCGGAAGGAGAGGCCCTTGACCGGAAGTTTGATGTCGAGGAAGCCGTTGGCCATGAAGTTGCGGCCCGTGCGTTTCTGGTCGGCATTGACATCCTTCATCGGGTTGGGCAGGTTCGAATAGTCCATCGGCTCCTCGTAGTAGCCGCCCGTCTCGTCCTTGTAGATGCCCCACGGACTCTGCTTGATGGCATGTTCGAGGTTCGGCGTCGCGCCGCCGCTCTCGCGGTTGACGAACTGCGTGGTGAGACCCACCGACAACCAGTCGTTCATCGTCTGGTTGATACTGGCGTACACGGTCGTACGCTGGTAATTCGAGTTGTAGACGACACCGGGATTGTCCAGGTAGGAGACGGCGGCCATGTAGGTCGTCTTTTCGTTGCCGCCCTGGAAACTCAGCTGGTGGTCCATCGTGAAGACCGTGCGGAAGACGTAGTCCTGCCAGTCGTTGGTGACGCCCTTGGCGTAGTTGACCTTCTCGCTGGCGCTGATGATCGAGCCTACCAGGGGATCGAGCTGCTCGCCGCTGTAATTGTTTTTGAGTCGGCCCATGTCCTGCTTGAAGCGGATGAACTCGTTGGGACCCATCGTCTCGATGCGCTGCATCGGCTCGGCGACGGAGAGTTTCGTCTTGTAGGTCACATGGAAACTGCCCTTCGAACCGCGTTTGGTCTGGATCAGGATGACGCCGTTCGATCCGCGTGAACCGTAGATCGCGACCGCCGAAGCGTCTTTCAGCACCGACAGGCTCTCGATGATGTTCGGATCGAGGTCGGCCAGCCCGCCCGAATAGGGAATCCCGTCCAGGATGATCAGCGGGTCGTTGTTGGCCGTCAGCGAATTCTGGCCGCGGATCAGCAGCGTCTGGTTGCTGCCCGGAGCCTCGTTGCCGGTGGTGATGTTCAGACCGGCGACCTGTCCGACCAGCCGGTCCATCAGGTTGTTGGTCGAAACCATCTCCAGCGTCTGCTTGCTGACCACGGCAAGACCTCCCGTAAGGTCCTTCTTCTTCTGCGTACCGTAACCCACGACGACCACCTCGTCGAGGGACTGCGCGTCCTGCGCCATTTTCACGTCCACGATGTTGGACGCACCGATCTTTATCTCCCGGGCGGAATAGCCCAGGCACGAGAAGACCAGCGTCGAGGCCGCGGGGGCCTTGATCTCATAAACCCCCTGCGTATTGGTGACGGTGGCATTGTTGTTCCCGCCGTCCTTTACGAGTACGACGACACCCGCCAGGGGCGCTCCGTTTTCATCGGTGACCTTTCCGGTCACGTTAATCGCATGCTGTGCAAACAAAGGCCCGGCCGACAACAGCAGTAAAACAGTCATCGCCAGTGTGCCTTTAAGCATTTTGTACATTCTTATCATAAAAGGTTCCGTTTGGGTTAAAATTGCATCTTCAAAAGATTGTGCGGACGGCAGGAGAACCCGGTCGTCCCTGAGCGGTTTTCAGGTCATTTTCCCATAAGCAATTCAGTTTTAATTTGCATTTTCGGTTAGTTCTTCCGGAGAGCCCGTTTCAGTTCCCGGTGATGCAAATATCCTGAAAATGAACTCATAACAGGGTAGCCATTTATTCAGAAATGGTTCCATTTTGTACGAATCGCACAAAATGGAACCATTCCCGCCCCAACCATGCGTCCCGCCCTGCCGGGCTGAGCGGGAACGCAGCCGCCGGACGGCAGGCCTTACGCCTTTTTCTTGAATTCGGAAGGGGTCAGCTCGAAATGACGCTTGAAGCAGATGCTGAAATATTTCGGATTGGCGAAGCCCGTCATGATCGAGATTTCGGAGATCGTCAGATCGGACTCCCTGAGCAGCTGGGCGGCGCGCTTCAGCCGGATATCCATAATGAACTCCTTGATCGACATGCCCGTGATGTCGTTCAGCTTCTGGTAGAGGAGCGTCCGCCCGATGGCCATGTCCGACACGAACGCTTCCACGTCGTAGTCGTTGTTGTCGATGTTCCGCTCGATGTAGTTCATCGCCTTTCTCAGCAGCTCCTCGTCCACGGAGGAGATCGTGATCTTCGAAGGTTCGGCGATGTATTTCCGGCTGTAGCGCTGTTTCAGTTCGTTCTGGGTCTTGATGAGGTTGGCCACCTGTCCGAGCAGGTAATCCATGTCGAACGGTTTGTCGATGAACACGCTGGCCCCGCATTCCAGCGCCTTGATCTTGTTGTCGGCGTCTTTGCCCTGCCCCGAGAGCATGATGACCGGGATATGGCTGGTCTTGATGTTCGACCGCAGGGAACGGCAGACGTCGAAACCGTCGGCTTCCGGCATCATCAGGTCGGTGATGACCATCTGGGGGTAGACCTTCTCCACTTTGGCAATGCCCTCCCGGCCGTCGTCCGCCGTATATACATTATAATGTCTCGACAGCCGCCGTTCGAGATAGCTTCTCAGGTCGGGATCGTCCTCGATGACCACGATGTCGTACGTCTTGCGGACGCGCCGGTCGTTCCGGTCCGCCGCATCGGTCTCTTTCAGCAGATTGTCGATCTCGGAGACCGTATAGTCGTACGACTCGGCGGCACTGCTGGCCTTCTCGGCACTCTGCGAGAAGGGAAGCACCACCGTAAAGGAGACCTTCGAGTTTCCCGAGTGGAGGGTTATCGTCCCTTCCAGGTTGCCGACCAGTTCGCGGACGATGGCGAGGCCCAGGCCCGTGCTGCTCTCGAACTCGGGACGGCGCGCGGAGAGGCGGTTGAACGATTCGAAGATGATATCCTTCCTGTCCGCGGGAATCTCCGCCCCGGTATTGGTGACCGTGAACGAAAGGTATTCGGTGTCGGCGGCCGCCACCGCCCCTTTGGGCCACCGCTCCTGCGGAGCCCGGCCGATCTTCACCCCGACGTAGCCGTTTTCCGAGGTATATTTGATCGCGTTGGAGAACAGGTTGGTGAAGATCTTCTCGATCACGTCGTGGTCGAAACTGGTATAGAAACTCTCGTAGCGGGAGCTGAAATCGGTCTCGATACCCTTTTTGCTGGCATAGAACTCGAACAGCGAAAAGATGCTGTCGATAAACCGGATCAGGTCGCCCGGCTGCCGGTTCAGGGTTATCTTCTGGCTCTCGATCTCGCGGAACTGCAGCAGCTGGCTGATCATTCGCTGGATACGCCCCACGTTCTTTTCGATCAAGCGGACATAGTCGTTGCACGGGGCGTCGCCGGGCAGATGCTGTTTCAACTGTTTCAGCGGGTCGACGACCAGCGTAAGCGGTGTTTTGAGGTCGTGGGAGATGTTCGTGAAGAAATTGATCCGGGCCTGGGTCAGCTCCTTCATGTTCTGCTCCTTGATCCGTTCCAGCTCGAGCCGCTGCTCGAAGATTTTCTTATTGGTGAAATAGCGCCAGATGAAGCTGGCGACAGCCAGCAGCAGCGCCACGTAAACCGCATAGGCCCAGCGGGAGAGAAAGGGCGAGGGGCTCACCTCGAAGCGCAGGGCGGAAACCTCGTCGCCCCACAGCCCGTCGTTGTTGGCGGCCTTGACCTCGAAGACATAGCTTCCGGCGGGCAGGTTGAAGAACTGCACCGCCTTCTGGCCCTGCGGAAGCAGGGACCAGCGTTCGGAAAGCCCCAGCATCCGGTAGGCATACTGGTTTTTTCCGGCATCCAGGTAGCTGTTCGCCGAAAAGCAGATTTCGAGGTTCGACTGCCGGTGCGACAGCTCGATGGCGCTGCCGTCGTCCCCGTCGCAGGCCATCGTGGATATGGACCGCCGCAGGGGCGAGTCTTTGGCGCCGGGCTTCACAGGTTCGCTGTTGATGAGCAGGTCGGTGAAAAAGACCTTCGGTTTCTGCTCGTTGTGCCCGATCTTTCCCGGATTGAACAGGATGAAACCGTCGGTGCCCCCGAAGAGCATCTCCCCGCGCGAAGTCTTATAGCAGGCCCGCACGTAATAGGCACCGCAGTGATGGGGACTGTCGATCTGGGACTTGCGGATCGTCCGGCTCACATAGTCGTAATAGTAGAGCCCGCTGTTGGTGCTGAACCAGACGTTTTTCGAAGCCGTGTCTTCCAGAATGCCGAAGACGGTTTTCCCCGACAGCCCTTCGCCGGTCCGGTCCCTGAAATTCGCATACGCCCCGTCGCGGTCCAGCAGGTTGACTCCGCCGCCGCGCGTACCGAACCAGATTTCGGAACCGGACGTGACGCAGTACGAACAGAGGTTGTTTTCCGAATAGGGGGCCTCCTCGAGGTAATAATGCGTCAGAATCCGCCGCGATGCGGCATCCACGACATACGCTCCCTCGTGCGTCACCAGCCACAGACGGCCCTCGCCGTCGTGGAAAAGCGTCTCGACGTGCGGCCGGACCTCATTCCCCCGGTCGTCCGTCAGGGACACGGTCTCCGCGATGCCGCTTTCGGCATCCCCGTACATTAGCTCGGCGTCGGGATTCGTCAGCCAGATTCCCGAATCACCCTCCCATACAAAATCGTAAACGCTCAGCGGCTGCGGCGAGGCCGGATAACACATGCGCAGATCGGAAAAACGCCCCCGGCGGGCGTCGAACGCCTTGATGCCGCCATTGAAGGCCGAGATCAGCAGCCTCCCGTCGTCATCGTAGCGCAGTCGCTTGATCATGTTCGACGTGATGCCGCTGCGGCTCTCCTGCGTATAATAGACGAAGCGGTCGTTCTTCCGGTCCCAGTAGTTCAGGCCTCCGCCCTCCGTACCGATCCACAGATTGCCGGCGTCGTCCTCCTCGAAACAGCTGACGATGGGATGGTTCAGTCCGCCCGGCGTGGCCTTGAACCAGTCGACTCCGTTGTCCGCCAGCGTCATGTAGGCCAGTTTGCCCCCGTAGGTGCCGACCCATACCCCGCCGTCGGGATCGGAAAAGATCGACCACACCGAATTGTTGGGCAGCGAATAGGGATAGTGGAGGTTCGAACGCAGGAGGTGCGTACTGCCGGTCGCAGGGTCCAGGAGGAGAAGCCCCGACTGTGTGGCCACCCAGATGACGCCCGACGCATCGAGAAACAGCACTTTGGCTCCGGCGGACTTCTCGTATTCGACCGGCAGCCTGAAATACCGCGTGATCCGGCCGTCCCCGTCGCATTCGTACAGACCGTCCATGAGCGTAAGGACGTAGACCGATTCGCCGCACTCCACGACATCGCGGATCACACAGCCGTCGCCGCCCACGGTCGTGAAACGGGTGTACTGCCCGGTCTCCCGGTTGAGCCGGTAGAGATTTCCCTTCGTCGCGGCATAAACGTATTCGCGGGTGCATATCAGCGCCAAGGACGAAACCGAACAGTCCGGAGGCCGTTCGTAACGCACCACGTCGGGCAGGCGCTCCGGATCGAACGATTCGATGTCGTTGTTGCGGATCAGCCACATCGTTCCGTCGCCGTTGACCGTGACCGAGCCGATGTTTCCGTCCAGTACGGATTCGAAACTCCGGGAGCCGTAGTCGAAGCGCAGCAGTCCGTGGTTGGTCCCTACGTACAACCTGCCGCCGCGGTCTGCAACCACCTGTCCGTAATTCCAGTAGGAGCTCGGCGAGAGGCTCGTGACCAGATCGTCCATCCGGACGAACGAACGGCCGTTGTACATGAACAGCGCATCGTATCCGCTGAACCAGATACGGCCTATGCTGTCCTTGGCAATGCTGTGAATTCCTCCGTAATAGGAGGTTTCGGGCATGGTGTGGAACCGGTAGTCATGGACATTCAGCGCGGCGCCAAGGGGGGGGGAAATCGACGATGCGACTACGATGAAAAACGCAGTCAACAGCCATCTGAACCGTGTCGGGAAACACCCCATCGAACAAAACCAAACAGCGGTTACAGACTTTTCAGCGTCTCGCGAAGCAGGTCCCAGAACTTGGGGACCGTGGCGATTTCCAGACGTTCGTCGGGTGAGTGCACCCCGCGGAGCGTCGGTCCGAACGAAACCATTTCCAGGTCGGGGTACTTTTCGAGGAACAGCCCGCACTCCAGTCCGGCGTGGATCGCACGGACCTTGGGATCGGTCCCGAACAACCGCCTGTAGGCATCCACCGTGACCTCCAGCAGCCGCGACTGCGGATTGGGGTTCCAGCCGGGATAGCCGTCGGAATGGGCCACGTCGGCGCCCGCCAGCGCGAAGACCGACTCGACCATCTGCATCACATAGGTCTTGGCGCTCTCGACCGACGACCGCTGCGACGAGGTGACGACGATGCGGTTGCCGTCGGCGAATTTCACCGACGCGAGGTTCGTGGAGGTCTCGACCAGTCCCGGAACGGCGAACGACATGGCCACGACGCCGTTGGGTACGCCCACGATCGAGTAGACCAGCGCGAACTGCGTCCGTGCGTCGAGGACCTCCTCGACCTGCGGCATCTCGTTGAGCGTAATCCGGAAATCGGGTTCGCGGAATTGGAATTCGGCCTTCAGGTCGGCGGCAAAGAGGTTATAGCGTTTGACGAACTCCCCCTTGAGCCTCTCCGGCACGCCGAAAATGGCGTAGGCTTCGCGGGGAATGGCGTTACGGAGGTTCCCGCCGTTAAAGTAGCTCAGTTTCAGCTCGCACGACTGCATGCCGTCCCACAGCAGGCGCGCCACGGTCTTGTTCGAGTTGACGCGGCCCTTGTCGATGTCGTCGCCCGAGTGTCCGCCCTGCAGGTCCGACACGTCGACGCGGAAGAAGGCATAATTCTTCGGCGCAGGCTCCATCGTGTAGTGGAACGTGGCGATGGTGTCGATGCCGCCGGCACAGCCGATGAAGATTTCGCCCTCGTCCTCCGAATCGAGGTTGACGAGGTATTTGCCCGTAAGCATCCCCTCGCCCAGTTCGAACGCGCCCGTGAGCCCCGTCTCCTCGTCGACGGTGAAAAGCGCTTCGAGGGGCCCGTGCTCCACCGACTCGTCGAGCAGCACGGCCAGCGCCGCGGCCATGCCGATGCCGCAGTCGGCGCCCAGCGTCGTGCCCTCGGCCCGGACCCACCCGCCGTCGATGCGCGTGCGGATCGGGTCGTTGTCGAAATCGAACTCCACGTCGGAATTCTTTTCGCAGACCATGTCCATATGCGACTGGAGGATCACCGCGGGACGTTCCTCAAAGCCCGGCGTGGCGGGCTTGCGCATCACGACGTTGCCGATGGCGTCCTTCTTATATTCGATATGATGTTTTTTGGCGAAATCGACCAGGAAGTCGATGATCTTGCCCTCCTTTTTCGAAGGGCGCGGAACGCGCGTGATGGCGTCGAACTGCTCCCACACGAGGCGGGGCTCCAGCGAGGTAATTTCTGACATAGGTATATGCGTTTTTGCAAAGTTAGGAAAAATCCGTAACTTTGGCAATATAAAATACGGAAACCGATGGATTTCAGAATAGGACACGGATACGACGTACACGCCCTGGCCGACGGCCTGCCTCTGGTATTGGGCGGCGTTGAGATCGCCCACACGAAAGGATGCGTCGCCCATTCGGACGGCGACGTGGTGATTCACGCCCTGTGCGACGCCCTGCTGGGCGCGGCGGCGCTGGGCGACATCGGGCTGCACTTTCCCGACACGTCGGACGAGTTCCGAGGCATCGACTCGAAAATACTGCTGCGGAAAGTCGCGGCGCTCGTG
The DNA here is from genome assembly GCA_949840605.1 of uncultured Alistipes sp. The sequence continues at coordinate 21,292 of CATKXN010000036.1, forward strand.
CGTGAGAAAGGCTATGAGATCGGAAACGTGGACTGCACGATCCGCGCGCAGCAGCCCAAACTGAGACCGCACATCGACGCCATGCGCGCCGCGATGTCCGATGCAATGGGTGTAGACGACGACCGGGTGTCGGTCAAAGCTACGACCACAGAGCATCTGGGCTTCGAGGGGCGGGAGGAAGGCGTTTCCGTCTCCGCCGTGGCATTGATCTGCAAGAAATAGGCCATAGGGCCCCGCACGGACGACAAAAGGCTGCCTGAAAGGGCAGCCTTTTCATCAATCCATCCGGTGGTAGCGCGGGTCGTTCACCCGCTTGTTCCACAGCCACCCGACGTAACGCATCGTCACAGCGGGCGTCAGAAGGGTCAGCACCGTTTCGCCCGTGGCGGTCGAGACGGCGAAATCGGCGTGGTACAGGGCATCGCCGTCGGCGATATTGAACGTCACCGACCACCCCCACTGCGTGCGCGCAGCACGGTAGTCGCGGATCGACATCGAATCGAAATTCAGCATCTCGACGTACTGCGTGATGCCCCGCTCGGTGGGCAGATGCACCTCGACGTGGTCGACGAACATCCCGAAAAAGAAGTAGTCGGCATAGATCG
>CATKXN010000037.1 GCA_949840605.1 uncultured Alistipes sp.
CATAGCGGAGGTATATTAAGGAAATGAAAAAGCGCTCCGTTTCCGGAGCGCTTTTATGTCATTGCGAGGAGCCGCAGGCGACGCGGCAATCCGATAGAAAATCGGAACCTCACAACGCTTTCATCGGATTCCCACGCTCACTCTCGTTCGCTCGGAATGACGTTGCCCCCGTCTGAGACGGGGAGGGGAGAGGATTGAAACGCTTGTCAGGTCCGGCTGTGCTTTGATCTGCAGTCGCCCCTAAAAGCGGCTTCTTAAGCCGACGCGGCAATCCGATAGAAAGTCGGAACCTCACAACGCTTTCATCGGATTCCCACGCTCACTCTCGTTCGCTCGGAATGACATCCCCGGCTGAAACGTTACGGCACAGCGGAAATCAGACGATTCCGTCCAACAAATCCTTCCACAACGGATTTCGAGAGTCAACCAACTCCATTTTCCGTTTCCGGCTCCAGCTCTTGATTTGTTTCTCCCGGGCGATTGCATCCCGAACGTCCCGATACTCTTCGACGTAAATCAACTTATGGACGTTATAGCAGCGCGTGAATGCGGACTGCCCGGCAGCATGCCCTTTCATGCGCCGGGATAATGAGGTCGTAACACCGACATACAACACCGTATGCAGTTTATTGGTCAATATATATACATAGCTGCTTTCCATGACCGATGCTACGGTTACTCCGGATTGCCGCGTCGCCTGCGGCTCCTCGCAATGACGTAAAACGCCATCATTCTATTCGTAAAGCAGGTATTTCGCCCGCTTTTCGCGGTAGCGTTCCACATCGGAAGCCCAACGGGCGCGAATCTCCTCCTCCGGAGCTCCGGCGAGGATCATCTCACGCACCCACCCCACGCCGACCAGCTTTTCGAACATCGGCGTAAAGAACTTGTCACCCATCCCCAAGTCCGCACAGGCGTCGATCACATAGCGCAGCGAGAATCCCACATCGCGGGCCTCGGCCAGCGGCATGACGCTCAGGTCGATGCCCCGGCACGGCCGCCCTTCGAGCGGCGGATGCTTGGCCCCGGCCGTCGGACGGGGTGTAAACGTAAAGGTGCGCCCGGTCATGTCCGGATGTCCATACATCTCGAACGGCTTGTCCGTTCCCCGTCCGAGGCTGACGACGGTGCCTTCGAAAGGGCACAGCGCGGCATAAAGATACACGGCGCGCGCGGTCGGCAGGTTGGGCGACGGGGCCACGGGCAGGAGGTATTCGGTGGCATGGGTGTAGTTGCGGCACTTCACGACGGTCAGACCGCACTTCTCCCCCCATCCCTCCCCAGCGGCCATGCGGGCGATCTCGCCCATCGTCAGGCCGTGGAGCACGGGAACGGGAATCGCCCCGACGCCCGACCGGTATTTCATGTCCAGCACGGGACCGTCGACGAGGTGCCCGTTAGGATTGGGACGGTCGAGGACCACGACCCGGCGTCCGAAATCGGCGCAGGCGTCCATCATCCGCAGCATCGAGATATAATAGGTATAGAACCGCAGTCCGACGTCCTGCATGTCCACGACCAGCACGTCGAACGAGCGCATCGCCTCGTCGGAGGGACGCTTCGTGTTGCCGTCGTAGAGCGAGCGGATGGGAATGCCCGTCCGGGCGTCGACCGAACTGGCGACATGCTCCCCGGGGTCCGCCGTGCCGCGGAAGCCGTGCTCGGGCGAGAAGATCGCCGCGACGCCGAAACCGCTCCGGTGAAGCAGATCCACGAGATGCACCCGTCCGGCGGAATCGGCCCCGGGCGCACCGGGCATCTCGGCCACGGAGGTCTGATTGGCCAGCACGGCCACGCGCTGCCCCCGGAGCAGCGGGAAATAGGCCGCCGTGTCGGTCATACCCACCAGCACCTGCGCCGATACATTGAAAATACCCGGAACGCAGGCAATAAGCACCGCTAAGAGCCGTCTGCATTTTAGGGATGCTGATGTGGCGCATCGTGAAGGGCGGGCCGGACGGGACATACAAGCAGTATTTCCCGTTCGGGACGGCCGAGGGATGTGTTGCAGGTGCTCCATAAAATCAGACGGACGCGCCGTATTCCATTAAATACCCTTTGATAAAGGCATCCAGATCGCCGTCCATCACCGCCTCCACGGCCGAGGTCTGAACCCCCGTGCGGTGGTCCTTCACGCGGCGGTCGTCGAAGACGTAGGAGCGGATCTGCGACCCCCACTCGATCTTCTTCTTCGAAGCCTCCAGGGCCTGCTGCGTCGCCATGCGCTTGTCCAGCTCGCGCTGGTAGAGCTTCGAACGGAGGATGCGCATGGCATTCTCGCGGTTCATCAGCTGCGAACGGGTCTCCATGTTCTCGATCAGAAACTCCACGGGTTCGCCCGTGTCGGCATCCTTGCCGTGGTAGCGCAGGCGCACCGCCGTCTCGACTTTGTTGACGTTCTGGCCGCCGGCGCCCGACGAACGGAACGTGTCCCATTCGATATCCGACGGATTGACCGTGATCTCGATCGTGTCGTCCACCGCGGGCGAAACGAACACCGACGCGAAGGTCGTCTGGCGTTTGTTGTTGGCATTGAACGGCGAGAGACGCACCATGCGGTGCACGCCGTTCTCGCTCTTGAGGTAACCGTAGGCGTACTCGCCCTCGAATTCCAGCGTGCAGGACTTCACCCCCACCTCGTCGCCGGCCTGGTAGTCCAGCACCTTGACCTTGTAGCCGTGGGCCTCGCCCCAGCGGGTGTACATGCGCATGAGCATCGACGCCCAGTCGAGGGCCTCGGTGCCGCCCGCCCCGGCATTGATGTCGAGAATGGCCCCGAGCTTGTCCTCCTCGCGGCGCAGCATGTTGCGCATCTCGAGGTTCCCGATCTTTTCGAGCGTCGCCGCATAGTGGGCGTCCATCTCGGCCTCGGTCACCACCCCCTCCTTCACGAAGTCGGGCATCAGCGCGAGGTCCTCGGCGTCCTTGCGCACGGCGTCGTAGTCGTCGACCCACGCCTTGATGGCCGCCACCTTGCGCAGCTGCTCGCGCGCCTTGTCGGGCTCGTCCCAGAAATCAGGCTCCTGGGTCTTCTCCTCCTCGTTGCGCAGGTCGATGCGCTTCTGTTCGATGTCGAGACAGCGTTCCAGCGCCTCCCGGCGCTGTTCGATCTCCTTGATCTGTTCGGCAAGTACCATAATATCGCTTAAAATTTTTCGTGCAGTTTCCGTGCGGCGAACTCCAGGATGAAACCGGCCGTACCCTCGTCGCCCAGCACCGAGGAGTTCACGCAGAGGTGGTAGGTCGAAGCCTCGCCCCACGTCCGCGAACTGTAATAGTTGTAGTACGAGGCGCGGCGGGCGTCCACGCGCTCCATCAGGGCCTGCGCCTCGGCCTCCGTGCATCCCTGCCGCGCGCAGATGCGTCGGCAGCGGTCACGGTCGTCGGCCGTGATGAAGACGTTGACGCAGCGCGGGTTCTCGCGCAGGATGTAGTCGGCGCAGCGGCCCACGAAAACCGCCGGCTCGGCGGCGGCGACCTGGCGGATCACGTCGCTCTGGATCTTGAACAGCGCGTCGTTCGACAGGACGTTCGTCATGCCCGCGTCGTCGCCCGCAAACGGGGCGCGCAGGTAGCCGATCATCGTCGAGAGCATGCCGCGCGACTCCTTCTCATCGGCCTTTTCGAAAATCTCGGGACAGATACCGCTCTCCCGGGCCGCCAGGTTGATCAGCTCCTTGTCGTAGAGACGGATGTCCAGGCGGCGGGCGATGATCTCCCCGACGGTCCGGCCGCCGCTGCCCAGCTGGCGGCCGATGTTGATGACGAATTTTTCCATATCCCTATCCCTCTTTGGCGGCATTCGCGGCGCCGATGGCGCGGAATTTCCGCAGTTGGTAAGTCAGCATGAAGAACGCCACGAGCGACGCCAGGAAATCCGACAGGGGCATCGCGCACCACACGCCCCAGCTGCCGTTCCACTCGGTGTAGACGTCGAAGATGCGGGGCAGGAAAATCAGCCCCGGCATCAGGAACAGCAGTTGGCGCGACAGCGACAGGAAGATCGCCTTGCCGGCCATGCCGACGCTCATGAAGAAGTTCGTGGCCACCATCTGGAACCCGATGATCGGGAAGCAGAAGAAGACGATGCGCATGCCCTCGACCGACAGACGGATCAGCTCCTCGTCGGAGGTGAACATCCCCACGGCGAGGCGCGGCATGAACTCGCCGATGACGAATCCCGCCGAGGTGACGCACGTGGCGCCGATGATCGTCAGTTTCAGCACGCGCATCACGCGGTCGTACTGCTTCGCACCGAAATTGTAACCCGCAATGGGCTGCATGCCCTGGTTGACGCCCAGCACGATCATCACGAAGAAGAACGCCAGCCGGTTGACGATGCCGTAGGCGCCGATCGTCAGGTCGCCGCCGTACTGCTTCAGCCCCTTGTTGATGAGGATGACGATGAAGCAGGCCGCGAGGTTCATCAGAAAGGGCGACATGCCGATGGCGAGCATGTCGCGCACGATCTTCTTCCGCAGGCGGTAGATGCCGCGGCGGAAGTGGAGCAGTTCGCGTTTGTCGGAAAGAATCCGGAACTGCCACACGAGCGAGATGACCTGCGCCAGCACCGTGGCGATGGCCGCGCCGCGGATGCCCCAGCCGAATCCGAAGATGAAGATCGGGTCGAGGACCGCATTGATGACCACCGTGATGATCGTGGCGTACATCGACTTGCGGGGGTGTCCCGAAGCCCTCAGCACGGCGTTCAGACCCAGATACATATGGGTAACGACATTGCCCAGCAGGATGACCGTCATATACTCGCGCGCATAGCCGATCGTGGCCTCGCTGGCCCCGAAGAAATAGAGGATCGGGTCGAGGAAAGCCAGGGTCACGCATCCGAACGAGACGCCTATAATCAGATTGAGCACCAGTACGTTGCCGAGCACCCGCCGGGCCGTCTCATAGTCCCGCTGGCCCAGGCGCATCGAGATCAGCGTCGCGGCGCCCACGCCCACCAGCGAACCGAACGCCGCGGCGAGGTTCATCAGCGGGAAGGTCAGCGCGAGACCCGAAATGGCCAGCGGCCCCACACCGTGGCCGATGAAGATGCTGTCGATCATGTTGTAGAGCGACGAGGCCGTCATGGCGATGATCGCCGGCACGGCATATTGCACGAGCAGCTTGCGGATACGCTCGGTCCCGAGCTCCAGAGCCGCCGATTTTATTTCTGTTGTCATATCAATCGTATTTATGTACTTTTTTCCGCAAAAAGTACCAAAAACTCTCCGACGGATGCCTCTGCCTGCGACGAACCGTCTAACGCTGGCTCCGGGCGACTATTCGCGGGTTTGCAAGCAAACCGTCCCCTCCGCTCGCGCTTTTAGCCGGTCCGTCGCTTAACGGCTCCGGCATCGAGTCGGAATCTTTCAATGCGGCATACGGGAGCGGAAATAAGGTGCTGATATGCAAGATACTGCCGTCGCCTCTAAATCCCGCTTCTTAAGCGGGCGGGTCGAAGCGCAACTCAGGCTCCGATGCGGGATTCCTGCCGTCGCCCCTAAATCCCGCTTCTTAAGCGGGCGGGTCGAAGCGCAACTCAGGCTCCGATGCAGGATTCCTGCCGTCGCCTCTAAAACCCACCTCTTAGGTGGGCGAGGCGTAGCGCAACTCAGGCTCCGATGCGGGTTTCCTGCCGTCGCCTCTAAAACCCACCTCTTAGGTGGGTGGGGGCTATTCCAACTCCCAGTCCGTGCCGTCCTTGCCGTCCTTGACGCGGATGCCGGCCGCGGCCAGCCCGTCGCGGATGCGGTCCGATGCGGCCCAGTCCTTCGCGGCGCGGGCTTTCATGCGTTCGTCCAGCAGCATCTCGACCAGGGGCGTCACGTAATCCCTGCCGGAGGCGGCTCCGGCGGCCTTTTCGTCGCGCAGACCCAGGATGTCGAAAGCGTAGAGGCGAACGGTGGCCGCCAGGGTTTCGAGATCGGCGGCGGTGATCGTCTGCGAACCGTCGACCAGCTGGTTGATGATGCGCACCCAGTCGAACAGCGCCGAAATGACCATCGGCGAATTGAGATCGTCGGCCATCGCCTCGGCACAGCGGGTCTCCAACTCGGCGGGGGTGACCGTCGAAGCGCCGGCGGGTTTGATTTTCCCGAGCGCCTCGATGCCCTTCATCAAGCGGTCCAGCCCCTTCTCGGCGGCCTGCAGGGCCTCGTTCGAGAAGTCGAGCGTCGAACGGTAGTGGGCCTGCAACACGAAGAAGCGGATGGTCATGGGCGAGAAAGCCTGCGCCAGCAGCTTGTGCGCCCCCGTGAAGAGCTCTTCGAGGGTGATGAAGTTACCCAGCGACTTGCCCATCTTCTGGCCGTTGATCGTGATCATGTTGTTGTGCACCCAATACCGTGCCGAGTCGTGGCCCAGCGCGGCGGTCGACTGCGCGATCTCGCACTCGTGGTGCGGGAACATCAGGTCCATGCCGCCGCCGTGGATGTCGAAACGCTCCCCGAGGTAGCGCGTGGACATCGCCGAGCACTCCATGTGCCAGCCCGGGAAACCCTCGCTCCAGGGCGACGGCCACCGCATGATATGCTCGGGCGCCGCCTTCTTCCACAGCGCGAAATCGTAGGAATGGCGCTTGTCCGACTGCCCGTCCAGGTCGCGCGTGTTGGCGATGATGTCGTCGAGGTTGCGGCCCGAGAGCCTGCCGTAATTGTATTTGGCGTTGTACTTCTCCACGTCGAAGTAGACCGACCCGTTGGACTCGTAGGCGTAGCCGTCGTCGAGGATCTTCTTCACGAACTCGATCTGCTCGATGATGTGGCCCGAAGCGTAGGGCTCGATCGAAGGGGTCTCGACGTTGAGGGCGTCCATCGCCCGGTGGTAACGCTCCGTGTAGTAGTGCGCCACCTCCATCGGTTCGAGCTGTTCGAGCCGGGCCTTCTTGGCGATCTTGTCCTCACCCTCGTCGGCGTCGTGTTCCAGATGCCCCACGTCCGTGATGTTGCGCACGTAGCGCACTTTGTAGCCCGAGGCCTTGAGATAGCGGAACAGCAGGTCGAACGTCACGGCGGGCCGGGCGTGGCCCAGATGCGGATCGCCGTAGACCGTGGGACCGCAGACATACATGCCCACGCGGCCCGGAACGAGGGGTTCGAACGCCTCCTTGCGGCGGGTGAGCGTATTGTAAAGTACGAGTTTGGATTCCATATGCGCGAATTAACGTTTTGAACGGGTAAAATTACAACTTTTTCCGCAAACATCCGCCTTTCCGGCTCAAAAATCGAGCAGGCGGAAGCGTTTGCGCACCTCGGACATCGGCATCGGCTCCTCGTAGTGCCACCATTCGCGGCGGTAGGGAACCAGTCCGGCCTCGCGCATGACCGACCGCAGCAGTTCGCGGTTGCGGGCCGCCGCCGCGGTGATCTTCCCGGCGGCGACCAGCGCGGCCTCGCCCCCGGTGTGGGCCTCCTCGCCGAAGAAATCGACCGGCGTGCCCATGTCGGCCTCGCGCCCCGCGGCGTCGAGCAGCGTCACGTCGACCGCCGCACCGTAGTTGTGACGTCCGCCGCGGGCGCCGTCGGCCCCATAGACCGGATTCGGAGTTCCCTCGACCAGGCTGTACATATACCGCTGGACGCTGATCGGACGCGCCGCGTCGCAGACCAGCAACCGCCACCCGGGACGCCGCCGGCGCAGCAGCCGCTGGGCGCGCGCCAGCTTCGCGGCGAAGTGCGGCAGCAGATAGGCCCGCTCGAGGTCGCCGTAGACGTCGCGGCCCATGAAATTGTCGTCCGTGGAATACATCAGCCGCACGCGCAGCGTGGAATCCGCTTCGAGTACGTCGACCAGCCCCGCGCCGCGCATCTTCCGGTCGGTCGCGCCCTGCGCCCGGACGCCGGCACAAAAAATCAGGACGGCACAGGCCGCCAGCAGAAGTCTTCGTTTCATATTTGCGAATTATCGTCGCGTAAAGATAAGAAATATACGCCCCTCCGGCGCAGGAACCGGGAAATTATCGTACCTTTACCGCCGATTATTATGAAATTTCAAGATTTAGAACTCTCCGAGCCGCTGTTACGCGCCATCGGGGAAAAGGGGTACACCGATCCGACCCCCATTCAGCAACAAGCCATTCCTCCCGTACTCGAAGGCCGCGACCTGCAGGGCTGCGCACAGACCGGGACGGGCAAGACCGCAGCCTTCACGCTGCCCATCCTCCAGCTTTTAGCCGCAGAACCCGCCGCCAAGGGACGCCGCGAAATCCGCGCACTGGTCATCACGCCGACGCGCGAGCTGGCCATCCAGATCGACGAATGCTGCCGCGACTACGCCCGCTACCTCCCGATCCGCCACTGCGTGATCTTCGGAGGCGTCAGCCAGCGTCCGCAAGTCGATGTATTGCAGCAGGGCGTGGACCTGCTGGTCGCCACCCCGGGCCGCCTGCTGGACCTCGTCGGGCAGGGATACGTCTCGCTGGACAAGATCCGCTTCTTCGTTCTCGACGAGGCCGACCGCATGCTGGACATGGGCTTCATCCACGACATCCGCCGCATCCTGCCGCTGCTGCCCGCACGGCGGCAGACGCTCTTCTTTTCGGCCACGATGCCCCCGGACATCGCCCAGCTGGCCGCAAAAATCCTGCACGACCCCGTGCTGGTGACCGTCACCCCGCCGGCCTCGGTGGTCGAGACCATCTCGCAGCGGGTCCATTTCGCCGAGAAAGCCGAAAAAAGCCAGTTGCTGATCGACCTGCTGGAAGGCTCCGACGCCCGGCAGGTGCTGGTCTTCACGCGCACCAAGCACGGCGCCGACAAACTGGCCAAGATACTCAACCGCGCCGGCATCCAGTCGGGCGCCATTCACGGCAACAAGTCGCAGAGCGCCCGCGTGAAAGCCATGAACGACTTCAAGGGCGGCATCTGCAGGGTATTGATCGCCACCGACATCGCGGCGCGGGGCATCGACATCGACCAGCTCCCGCTGGTCATCAACTACGACCTGCCGGAGGTTCCCGAGACCTACGTCCACCGCATCGGCCGCACGGGGCGTGCCGGGTATGAGGGCACCGCCTGGTCGTTCTGCTCGGAGGACGAGTTCGACTACCTGAAGGACATCCAGAAGCTCACCGGACTGACGATCCCCGTCGAGGGACCCGTTCCGGAGTTCGCCGCGCGGCAGACCGCCGCCCCGGCCCGGAAAGCCGCCCCGAAACCGACGCAGCAACCCGCACGGAACGCGGAACCGAAACCGGCCCGCCATGCCGGATCCGACCCGACCCCCGCCCCGACGCAGAAACCTCTGCAGGACGCCGCGGAACCTGCCGCCCGTCGGTCGCGCTCCCGCCGGCGGGGCACGCGTCCCGCACCGGGAACCCCGATACAGCCGGCGGACAAACCCGCCGCCGACGCAGCCCGCAAACCCGAGCGGAAGCAAGGTTCCGGCAACGCCCCGAAAGGCGACCGGAACGCCCCGAAACCCGCGGCCAACAAGTCCGCCACAAACAAATCCGCCGCAAAACCCGCCGCGAACGCCCCGGATGTCGCTCCGAAACCGGCGTCGTCGCGCCGCCGCAAACGCCGCCCCGCAGGCGGCGCGCAACCGGCTCAGGCGCCCGCAGCGAAGCCCGCCGCAGAGCCCGCCCCGCGGAAAAGCTGGTGGAAAATGTGGTAAAAATCGGGGTTTCGCGTAATAAGGATTGGAAATAAGCCGTTAAATCGTTACTTTTGCCGTTGTCTCAAAATGGGACAAGCCCTCCCGAAACGCCGATTTTGCCGCATATGCGGCACTAAGCCCCCGCCCGGGGCGGGGGTTTGGGGGTGGGTCGGATTTGTAAACGCGGCTGAAAGCCGCGAGGACACCGAACCGAAGCGCAGATAACAAAACCATAATAGCATAACAAACCGATATGCAGTTTTTCAAACGCTGGAACAACATCACCGGCTGGGCGGTATTCGCCGTCGCGGCGACCGTCTACCTGATGACTATGGAACCCGTGTCGAGTCTCTGGGACTGCTCGGAGTTCATCGCCACCTCCTACAAGCTCGAAGTGGGACACCCTCCCGGAGCCCCGCTGTTCATGATGCTGGCGCGCCTGGCTACGCTCTTCGCTTTCGGCAACCCCGACTACGTGGGCATCGCCGTCAACGCCATGAACTCGCTGGCCAGCGCTTTCTGCATCCTGTTCCTGTTCTGGACCATCACCCACCTGGCGCGGCGTCTGCTGACCCGCGGCGGCGGCGAACTCTCCGCAGCCGACACCGTCGCCGTGCTGGGCGCCGGAGCCGTCGGGGCCCTGGCCTACACGTTCACCGACACCTTCTGGTTCTCGGCCATCGAGGGCGAGGTCTACGCCCTCTCGTCGATGTTCACGGCGCTGGTCGTCTGGCTGATGCTCAAATGGGAGGAGCAGGCCGACGAACCTCACTCCTCGCGCTGGATCGTGCTGATCGCCTACCTGATGGGCCTCTCGATCGGCGTGCATATCCTCAACCTGCTGTGTATCCCGGCGCTGGTCTTCATCTACTACTTCCGCAAGACCGAGCGGGTGACGTGGAAAGGCATCGCATGGTCGACCGTGATCTCCGGTGCGCTGATCGTCTTCGTCAACAACTTCATCATCCCCTACACCGTCTGGATCGGGGCCCAGATCGACACGCTGTTCGTCAACACGTTCGGCCTGCCGGTCAACTCGGGCATCACGCTCTTCGCGCTGGCGCTGATCGTCGGCCTGGGATGGGCCGCATGGGCCGCCCACAAGCGGGGCCGCGTCGTGCTGAACGTCATCCTGCTCTCGACGACCATGATCCTCGTCGGCTACTCGTCCTACGCCTCGGTGACGATCCGCGCCGCGGCCAACCCGCCGATGAACTCCAACAACCCCAACAACCCGCACGCCCTGCTGTCGCTCCTGAACCGCGACCAGTACGGCGACCGCCCGCTGCTGTACGGCGCGCAGTATTCGGCTCCCCCCGAGGGCGTGAAGGAGAAAAAGGTGTGGTACCTGGACGAAGACGGCAAATACAAGACCGCCACGGTGCTGACGGGCTACACCCATTCGCCGGAGTTCATGACCTTGTTCCCGCGCATGTGGAATTATGCGAAGGGTGAAAAGGAGTACAAGCAGTGGGCCGCCTACCGCACCAAGACCGAGGCGCTGCGCGACGACAACGGCGAACTCCGCCGCGACGAACAGGGACGCCCCGAGCGCGGCGAGGTGCTGGACTTCGGCCGCAAGAAGGTCTACACCGACTCCTACGGCGAACCCCGCACGGTCACGGAACCGACCTTCGGCGAGAACCTCAACTTCTTCTTCAACTACCAGCTTTCGTACATGTACTGGCGCTATTTCCTGTGGAATTTCGTGGGGCGCCAGAGCGACATACAGCCTTCGCGCACGACGATCACCGACGGCAACTGGCTCTCGGGCATCCGGTGGATCGACGAGATGTATCTCGGCCCGCAGGACAACCTCCCGCGCGAGATCGCCGACAACAAGGGCCGCAACACCTATTATTTTCTGCCGTTTCTGTTGGGGCTCATCGGACTGCTGTATCAGCTGAACCGCGACCAGCGGAACTTCTCGATCGTGATGTGGCTCTTCGTGATGATGGGCATCGCGCTGGTCTTCTACTTCAACACCTCGCCCGGCGAGCCGCGCGAACGCGACTACGTCTACGCGGGATCGTTCTATGCCTTTTGCATCTGGATCGGATTCGGCGTGCTGGCCGTCCGCGACCTCGCGGCATGGATCACCAAGCGCAGCAACGTCACGGCTGCTGCCGCCGCAACCGTCCTCTGCATGGGCGTTCCGGCGATCCTCGCGGCCCAGAACTGGGACGACCACGACCGCTCGCACCGCACGATGGCCCGCGACATCGGCTGGAACTACCTGATGTCGACGCTTCCCAACTCGATCATCCTCAACTACGGCGACAACGACACCTTCCCGCTGTGGAACAACCAGGAGGTCTACGGCGTGCGCCCCGACGTGCGGATCATGAACACCTCCTACCTCGGGGGCGAGTGGTACATCGACGAGATGAAAACCAAGGCCAACGAGGCCGCAGGGGTTCCGTTCTCGCTGCCCAAGCACAAGTACACCTACAACAACGACATGATCTACGTCACCAACAGCGTCGACCGCACGGTGGACATCCGCGAGGTGATGGATTTCGTGCGCAGCGACGACCCGCGCAGCCAGATCAAGCTCTCCGACGGTTCGATGACCGACTACATCCCCACCAAGCGCATCGCGCTGCCGGTCGACAAGGAGAACGCCATCGCTTCGGGCATCGTGGCCGAAAAGGACCGCGACAAGATGGTCGACACGGTGTACATCAACCTCAAGAAGAATTCGCTGGACAAAAACCAGCTGATGATTCTCGACATGCTGGCCAACTTCGACTGGAAACGTCCGATCTACCTCACGCAGGTCTACATCCTGCAGGACTTCGGGCTGATGGACTACCTCCAGTTCGACGGCTACGCCTACCGTTTCGTGCCGATCCTCACCCCGGCGCAAAACCCCTATGAAATCGGGCGCATCGACCCCGACTATGCGGCTCCGCTGCTGAAAGAGACCTTCCGCTACGGCAACATCTCCGACCCGAGGGTCTACGCCGACTACTTCATCCAGTACAACCTCTCGGCCTCGCACGCCCGAGACGCTTTCGCCCGCGTGGCCAAGGAGCTGCTGCGGCAGAATCGCGTCGCCGAGGCCGTCGAACTGCTCGACCTGGGGCTCGAGCGGATGCCGACCTCGCAGGTGCGCTTCACCGACACCAACACCTACCCCTTCCTCGAAGCCTACTACGCCGCCGCCGCGATGGGCGACGCGGAGGCCGCCGACAAGGGCGACGCTCTGCTGCGGGAGTATGCCCAGACGCTGATCGAGTACATCGAGCACTACCTCCGTTTCGAAGGGGCGCAGGGCGAAATGGTTTCGGGCATCCTCGACGAGAAGCTCGACCAGCTGGGCGACGTCTACTACCTGGCCAGCTACGCAGGCCGCAAGGAGGTGATCGCCGAGCTGAACACCTACTACCGTTCGCTGGGGGTTTCGGAGGAAAACCTGATCGACGCGGGCGACAAACCCGATTCCACTTCGCTGTAACGCATTTTTACGGACCCGAAAAGACTCAAACTTATGCCGTTGTTCATCCCGGAAGACTATACCGCCAAGCTCGCACCCGAAACGATGGAGCAGGCCATCACCCGCCTCAAGGAGATTTTCCCCGACATGCTGGCCCGCAGTCTGCGCCTGCGCCGCGTCACGGCCCCGCTGTTCGTGCTCTCGGGCACGGGCATCAACGACGACCTCAACGGCGTGGAACGCGCCGTGTCGTTCCCGATCCGCGACCTGGGCGACCGCCGGGCCGAAGTGGTGCACTCGCTGGCCAAATGGAAACGCATGAAGCTCGGAGCCTACAGGATCGCTCCGGGATACGGGCTTTACACCGACATGAACGCCATCCGCGCCGACGAGGAGCTGGACAACATCCACTCGCTCTACGTCGACCAGTGGGACTGGGAGCGCACGATGCGTCCCGAGGAGCGCAACCTCGGCTTCCTGAAAGGGATCGTCGAAACGATCTACGAGGCGATGAAGGCCGTCGAGGAGGAGGTCTACGAACTCTATCCGCACATCACGCCCATCCTGCCCGAACGCATCACGTTCCTCCAGGCCGAGGAGCTGCTGCAGGAGTTCCCCGCGCTCACGCCCAAGGAGCGCGAGCAGGCCGCCGCGCGGAAATACGGCGCGCTGTTCCTCATCGGCATCGGCGGCGAGCTGTCGGACGGCCAACGCCACGACGGACGCGCCCCGGACTACGACGACTGGAGCACCCCGACCGAAGGAGGATTCAAAGGGCTCAACGGCGACATCATCGTCTGGAACCCGGTTCTGGAGAGCGCATTCGAATTGTCGAGCATGGGCATCCGCGTCGACCGCGAGGCCCTCGAACGGCAGCTGACGATCTGCGGATGCCCCGAGCGTCGTGAAATGGAGTTCCACCGCCTGCTGCTCGAAGGGCGGCTGCCACTCTCGATCGGCGGCGGCATCGGACAGTCGCGGCTGTGCATGTTCTACCTGCGGTGCGCCCATATCGGCGAGGTGCAGGTCAGCATCTGGCCCGAGCAGATGATTGCCGAGTGCGCCGCCCACGGCATCTTCCTGAAATAACCCGGCTAAAAGCCGGGATTTAGGGGCGACGGCAGCCTTAGCATATCAGCCCTTATTTCCGCTACCCGGCTAGGAGCCGGCCCGCTTAAGAAGCGGGTTTTAGAGGCTGCGGTTGCTTCGGGGTGCTCTTCATCCGGTTCTGCGCTTTTCCCGTCATTGCGAGGAGCGCAGCGACGCGGCAATCCGATTGAAGCCCGGAACCTTGCAACGCATTCATCAGATTCCCACGCTCACTTCCGTTCGCTCGGAATGACCCTCCTAAGAGGTGAGCTTTAGGGGCGGCGGTTGCATCTGAATGTTCTTCATCCGGTTCTGCGCTTTTCCCGCCATTGCGAGGCAGCGCAGATGCCGTGGCAATCCGATCGGAAGCCATGACCTTGCAACATCTTATACTTCGCTCCATACTGAAAAACCCCGCACCGGAAAGTGCGGGGTTATCTATTTCTGTCGAAAAAAGCGGCGGACAAAGGAAACTTTGAAGAATTCAACATTCGGTGACGCAACTCACTCCTTTGCTCCGCCGCACGCCATTCCGGCCCGGTATCTGCTATTTCATACGACAAAGATAAACAAAATCCCCAATACACACTATATAGGGTGTAATAAAATTTTGTTTGCAACTCATCTTTGCAGCATGAAGCCGAGAAGCCCGAAAAGAGTGAACAACTCATTGACCTCAGCCGTTGCGTGGAAATTGAAACAACTCCGCGTCGCCAAAGGGTTCTCGCAGGAATACGTAAAGGAAAACACCGGCGTTAACATACAACGCAGCGAATCCACTACGACTACCGTATCCCTGATTACGCTGGATATTCTCTGCAAATTTTACGGCACCTCGCTGAAAGAGTTTTTCAACACACTCGACACCGAATAAACGGCCATGCAACCGTGGCGCGATACGACGCTTTTAGAAGCAATAGCGGGCAGGCTCAAAGAGCTGCGCGCAGGGAAAGGCGTTTCGCAGGAAACCGTCTATGAAGATACGGGCGTGCACATCGGCAAAATCGAAACGGCCCGATACAATGTCACCGCCAGTACGCTTTCGAAACTCTGCAATTACTACGGCATCACGCTGACTAAGTTTTTCGACGGACTTGACCAATAAAATCCAAGCCCCGCTCTAGAGCGGGGCTTTTAAATAATGTTCGAAGCGGAAATAAGGTACTGACATGCTAAAACTGCCGTAGCCCCTAAAACCGCTTCTTAAGCGGGCTACCTCTTAGGTGGGCGGGGCGTCATTCCGAGCGAACGGAAGTGAGCGTGGGAATCCGGTGGATACGTTGTAAGGTCACAACTCCCGATCGGATTGCCGCGTCGCTGCGCTCCTCGCAATGACGAGAAAGGCGCAGATGAGAATGGAAAGCGTTCCGAAGCAACCATCGCCCATAAATCTCACCTCTTAGGTGGGCGGCATCTTACGCCGGGGTTTTGCCATCTTTCTTATCCTTGTTGTAGAGGAATCGCTTGATCTTCTGCGTGGGGGTCTTGATGAAATCGTCCTTCTCCTCGACCACCTCCGAGATGCGCGAAAAACGGTTGACCTTGGCGTTCACGAAATCCATGATCTCCTTTTTCAACTGCTCGGTCTTGGCCTCCCAGGCCTCTTTCTTGCCTTCCCACTCCTCGCGCCAGTCGTCGATCATCGACTCGATCTCTTCGCGGTTGAAGTGCACGAGGGCTATCAGCCGCCCCTCCTGCTCCGTGACGATCGAATCGGCGATGCAGACATGCGAATTGAGCACCGACTCGATATCCTCGGGATAGATGTTCTCGCCCCCGGGACCTACGATCATGTTCTTCAGCCGGCCTTTGATGTAGAGCCATCCGTCCTTGTCGAACTCCCCGAGGTCGCCCGTGCGGAACCATCCGTCGGCCGTGAAGACCTCCTTCGTGGCCTCGGGATTCTTGTAGTAGCCCACCATCGCGCTCGGCGAAAGGGCCACGATCTCGCCCTGCCGGGTCTCGGGATTGATATTTTCCAACCGCAGCTGCACGCCCGGGGCCTGGGGGCCCGTGGAGCCGAGGCGCACCATCGAGGGCGCAGCCCCGGCCAGCAGGGGCGCCGTCTCGGTCAGTCCGTAACCGATGGCGTATGGAACTTTGGCTTCGAGCAGGAAGCGCTCGGCTCCGCCGTCGAGCTTCGCTCCGCCGATCCCGAGGAACCGCAGACGGCCTCCGAAAAGTTTCATGAGCTTCTTGCCCGCCATGCGGTTGAGATAGCGGCGCATGAACCCGACCCGGTAGAGCATGCGCCAGAAGCGCGTGGAGTTGAATTTGGCGAGCACCTGGTGCCTGTAAATCTTCTCGATGACCAGCGGGACGATCAGCATGACCGAAGGACGGACGGCCCGCAGGGCGGGCATCAGCGCCGAAGCCGTGGGCGGACGGTCGAGGTAGACGATCCGGGCGCCCATCGAGAAGGGATAGATCATGCCGATCGAGCATTCGTAGGTGTGCGACAGGGGCAGTACCGAAAGGAACGTGTCGCCGCCGTCGACCGGGAAGATCGACGACGAGATGGTGACCTGCGCGCACAACGCCGCATGAGTCAGCATCACGCCCTTGGGCTTCGAGGTCGTGCCCGAGGTGTAGATGATCACGGCGATGTCGTCGGGCTTGGGAACGCCCGTCGAACCCTCTCCGCGGACGCGCTGCGCAATGACGCCGAGATTCTTGGTGCGGACCACGACGTTGAGCCGTTCGATGGTGTCGCGGGAGAGCTTGGTGAAAAGTTTGTCGGAAACCAGCAGCGCCTTGGCCCCGGAGTGTTCGATGATCATGTCGAGCTCCTCGCCCGAGAAGTCGGGCAGAATGGGCACGGCGATCATGCCGGCCGACGTCACGGCGAAGTAGCAGACGCCCCAGTTGGGCATGTTGCTGCTCAGCAGGGCCACCTTGTCCCCGGCCCGGAGTCCCGCGCCGGTCAGGATCTCCTGTACCTTGGATATACGAACACCCGCTTCGGCGTAAGTCACGTCCTCGCCCTCGAACATCGAAAAGGCGATTTTCGACGCGAACTTCTCCACGCTGTTGCGGGCCAGTTCGTACAATGTATTGATCGTCATAGTACGTTCAAGTTTATGTGCGTTCAGATAACGCAAAAGTCCGGGACGAAATTACTAATTTCCGGTGAAAAAACATTACTTTTGAGTCAAAATAACAGTATGCTCGACCATCTGAACATCAAAAAACTTGCCGCCGATGCGGGTTTCGACCTCTGCGGCATCGCCCCGTGCCGCCGTCTGGCCGAGGGCGAGGCGCGGTTCCGGGCATGGCTGGCGCGCGGCGGGCAGTCGTCGCTGGCTTACATGGAGCGCAACGCCGAAAAGCGTTTCGACCCCCGGCTGCTGGTCGAGGGGGCCCGCACGGCGGTGGTCTGCGCCGTCTCCTACAAGAACGCCGCCGGCGAGGGCTATCCGGCCGGGCACCGCACCAAAGTCGCCTCCTACGCCTGCACGGCGGACTACCACACGACCATCCGGGGCATGCTCGCACAGCTGTTCGACGCCCTGCGCGCTTTGCATCCCGGTCTCGGTGGCCGGGCGTTCGTCGACACGGCTCCCCTGGCCGAGAAACAGCTGGCCGCGGAGGCCGGGCTGGGCTGGATCGGACGCCAGTCGCTGCTCGTGACGCCGCAGTTCGGCACCTACGTCCTGCTGGGCGAACTGATCCTCACCGACGAGGCCGACGCCTACGACGCACCGCTCGGAGAGGACCGCTGCGGCACGTGCCGCCGGTGCGTCGAGGCCTGTCCCACGGGGGCCGTCGCCCCGGACCGGACGCTCGACACCGCGCGCTGCATCTCGTGCCGCACCATCGAGAAGGTCCCGGAGGGCGACGCCGACCTCGACGGCTGGATCTTCGGGTGCGATGCGTGCCAGAGCTGCTGTCCCTGGAACCTCCGGGCGCCCCGGCACCGCAACGCGGCCTTCGACCCCGTGTTCGACCCGCTGGCAATGGACGCCGCGGCATGGCTCGGGATGGACGACGCCGCATTCGAAGCCCTTTGCGGCCGCACGCCCCTGACCCGCAGCGGACTGGCCCGCATCCGGCGCAACGTCAGGGAGTAGCGAGATCGCGCATGCAGCGCACCGGAAGTCCGAATCCCCGGGGGTCGGAAAGGCGCTGGTAGAGGGTCGTCGCCGTAAGCCCGAAAACCCAGGCGCCGAACGTGTCGGCTGGCGCCGGAGAGCTCGACCAATAGTAGCCCGACGGCGAGAACATGAAAAGTCCGTATTCGTCGTACCGATACCCTACGCCGGGATAGAACGTCGGTTCGGCCCCTCCATAGAGCAGATTCCATCCCTGCACGAAGGTTCCCGTCGTGCGGGTCTCTCCGCTGGCGACAGTCGCCGTGGCACCGGTCCGGGTGAAGGCCGTGAAGACGTAGGGATGCGGCATGACCCATCCCGGCGGACAGGGGTCGAACAAGGTCTTGACGGTCTTCTGTCCGACCTCGTACCCGGTGGGATTGCCCCACAGCTCGTCGTTGCGGAACGCGGGGCCATTGCCCTTGCCGCCGCCCCAGTACCAGTCGTAGGACGAGCCGCCGGTCGTGGCGATGAAGGTCGCAGGATGCGCCGTGGCATACCACGTGTTGCCCGTATATCCGGCATAGCTCCCGGGCGATCCTGAGGTCTGCACGACGGTCTGCTCCGAGAGATAGGCATGAGGCGCGTCCTGCGCGTCGAAGATCACCTTTCCCCACGGGAAGGGGTCCTTGCGGCCCCACTGGTAGAGCGGTGCGCGGAACGAGCGGGCGTAGGGCCCGTCCTCCTTGAAGACCGCCCCCAGGTTGCGGTCCATCATCCGCACCGATCCCGGGCCGTATACGTTTTCATAATCCGACGACAGGACGTAAGTCTCGGCCAGGGCGGTCAGCGCGGCGTTGTCCGTGTCCGTGATCCAGATATGCCAGCTCCACAGCGCCTCGTCGGACGATGCGTCGGCATAGAGTCCGATGACGGCGTTGCCGCCCAGCTCCGTGGGGCGCGTCGTGAGCGTGAAATGGATTTTCCCGCCCTCGGCGCGCACGCTCGCCGGTTCGATCAGACGGGGATTACTCTGCCACAGCAGGCGGGCCGACGCGCCCGACAGCTCCGCCGAGAGCGTGCGCCCCTCGTAACGCTCGACAGCCGCAGCGAGCGCCTGCGAAACGTAGCCGTTGCCGGCGACCGTGGCGTCGAACGAATATTCCTGCCCGGGCGACGAGACCACATAGCAGTTGGCCCGGGGGCCGTCTTCCGTAAGGTCTGCGACCGGCTGCGGAGCCGTTCCCGACGCAACCTCCTGCGTGATGACCTTCATCTGCGCCGCGGCGATCGCCAGCCCCGGGCGGGTGAAGGTCGCCGTGTAGCCGTCGTCGGTCCGCAGCGCGACGTAGACCTTCCCGCCGCCGCGCGAATAATCGGCCGGGTTGATCGTCAGCCATGCCTTCACCGCATCGCTCCCCAGCACCGGGGGCTCGGTGAACCCGAGCGAGCAGTAACCGATCTGCGCCGAACCGCCCGCATACGTTGCCGTCCGGTTGTCCGACGCAGCGGTCAGATCGAAAGTGAACGCCCCGGCCATGTTGGACATCTCGACGAGGTTGCCCGACGAATCGACCGTCGCGGCATCCGTGCAGTAGAGCGTCACTTCGGAGAGGCGTTTCCCGGCCATCACCCCCGAAGCCGTGAGATCGACCTCCACGACCGCAAAGGCGTGGCGGAACGTCAGCGGCGCGAAGTCGCCCGCGGGGCTCGAAACGGCCCCGGCGACGAGAAAATCCGTCTCGCCCAGGTGCGACGAATCCCCCGCCGCAGCCTGCGTCTGCCGCGCGGCGAGGGTGAACGCAATGTCCGCAGCGTCGTCCGACGCCTGTTCCGAATAGGGGTAATAGGCGTAAAGCGTGTAGTCCGAAGCCCCTTCCGCAAGGGTGATGTCGCCCGCAAAGGTCCCCTCGGAGGCCGCCTGCTCCCCCTCGAAAGCCAGCGGGGCATTGACCGTGGTGAACGTGTCGCCACTGCGGACATACACGCCGATCCGGTCGCCGGGGCTCCACAGCACGTCATAGCCGTCCGGAGCCAGTTCGGTGCGGGTCGCGGGAACGGCTGCCGCGATCCGGATGCTGCGCGTAAGGGTCTTGGGCGGAACGGGGTCTCCGGTACGGTCGGCGGTGCAGGCGCACAGCAGCCCGCACGCGGCCGCAGCCGCAACCGCCAACCTATTCATTCCACTCCTCCCGGTCGAAACTTTCGACCACGCCGGTCTCCGTCGAGCCGGCGAATCCGCGTTCCATGCGAATCTCCGCCACCTCGACCTCCGGCCGCAAATAAGTCTCCTTTTCCATCGTTGCAAATCGTTAAACGCCGGAAAAGAAAGCACATACCATGCCGAACCCGCCCGCAGGAACCGGCACGAAAAAGCGGGTCCCGGAAATCCGGAACCCGCCGTATGACTCGTTCGCCCGCGAACTACTTCGTCAGCTCGGCCAGCGCGGTCTTGGCGCTCTCGGCAGCGGGACCTGCGGTCACCTTCTGGAAAGCGGCGATGGCCTGCGGCTTCATCTCCTTGGCGTTGTAGGCGGCGCCCAGCAGGTAGTACATCAGGCTCTTGTCCTCGGGATCGGTCTGAGCGTCGGCGGCAGTCTGGGCCAGTTCGATCACCTTGGCGTAATCCTTCTTGTTGGCATAAGCCTGCAGGCGGACCTTCTCGGCCAGCGCGCTCGCCGGGTTCTTGGCCAGCATGGCGTCGGCAGCGGCGATGATGCCGTCGAAATTGTTGGCCTCCTGCAGTTTGGCCACCATATTATTGGTGTAGAGCGTGATCATCTCCTTGGCCTTGGCGGCAGCCTCGGCATATTTGGGGTGCGTCTTGGCGGCGATCGCCTCATAGACGTCCATACCCTTCTCGTACTGAGCCATGTCGCCCGTGTTCATGAACATCTCGCAGTAGCTCATCGCCAGGTTCAGCGCCATGTCCGTGTTGTCGGGATCGGCGGCATAACCCTTCTCGAAAATGCCGGCGGCCGTCACATAATCCTTGTTGTTGAATGCGTCGCCGCCCTGGATCTGGTACATTTTAGCGACCCAGCCGTTGGCCTTGGCCTTCTGGTTCATGTCGCCGTAGAGTTCGGCCAGTTCGGCGGACTTGGTGAAATTCTTCAGCGCCTCGTCGTAATTCTTGGCCTTCAGCGCCCCGCCTCCCAGATAAAAGTAGCAGTTGGGCAGCGTCTTCTTGGCCGTAGCCACCAGCGACGCGGCATCCTCGTTGTCCACGCCCTGATCGATCACCTGCTCGAACTTCGCGGCGGCGCCGGCGTAATTCTTGGCGCCGTATGCGGCCGCAGCCTCGTTATAAATTGCCGTGAGATCCTGCGCCGAGAGCGATACCGCCGCCAACAGCGCGATTGCCGAAACAAATAACTTTTTCATTGCCTTACTATTCGATTTTTAAGTTTTTCAGTCCATGCCCTCCGCTGCCGGAGTGCGCCGGTTGCAAAAGTATAAAAAAAATTCCTTTTCCACCAAATCTATCCGCGCAAACCCGCGAAAAAATCGTTCATCAGCGTTTCGCACTCCTCGCGGAGCACCCCCCGCGTCACGGTGGTTTTGGGATGGAACACCCCTTCGGAGTAGCGTCGGTAGCCTTTCTTGGGATCGTCGGCGCCCCACACCACGCGGCCCACCTGGGCCCATCCCGCGGCTCCGGCGCACATGATGCACGGCTCGACCGTCACGTACAGCGTACACTCCTGCAGG
>CATKXN010000038.1 GCA_949840605.1 uncultured Alistipes sp.
AGCTGATGACCGGCAATCAGGATACGAAGGGCAACCGCGAGCAGGAGGTGGCCTTCATCTCGCGTACCCTCAAGGCGATCGCCAAGGAGCTGAACGTGCCGGTGATCGCCCTTTCGCAGCTGAGCCGCGCCACGGAGATGCGCGGCGGTTCGAAGCGCCCCCAGCTGTCGGACCTCCGCGAGTCGGGCGCCATCGAGCAGGACGCCGACATCGTGGCTTTCATCCACCGCCCCGAGTATTACGGCATCAACCAGGACGAGAACGGCATGCCCACGGCGGGCATGGCCGAGATCATCCTGGCCAAGCACCGTAACGGCGCCGTGTGCGACGTGAACCTGCGTTTCCTCAAGGAGCAGGCGCGTTTCGCCGACATGGAGGATTCGATGCTTCCGCCGGCGCAGGCTGCGGACAGCCAGCAGGCCTACGACGAGTCTGCCAGCGGTTCGAACGGCATGCCCGCCGCCGGACTGGGCGCGGCGATGGGCGGCGAGTTCGACGTGAACCGTTCGGCGAACCTCAGCGACGAAGCGCCTTTCTGACCCGCTTAAGAAGCGGGATCTATGGGCGAGAGTAGGGTAGAACGGAACATGTCCGGATTTTGCGCCCGCCCGGGATGCGGGATTTATGGGCGGCGGCAGGTCGAGATTCAACGGGTCCGGGTCTGCGCAGCCGCATGATATTTAATTGATACGTTTATGTTCATTCGCACTTATGCAGGCGCCCTCGCCGGGATCGACGCCGTGGCGGTGACCGTCGAGGTCAACATCACGGGCGGCGGGCTGGGACTTTACCTCGTGGGTCTGCCGGACAACGCCGTGAAGGAGAGCGAGCAGCGGATCCGCGCGGCGTTCGAGAACTCCGGCGAGCGGATGTCGGGCAGGAAAGTGGTCGTCAACCTGGCTCCCGCCGACCTCCGCAAGGAGGGTTCGGGCTTCGACCTGCCGATCGCCGTGGGCATTCTCGCGGCGATGGGCCGCATCGACGCCGGGGCGGTCGCCGACACGATGTTCGTCGGCGAACTGTCGCTCGACGGATCGGTGAAACCCGTGCGGGGCGTGCTGCCCCTGGCGGTCCGGGCGCGTGCCGAGGGGCTGCGGCGGTTGGTGCTGCCGGCCGGGAATGCCGCCGAGGCGGCGGTCGTGGAGGGGATCGACGCGATCGGCGTCACGTCGCTCCGGGAGGTCGCCGCCTTTCTGAACGGCGAGACGGAGATCGTCCCGGCGAAGCCTGCCGGGGGCGAACCGTTCGGCGCGGAGGCGTTGCGGTATGCCGAGGACTTCGCCGACGTGAAGGGCCAGACGCATGCGAAACGGGCCCTGGAGATCGCTGCGGCGGGCGGCCACAACGTCATCATGATCGGCTCCCCGGGCTCGGGCAAGACCATGCTGGCGCGGCGTCTGCCGACCATCCTGCCGCCGCTGACGCGCGAGGAGGCGCTGGAGACGACCAAGATACACTCCGTGGCGGGCGGTACGGGGCTGACGGGCGGACTGATGACCCGGCGGCCGTTCCGGGCTCCGCACCACATCGCCTCGCAGGTCGCCGTGATCGGCGGCGGGCAGTCGCCCCGCCCGGGCGAGGTGTCGCTGGCGCACAACGGGGTGCTGTTCCTCGACGAACTGCCCGAGTTCGGGCGCAGCGTGCTCGAGGTGCTGCGGCAGCCGCTGGAGGAGAAGCGGGTGGTGGTGGCGCGGGCCAAGTACAGCGTCGAATACCCGGCGAACTTCACGCTCGTCGCGGCGATGAACCCGTGCCCGTGCGGTTATTACAACCATCCGACGAAGGAGTGCACCTGCTCGCCGGGGTCGGTGCACCGTTATATGGGCCGCATTTCGGGACCGCTGATGGACCGCATCGACCTGCATGTCGAGGTGACGTCCGTGGCTCCGCAGGAGCTTTCGGCGGCGGCTCCGGGCGAGCCGAGCGCGGCGATCCGGGAACGGGTCGTCCGGGCGCGGGAGGTGCAGGCGGAGCGTTTCCGCGATGCGGAGGGCGTGTATGCCAACTCGATGATGAACAGTGCGATGCTGCGCGAATACTGCCGTCTCGACACGGCTTCGGCGGTCTTGCTGGAGCGGGCGATGGATCGGCTGTCGCTCTCGGCGCGGGCTTACGACCGCATCCTGAAGGTGGCGCGCACGATCGCCGACCTGGCGGGACGCGCCGGCATCGTTCAGGCGGATGTCGCCGAGGCGATCAACTACCGGTCGCTGGACCGGGGTAACTGGGGCAGGTAAAGAGAACGATAGAATAAAATATACGATTATGAAACGCATCATTCTTTCCGGCGGCGGCACGGGCGGACACATCTACCCGGCCGTGGCGGTCGCCGAGGCCCTGAAACGGCGTTTCGGCGACGAGGTCGATCTGCTCTTCGTCGGCGCCGAGGGCAAGATGGAGATGGAGAAGGTCCCGGCGCTGGGCTACCGCATCGCGGGACTGCCGATCGCGGGACTGCAGCGACGGTTGGACTGGCACAATTTCGCCGTGCCGTTCAAGGTGCTGAAAAGCATCCGGATGGCGAAGCGGATCATCCGCGAGTTCGGGGCCGACGCGGTCGTCGGATTCGGCGGCTATGCCAGCGCTCCGGTGCTGTGGGCGGCGCAGCGGATGGGCGTGCCGACGGTCATTCAGGAGCAGAACTCCTATGCCGGGGTTACGAACAAGATCCTGTCGAAGGGTGCGAAGCGCATCTGCACGGCCTACGAGGGGATGGAACGCTTCTTCCCGGCGGACAAGATCACGCTGACGGGCAATCCCCTGCGGGGACGTTTCTCGAAGGAGGGCGCCGACCGCGCCGAGGCGCTGAAATACTATGGCCTGACGCCCGACCTGCCGGTGATTCTGGTGGTCGGCGGGTCGCTCGGCACGCGGTCGCTGAACGAGATGATGAAGGCATGGATCGTCCGGACGGGCGGCGAAGCCCCCGTGCAGGTGATCTGGCAGACGGGCAAATACTACGAGCGCGAGATGCAGGCTTTTCTGGCCGCACATCCGGCCCGGCACGTCTGGCAGGGGGCTTTCATCGACCGCATGGACTATGCCTACGCCGCGGCCGATCTGGTCGTGTCGCGCAGCGGTGCCGGAACGGTCTCGGAACTGTGTTTGGTGGCCAAGCCGGTGCTGTTCGTGCCTTCGCCCAATGTGGCCGAGGACCATCAGACCAAGAACGCCCGGGCGTTGGAGACGAAGGGCGCCGCGGTGGTGGTCGCCGACGCCGAGAGCCGCACGAAGGCGATGCCGCGGGCCCTGGAGCTGCTGGCCGACCGGGAGGCACTGGCGGCGATGAGCCGCAGCCTCGAGGCGCTGGCACGCCCGAACGCTGCGGAAGATATTGTGAATGAGATTGTAAAGGTGATGAAATGATGGAATACGAGAATGTCTATTTTCTGGGTATCGGCGGTATCGGTATGAGCGCCCTGGCCCGTTATTTCCTGCACGAGGGCCGCCGGGTCGCCGGATACGACCGCACCCGCTCGCACCTCACCGAGGAACTCGAAGCCGAAGGCGCCGCGGTTCACTACGAGGACGACGTGCGGCTGATTCCCGGGGAGTTTCTCGACCCGGAGCGGACGATGGTGGTCTACACCCCCGCCGTGCCGCAGGACCACGGCGAGTACCGCTATTTCACGGAGCACGGCTTCCGGATCGAGAAGCGGTCGCAGATGCTGGGACATTTGGCCGAGGGAAAATACGTGATGGCCGTGGCGGGCACCCACGGCAAGACCACCACTTCGACGCTGGTGGCGTGGCTCAACCGCGTGCTGACGGGCGGCGGCTCGGCATTCCTGGGCGGCATCTCGAAGAATTTCGGGGGCAATCTGGTGTTGGGCGACGGCGGGAGGCTGGCCGTCGAAGCCGACGAGTTCGACCGCTCGTTCCTGCGCCTGTATCCCGACGTAGCGGTGGTGACCTCGGCCGATGCCGACCACCTCGATATCTACGGAACCCACGAAGCGGTGAAGGAGGCCTTCGCGCAGTTCGTGCGGCAGATTCGCCCCGACGGGTACCTCGTTATCAAGCAGGGGGTCGACATCGGGATCGACAATCCGGAGATCACCGTCTATCGGTATGCTTACGACACCCCGTGCGACTTCTATGCCCGCAACGTGCGGCTGCTCGAAGGCGGACATTACCGCTACGACATCGTGACGCCGTCGGGCGTGTTCGAGGGGTGTACGCTCGGCATCCCGGGATGGATCAACATCGAGAATTCGGTGGCGGCGGTCGCTTCGGTGTGGTGCGCCGCGCAGGCCGAAGGGACGGAGCCGGACGCCGACAAACTGCGCGAAGCGCTGGCGTCGTTCTCGGGCGTCAAACGGCGTTTCGAGTTCTATGTGAACACCCCGAAACAGGTCTATATGGACGACTACGCCCACCATCCGCGCGAATTGGCGGCGACGCTGACCTCCGTGCGCGGGATGTTCCCCGGGCGGCGGATCACGGCGCTCTTCCAGCCCCATCTCTACACCCGCACCCGCGACCTGCATGCGGAGTTCGCCGCGGCGTTGTCGCATGCCGACGAAGTGGTGCTGCTGCCGATCTACCCGGCGCGCGAGGAGCCGATTCCGGGCGTCGCGTCGGAGATCATTGCCGACCGGGTGACGGTTCCCTGCCGCACCGTGGAGCGCGGACGGCTGGCCGACGAAGTCGCCGCGATGGATACGGATGTGGTGATTAGCTTCGGGGCGGGCAATATCGACGCCTGCTGCGATGCCCTTGCCGAAAAGCTCCGCATGAAAAGCTGACGCGTGAACCGATACCTCAGATACACGCTTCTGGGCCTCATGTGGGCCGGTGTCGCCGCCTATGTCATCTGGGCGGGGGCATCGGCACGCCGTGTGCGCATGGCGAAAAAGGTCGGAAGCGTGGAGATCGAGGTCGTGGACAGCTCCTCGCAGGGCCATCTGGTGTCGGCGGCGATGGTCGGCGGGTGGATTTCGCACAGCGGGATCGGAACGCTCGGCACGGCTGTTGATGCGGTAGACCTTGCGGGCATCGAACGCCTGATCGCCCGCAACGGCTTCGTGGACGAGGCGGTCGCCTACGTCTCCTACGACGGGGTCCTGCACGTCGCCATCAGCCAGCGCAAGCCCCTCCTGCGGCTGCTGACCGACGGACTGAACGCCTATGCGACAGCCGGGGGATATGTTTTTGCCGCCCCGCGCGCTTCGTCGCTCTACGTTCCGGTAGTCACGGGTTCGTACCGTCCGCCTTTTCCGGCTTCGTACGCGGGGAGCGTCCGGGAGCATATCGACCGGCGTCTGCAGGAGATCGAAAACCGGATCGCCGAATTGGAGCGGGAGAAGTATCCCCTCTACCGCCGCGAGCTGGAGAACGACCGCAATGTCTCGGCCCTGCGCCGCATGCGCATCAAACGGCAGTGGTGGCGGCTGGAGGGCTCCAAGGAGTTCGATGCGCGGGTCGATGCGCTGCGCGAAAAGAAGGCCGGACTGCGCCGCAGCTACCGCTACCGGGCGCGCGTGATCCGCGAGGAGATCGAACGGATCGCCGGGCGGCAGGAGGCCGAGCGGGAGAAGCAAAAAAAGTTGGAGAAAAGCTACGAAGATTTCATGAAACTCCTTACCTTTGTGGAGAGTGTCGAAAACGACGATTTTTGGAGGTCGGAAGTGGTGCAGATCGCAGCGCATACGACCCCCAGCGGAGCATTGGAGGTGGAGCTGACGCCCCGCAGCGGTCGTTTTACGATCCTCTTCGGCCGGTTGGAGGAGGTCGAACGCAAGTTCGCGAAGCTGGAGCGGTTTTACCGCCGCGGGCTTCCGGCGATCGGCTGGAACGAATACCGCACTATTGACATCAGATATAACGACCAGGTGGTTTGCAAGAAGTAAAAGGATTATACCGTGGAAAGAAAGAATTATACCGTTGCCGTCGATCTGGGCTGCTCGTCGGTCGTGGTGGCCGTCGGCGAGAAGACGCCCGAAGGCCCCGTTGACGTCGCCTGCATCGTCTCGAAACCCGTCGAGGGGGTCAGTGCGGGCCGGATCGAGAATATCGAGCTGGTGAGCCGCGCCATCCGCGAAGCCGTGTCGGAGGCCGAGGAACAGCTCGGAATCCGCATTACGGAGGCTTATGCCGGTATCTCGGGCGATTTCGTGCGCTGCGCGCGTCACACCGACCATGTTTTCGTCTACGATCCCCAGAACGGCGTCAACCAGAAAGACGTCGATGCGCTGTTCGACCGCATGCGCAACGTGCAGGCGCCCGACGACGAAACCATCATGGAGCGCGTGCCCCAGAATTACATGGTCGACGACAGCCAGGAAGTCCGCAACCCCGTGGGTTCGTTCGGCAAGAAACTTTCGTCGACGTTCAATTTCATCCTCTGCCTCAAAACCCCGATGCAGCGTCTCGACATGGCGCTCAAACGTCTCGGGATCAAGATGCTGGGCGTCGTATCCGACGCGTTGGCGGCGCCCGAGTCGGTGTTGCTGCCCGATGAGAAGGAGGAGGGCGTGGCCGTGGTCGACGTCGGCGCCGGCGTCACCGACGTGACGGTCTATTACCGCAACGTGGTGCGTTACATCGCCTCGATTCCGATCGGGGCTTCGGCCATCAACCGCGACATCCGCACGATGAGCGTTCCCGAGAAACATGTCGAGAGCCTTAAACAGAAATACGGTTCGGCGGTTGCCGAACTGGCCCCCGAGGACAAGCTGATCCGCGTCAACGGCCGCACGGCCCGCGAGGCGAAGGATATTCTGTTGCGCAACCTGGCGACGGTGATCGAGGCCCGCGCCACGGACATCGCCGAGTTCGTGCAGCAGGAGATCAAGGATTCGGGCTTCGCCGGGAAACTGGCCTACGGCATCGTGCTGACGGGCGGTTCGGCGAAATTGAAGGACCTCGACGAATTGTTCCGCCGGGTGACGGGTATGGACGTGCGCGTCGCCGTTCCCGAGGTGGGCATCACCGAGGAGTCGAAGGAAAAGGTGGCCGATCCGGCTTGTTCGACGGCCGTGGGCATCCTGCTGAAGGGCGCCGAGCAGGGCGGATGCGCCGTCGTCGAGCGTCCGCCGGTCACGGCATCGGCGGCGGGCGCCGCGCAGCGACCGGGGTTCATTCCGCCGGCTCCGCAACCCGCCCCGGAGTTCAAGCATGTCCCGCCCCGCTTCCCGCAGCAGCCTGCCGCACCCGCGCCGGCACCCGCGCCGGAGGAGTCATACGGGGAGAATGCCGGCGGAAAAGACGAGCCGGAGGAACCCGTGGTTACCGAACCCCGTCGCAAGCGCGGTTTCGGGTCGATCGTCATGGGGGCGATCACTAAACTCAACAACAGTTTTTCGGCCGCCGAAGACGAAGAAATTTAGGGAAGTCTTTCCCCGCCAGACGCTGCGGCCGTTGTGTGAAATCCGTCCGCATTCCGGGAGAAATCCCGGTTGAATTCCCGGTTGCGTAGCGACAAGTCCCCTCCGAGGAGGGAATTC
This sequence comes from uncultured Alistipes sp., assembly GCA_949840605.1. The sequence continues at coordinate 7,449 of CATKXN010000038.1, forward strand.
AGTGGAGGGTCGGATTTGCAAACGCGGCGGAACGCCGCGAAAACCCCGCTCATCAGCGGGAAAAGGGTAATTTAAGTTGTTTGGATAAAAAGCGAAATAACGATATGACAGACGAATTGATGTCGGAAATCAAGGCCCCGCGCACGAACGGCTCGATCATTACGGTCGTAGGCGTCGGCGGCGCCGGGGGCAATGCCGTGAACCACATGTGGAATCTCGGCATCAGAGGGGTTACGTTCATGGTCTGCAACACCGACCAGCAGGCGCTCGACAAGAGTCCCGTGGAGCAGAAGATCCGCCTCGGAGCCGAGGGCCTCGGAGCCGGCAACGACCCCGAGAACGGACGCCGTGCGGCCGTCGAGTCGCTGCCCGAAATCAGGCAGACGCTCGAGGAGGCCGGTACGAAGATGATCTTCATCACGGCCGGTATGGGCGGCGGCACGGGTACGGGCGCTTCGCCCGTCATCGCCAAGCTGGCCCGGGAGATGGGACTGCTGACGGTGGCCATCGTCACCTCGCCGCTGGCCGTCGAGGGTAAGATCCGTTACGAACAGGCGTTCCGCGGTATCGAGGAGCTGCGCCAGAACGCCGATTCGCTGCTGATCATCAACAACGAGAACATTCTGGAGATTTACGGCCGCCTCTCGCTCAAACAGGCTTTCGGCAAGGCCGACGACATCCTGGCTTCGGCTGCGAAGGGCATCGCCGAAATCATCACCGTCGAGAGCGACCTGGTGAACGTCGACTTCGCCGATGTCTCGAAGGTGATGCGCGACAGCGGCCGGGCCCACATGGCCGTCGCCACGGCCGAGGGCGACAACCGTGCCGAGACGGTCGCCGAGGCGTCGCTGCGCTCGCCGCTGCTGGACCACAACCTCATTTCGGGAGCCAAGAACATCCTGCTGAACATCTCGGTTTCGGATGCCGACGCCCTGATGTACGAGGAGGTGGTGCGGATCCTGGAGTATATCCAGGCTCACGCCAGTGTGCAGGACGATCACGGGGTGATCCATAACGCCAATATCATCTGGGGTACGAGCGAGAAGCCGCAGCTGGGCAATTCCATCGAACTGGTGGTGGTCGCCACGGGCTTCGAGGGCGAGGCGCAGTCCGGTGTGATGAAGCAGATCATTCCCCCGGCCCATATCGTCGAGCCGGTCGCCAAGGAACCTGCTGCCGCCCCCGTGCTGGAACCGATCAAGCCCTTGCCGCCCAAGGTCGCGCAGCGCCAGCCCGAGCAGGTGATGCTCGGGGCCAAGCCGACCCGTTACAGCAATATCGAGAGCCTGCTGGCCAAGCCCGCCTACCAGTCGCGCAACTCGAAATTCGTCGTGCAGATGCCCGGCGGCCGCAAAGAGGTACTGAAAGACGACACGGCGGAAGCCCAGGCCCCGAAAGAGAAGGCGCAGGGCGGCTCGCTGTTCGATTAACCAATAACCTGTCAGTTTGGAAGAAACTCATCACTGGATTGCGTTCAATGGGTTCGAAGCCCATATCGCCGTGCTGTGCGCGGTGACATTCTGTCTGTTGTGTGTTTCGGCGCTCGTATCGGGTGCCGAGACTTCGTTTTTCTCCCTTTCGCACAACGATGTCCGCCGGTTGCAGAACAGCAGGTCGACGTCGGCCGCCGCCGTGCTGCGCCTGCTGACCGACGTCGATCTGCTGCTGGCCACGATTTTGGTGGTCAACAACCTGGTGAACATCTGCATCGTCATTCTCACGGCCCATATCATCGACTCGCTTTTCACGTTCCTGCGTTTCGAATTCCTGTTCAAGACCGTGCTGGTGACCTTTCTGCTGCTGCTCTTCGGCGAAATACTGCCCAAGGTGCTGGCGCAGACCGTCCCCGTGCGTTTCGCCTCGACGGTGGCCCGGCCCCTCGTGCTGCTGCGGTGGATTTTCTATCCGCTGTCGTACATCCTCGTCCGCACGAGCAGCCGCATCAGCGAGAAGGCCGCCCACAAAAGCGAGATTTCCCTCGACGAACTGGCCGACGCCGTGGACATGACCCAGAACACGAGCCCCGAGGAGCACGTGATGCTGTCGGGGATCGTCAACTTCGTCAATACCGAGGTGCAGGAGATCATGAAACCCCGCGTGGACATCACGGCGCTCGATGCCACGGACGACTACGAAACGGTCAAGAAGACGATCATCGAATCGGGATTCTCGCGCATCCCGGTCTATGAGGAGGATATCGATAACATCCGCGGCACGCTTTACGTCAAGGACCTGCTGCCCTACATCAACAACGGCAGCGATTTCGCCTGGCAGCAGCTGGTCCGCAAACCCTACTTCGTGCCCGAGCACAAGAAGATCAACGACCTGCTGGCCGATTTCCAGTCGAACAAGGTCCACATGGCCATCGTCGTCGACGAGTACGGCTCGACGCTGGGGCTGGTATCGCTGGAGGACATCATCGAGGAGATCGTGGGCGAGATTTCCGACGAGAGCGACAACGACGAGTCGTTCTATACGTGTCTCGATCCCAAGTGCTATGTGTTCGAGGGCAAGACCCACCTCGGAGATTTCGAACGTATACTCGACATCGGCGAGGAGACCTTCGCCGACGTGCGGGGCGAGGCTGAGACCCTCGCGGGGCTGATGCTCGAACTCAAACGCGACTTCCCGCGCAAAGGCGACGTCTTCACCTCGCACGACATCCGTTTCACGGTGCAGGAGATGGACGGGCACCGCATCGACAAAATCCGTGTAGACCTCCAATGATTCCGAAACTGCTGGTCGAACCGCCGGTGACTGCCGATGAGGCGGCCCGCTGGACGACGCCCGAAGAGCGCGCCGAGGCGGCGGCGTTCGGCTCGGCGCGCCGCCGGGCGGAGTTTCTCGGCTGGCGGGCCCTCGTGCGGCGCGAACTGGGGGCGGAGTTGCGGATCGGCTACGACGCCGTGGGGGCTCCCGTGCTGTGGGGCTCGGAACTTCGCATTTCGGTTGCGCATTGTGCGGGCCGCATCGCCGTCTGCATCTCTACGGAACGTTGCGCCGTGGACATCGAACCCGTGTCGCGCGATTTCAGCCGGGCCGAAGACCGGTATACGACCCCTTCCGAACGCGGTCTTTCCGACGATCCGCTGTGGCCGGGAATCGTCTGGTGCGCCAAGGAGACGCTCTATAAGTACGCCGGACGCCGGGAACTGGATTTCCGGAACGACCTCCGCATCGAGGGTGCGGACCTCGCGGCGGGCAGGCTGACAGGGCGGATCGAAAACGGAGAGCCCGTGGAGCTCTCCGTGCGCCGTGAAGACGGCTATATGGTCGTATATATCCTGTAGACGCCTGGCGGGGACTGTACGCGGGCCGCAGAATACGCGTCGGGATTCCTGCTAAAATGCCTCCGAGGCGGTGAACAGGAATGCCGAGGAGCGTTTGCGGTCCCACGGCAGGTTCTGGTTGCCGAAGTTGCCCCATCCGTAGTCGAGGCGGATGTTCATGCGGTTCTTGAATTCGAAGCGGTAGCCGCATCCGAAACTGCACAGCGTGTTGCCCCAGCGGAACTTATCCGTGCCCCAGACCTGCCCGCCGCCGATCCATCCCACGATGCCGTGGCGGCGGTAGATTTTCTGCCGCAGTTCGAATTGCGTTTCGACGAGCCGTTTGTCACGGTAGCGACCCTCGTAGTAGCCGCGCATGCGCTCCATGCCGCCCATCTTGGCGTACATATGCCACGAGGGCGTCCCGACCGTGACGTCCGCATAGAGGTCGTAGGCCAGCACGGCCCCTTTCCAGAGCTTTTGGTAGAAGTCGAAGGTCAGCGTGAAGCGTCCGAACGTGCGGCGGGTGTTGCCCAGCCATTCGGGATACCATTTGGCTTCGCCCTTGATGAAAATGCCCTTCGAGGCGTTGAACGTCACGTCGCGCGTGTCGTACTGGGCGAAGAGTCCGATGTTGGTGTTGAAGGCGTTGGGTTTGTCGCCCGTCGCGGCGATGTAATTCGAGAAGGGGTCTTGTTTCTCGGGGTCGTAGCGTTTGCCATCCTGGTCGTACATTTCGCCGATCTGTCCGCCCGGTTTCGCCACCTCGTCGTTGTCGATCTTCCGCATGTATTCCACCATGCCGGAGCTCTTATATTTGGCCCCGGTGTAGTCGATGCCGCCGCTGACGCCGACATAGAAGCGCCCCACGAGCGACGTGCAGTAGGAGATGCGGAAGATGCCCATCGTCGTGGTGAGGTCCTGCGCGTACCCCTCCTTGCCGGCCTGGTAGCCCACGCCGTAGAAAGCCCCGGGAAAATAGACGAAGGCTCCCGAGTAGCTCAGCCGCTGTTTGTTGTGGTTGTAGATGTTGTCGCCCGAGAAACGCAGCAGCACGAACTTCTCGGTCGTGAAGTTGCCGTAGATCGAGATGTTCGACGGCGCGGTGACCGAGTCGGTGCGGTCGAGCCGGTAGAGGCCCGCCAGCAGGAAGCCGATGCCGAATCCGACGTCCGACGAGTAGTTGGGACCGGGCGCGATGCTCCAGTCGATCTTCTTTTCGAAGGTCCGGTCGACGTTCGAACGGCTGTAATAGTCGATGATGCGGCGGATGAGTCCGGGGCGTTTCACCGGTGCGGCGAGGGCCGAGGTGTCGGCCTTCCGGACGTGTCGGGCATTGGGGTGCGCTTCGGCCTGTCCGATCTGCGAAAGCGTCGTTTCGGTCGAGGGATAATTCTCCTTCGAAAGCACCGTGTCCTGGGCGGATGCCGGGCCGGCGGCCAGCAGCAGGAGAACTGCGGGGAAGAGGAGTATGATGCTTTTTTTCATAACCAATGGGGTAGGAGTCGGATGCAAAGATAACCCTAATTTTCGGTTGTGCAAAATGAACAATCGGAACCCCTGAAAGTGGCAACCAATCCGGGAAAAATTCCTACCTTTGTCGTAATTCAAACAATGTCCCTGTATGGAAATCGCCCGTCCGCAACTGCCTCCCGAACCCGAAACCGGCGCCGATCCTGCGCGGATGCTCCTCGACGAGGAGATTGCCGACGCCGCTTTTCGCGGTGTCGGATTCGGTGCGCTCGTCCGCGAACACCTCTCCGTGCAGGGGTGCCGTTTTACCGGCTGTGTCTTTGCCGGAAGCGTGCTCGGGCATTCGCAGTTCTCGGATGTCGTCTTCCGCAACTGCGATTTCTCGAACGCCGACCTGCAGGGGTGCAGTTTTCACCGCGTGGAGTTCGCCGACTGCAAGCTGACGGGAACCGGTCTTGCCGAGACGACCCTCAACCACCTGCTGTTCGACCGCTGCAAGGGCGAATTCGCCAATTTCGCCTTCTCGCGGCTGCGCACGGTGCGCTTCGCCGGATGCCGGATGCGCAGCGCGGCCTTCGGCGACTGCCGTTTCGAGCGCGTGGAGTTCGCGCAGTGCGAGCTGGCGATGGCCGAGTTTTTCGGAACCCGCCTGCGGGGCGTGTCGTTCGCCGATTCGGACATCCGCGGGATACGGGTCCGCGAGATCGACTCCTTCGAGCTGAAAGGCGTGAAGATCAGCGTGCTTCAGGCCGCCGAACTGGCCCGGCTGCTGGGGGTCGAAATCGAGGAGTGAGCCGGTTCCGGCAAATGCACGGCCCGGACTTCGACGGAAGCCCGGGCCGTTGCGTTGTGCGGTGCGCACGCTTATTTGAGTCCGATCTTTTTGAGGATCTCCTTGGGTACGCCGTTCTTGTTGACCAGCACGGTCATCGTCTTGTAGGCGACGAACGGACGCGAGAAGTACCAGTAGCCCGCGTAGGGTCCGGCCTGGGCCCACGAGTTCTTGACCTTGTAGTAGGGCGTGCCGTTCTGGTCGACGGCCGTGCCGACGATCTGCATGCCGTGGTCGTCGGTGGTCTCGTAGTTGTCGTATCCCTCCTGACGGAGCTCCTGCGTGATGGTGCGCTCCTTGCCGGGCTTTTCGAAGTTGTAGAGTGCGGCGTCCTTCTCCTTCTGGGTGAGTTTGCCCCACTTCTCGGCTTCGGTTCCCTCCATGCCTTCGAGGTCGGCCTCGGGGATGATGCCCAGCCCCTTGGTGCGGCTGAAGCCCTTCTCGCTGACGTCGGTGCCCCAGGCGATGGTATAGCCCTTTTCCAGGGAGTTGTCGATGACCTGCATGAATTCGTCCAGGGGCACGTTCCACACCTTGTCCCAGTTCCAGTTGTCGGGGACCTCCATGGCGAACTCCGTGTAGAAGGGGTGGTGGGTGAACGACGAGAATTCGATGTAATCGTTCATGTCGATCGGCAGCGACGCGGCGAACGATGCGGGGGTGTACTCCTTGCCCCCGTAGGTGAACTTCTCGGGCATGACGCCGAAATAGGCGTCGAGAATGCCGTTCAGTCCGGCCTGCCAGGCGGTCGTGAGTTTGCCTCCGTCGCGTCGTTTCGAGGCGGCGGCGATCACCGCGTCGGCGTAGGCCTTGATGACGGCGTCGATCTCGTCGAAATTGGGTTTGTCATAGCCGTAGTTCAGCCCCGGATAGACCTCCTCGGGGACGATGCCGTAGCGCTGGATGCCGCCGGTCACGTCGTGGGCCTGTCCGCCGACGGCGAGGTTCAGCGAACCGTGGAGCCGGACGTATTTCACCGCTTTTTCGAAATAGATGTTGCGCACGATCCACATCTCCGAGAGGTCCGTTTCGGGACCTCCGGCGCGGAGGATCTCGCTTTCGAGGAACGAAAGGGTCGAGTAGCACCAGCAGGTGCCGCTGCGGCTCTGGTCCTTGACGGAGGTGACGGGCATGATCTTGACGTCGGTGAACCGGTAGCCCTCCGGGGCGGCCGTTCCGGGCGTTTGTGCCGCGGCTCCTCCTGCGAGGCAGAGCGCGAATGCGGCGAGGATGAGGTTTTTCATGGTATGACGGGTTTTTGTCGTTATTTCTTCGATCCGGCGACGATCTTCAGACAGTCGTCGAGGCTCAGCTCTTCGGGTTTGGCGCCTTTCGGCAGACGGTAGTTCTTGCCCTTGTAAGCGATGTAGGCGCCGTAGCGGCCGTTTTTGACCAGCATGTCGGGGTCCTCGGCAAAACTCCTGAGCGGCGTGTTGGCCGCGGCTGCGGCGGCCTGGTGCGCACGCACGATCTCCACGGCCCGGTCGTAGGTGACCGTGTAGGGATCGTCGGTCTTCGCCAGCGAGGCGAACGACTTGCCGTAGCGGACGTAGGGGCCGTATTTGCCGATGCCGACGGTCAGCTCCTCGCCGTCCAGCTGTCCCAGACCGCGGGGCAGCGCGAAGAGTTCCAACGCCTCTTCCAGCGTGATCGATTCGATCAGCTGGCCTTTCTTGAGCGATGCGAAACGGCTTTTTTCGCCTTCGTTCCCTTCGATCTCGACCATCGGACCGTAACGGCCGATGCGGGCCTTCACGACGTGTCCCGTCTTGGGGTCGTTGCCCAGAATGCGCACCTCGCGTGTCTTGGGGTTCTGCGTGGCGATGGCCGAATCGACCATCTGGTGGAAAGGACCGTAAAAACCGTCGATCATCTTCTCCCACGTGATGTCGCCCTCGGCGATGCGGTCGAACTCCTTCTCGACGCTGGCCGTGAAGTTGTAGTCGATGATCGGTCCGAACTGCTCCTCCAGGTAGTCGTTCACCACCATGCCGATGTCGGTCGGCGAAAGGCGGTTCTTCTCCTTGCCGTAGTTCTCCGAAAGGGTCTTCTGGGCGATCTTGTCGCCGGTGAGCGTGAACTGCACGTAGTTGCGTTTCTGGCCGTCCTTGTTCTGCTTGACGACGTAGCCGCGGTTGATGATCGTGGTGATCGTCGGGGCGTAGGTCGAAGGACGTCCGATGCCCAGCTCCTCCAGCCGTTTCACGAGCGACGCCTCGTTGTAACGCGCCGGAGCCGACGTGAAGCGCTCCGTGGCGGTGATCTGCGCCGGGAGCACCCGGTCGCCGGCCGTCAGTTTCGGCAGCAGCCCCTCGCCGCCCTCGGCGGTCTGGTCGTCGTCCGTGGATTCGGAGTAGAGGCGCAGGAAGCCGTCGAAACGGACCACCTCGCCCTGCGCCACGAACTGGTTCGACGAACCCGACATGTCGATCGTGATCGTCGTGCGGTCCAACTCCGCGCAGACCATCTGCGAAGCGACCGTGCGCTTCCAGATCAGGTCGTAGAGTTTCTTTTCGGCGGGCGTGCCCTCGATCGACTGCCGCTCGATGTACGACGGGCGGATGGCCTCGTGGGCCTCCTGGGCGCCTTTGGTCTTGGTCTTGTAGTTGAACCAGCGGGAGTATTTCTCGCCGTAGAGTTTCGTGATCTCCTCCTTGCACTGGGCCAGCGCCTGCTGCGAGAGGTTCACCGAGTCGGTACGCATGTAGGTGATGAGACCCTGCTCGTAGAGATGCTGCGCCACGGACATCGTCTGCGAAACGGACATGCCCAGTTTGCGGCCGGCTTCCTGCTGAAGCGTCGAGGTGGTGAACGGTGGCGCGGGATAACGCTGCGCGGGTTTTTCTTCGGACTTAGTCACCGTGAAGGTCGCGCCGACGCAGCTTTTCAAAAACTCTTCGGCCTGCACCGCGGTTTCGAAACGCGATGCGAGTTCGGCCTTGAAAAGCGTCTTTTCAGGGTCGCCGGCGGCATGGAACTGCGCCACGACGCGGAAATAGGCCGCCGAGCGGAAGGCGATGATCTCGCGCTCGCGCTCGACGATCAGCCGCACGGCCACCGACTGCACGCGTCCCGCCGAGAGCGACGGACGCACTTTTTTCCACAGCACGGGCGAGAGTTCGAACCCGACCAGCCGGTCGAGGATGCGGCGCGCCTGCTGGGCGTTCACCAGGTCCATATTGACCGTGCGCGGTTTTTCGATGGCCTCCAGGATCGCCCGCTTGGTGATCTCGTGGAAGACGATGCGCTTGGTCCGGTCGACGGGGAGCCCCAACACTTCGGTGAGGTGCCATGCGATGGCTTCTCCTTCGCGGTCTTCATCGGACGCCAGCCAGACGGTTTTCGATTTGGCCAGCTTGGTCAGTTCGTCGACCACCTTCTTCTTGTCGCCCGGGATTTCGTAGACCGGTTTGAATCCTTCCGCGACATTGATGCCGAGGTCCTTTTTCGCAAGGTCCCGGATATGACCGAAGCTCGATTTGACGATGAAGTCCTTGCCGAGAAATTTCTCGATGGTCTTGGCCTTGGCGGGGGACTCTACGATAACTAAGTTTTCCTGCATTGCGTTTTCGATGGCTTTTTCAGAAATGCGAAAACCTAAGCATTACACTTAGGTTCCGCATGAGGGTTTGTCTGTCGTTATTTAATCAGGTTATAGGCCAGGTCGAAGCGGATCGGGGCTTCGTTGCCGCCGGCGTCCATGCCCTGCAAGACGCCGAACGACGTGGAGTAGAGCCCGTACGCCTCGGGACCGATATAGACCGTGCGGTTCGCGACCTTGTCCCAGTCGATGCCGGCGACCTCGCCGCCCGCAGCCTCTTTGGCCTTGTTGTAACTGTTCCACAGCTGCTGCATATAGCCCGTGATGTCCATCACGTAGCATCCGCGGCTACGGTTGACTTTGCCGCCGTAGGCGAGCGTCGTGTTGTAGTTCTGCTCGTAGGTATAGGCGTAGTCCGAGATCGGCGTCAGCTTCTTGAAATTGGTGTATAGGCCCAGCCGGTCCGGGAATGCGTTCATCTGATCGATCAGCTGGCTGCCGAAAGTCAGGTTTTCCCAGTCGTACTGACTGTCGCTGAAGTAGACCGACATGCGAACCTGGCTGAATGCCAATGTCTTGAAATCCTTGCCGTCCTTCTCGTTCGCTTCGGCGATCTCCTCTTCCAGCCGTGCGAAGAACTCCGGCGTGAAGGTCATCTCGGTCACCACGCCGCCCATGCCTTCGACGTAGACGCGGGAATTCAGCTCCCGGTTGTCGTTGATGCTGCCGTCGGGATTGACCTCGCGGGCCTGGGCGATGTCGATTCGGGCGGCCGAGGTGGCTTTGCCGTAGTCGTGGGCAATGGTGTTCACCGAGACGTTGCCGAATTCGGCGCCGGATTCGTAGAAATAGTAGACCATGCCGATCGTATCCTTGATCAGCGTCGGGTCGTCCTTCACCCGGTTGCGGCCGAAGACCGCCAGGCCCGAGTAGTCGAGCGACGTGGCGAAGATCGTGCCTTCGCCGTCGATCGTCGTGTCCGGATCGGGGCAGATATAGAGCCCCTTGAACCGCTGGACCCAGAACTCGAGGCTGTCGGGGCTGTAAATCGAATAGTCCGGTTTCCCGTCCTTGTATTCGCTTTCGTCCTGAAGCATCAGGCGTTTGATGTAGTTCTTGCCGTCTTCCGTCGGCTCCAGTGTGATGCTCGCGGCGGTCGAAGGCGTGGTGCCCTTGCCGCCGAGTTTGAACCGGAAGAGCGGTTTGGCGGGATTGTAGACCGGGGCTGCGGAACCGTCCCCGTTGGGGTTCTGCGGGTTGAAATTGATGTAGAACGTCGTGTCGCCCTGCGACTTGCCCGCGGCGACCGGTTTTTTGTCGATGTAGTCGTTGCTGACGATCTCGTAGACGGCGAAGGTCTGTTCGGTCAGGCTGTCGCGGCCTATGCTGGTGATTTTGAGCATGATCTGCGCCGAGTCGAAGATCGGCATGTATCCGAAATAACCCGAATCGACTTTGTAGTAGTTGATCATCTGCGAGAGGAATCCGGCCTTGCGTTCGCCGAGCGTGTCGTTGAGGTGGGTTCCGAAATAGCCGTAGGAGATGTTCGAGCCGATCAGCGAATCGCTCTGAAACAGCCGCGTCTCGACGTATTTCCGGGGATTCACTCCCTTGATTTCGACATATCCGGCCTTCATCTGCTGGTTGTCCGGAATGAGGTTTCCGCCCAGCGTATCGTCTACCTTGGTGCAGCCCGCGGAAACCGCAGCGATCGCTGCGGCCATTGCTGCGACCGGGAGCAGCCTGCGGCGGAAATTATTGAATAGCTTCATAGAATCGGTTGTAATTATCGAAAAAGTCCTCCGCCTCGGGCGACTGGTATTCGAGCATCGGCTTTCCGCTTGTACGGGCCATTTCGAGCACCTCGGGGGCGACATCCGGGGAAGCCGCCACCACACCGTCGGCATATTCCATAACGAAACGGCAGAGGTTTTCGTATGACGGGGTGTCGAGAATCGAGAGATTTTTATCTTTGACCCCTTCGCCGGCGATCTTCGCGCCGAACTCCGGATGGAGCTCGCCGGGGAAGCCGTCGCCGTAGAGCGACACCACGACCTTGACGTCGCGGAAGATCGGATCGTCGGCGAAAACCCGCTTCAGATAGACGGGAACCACGGCCGTGAACCATCCGTGGCAATGCACGACGGTGGGGGTCCAGCGCAGTTTCTTGACTGTTTCCAGCACGCCGCGGGCGAAAAAGATGGCCCGTTCGTCGTTGTCCGGGAAATAGTTGCCCTCGGCGTCGGCCAGCACGGCCTTGCGCGAGAAATAGTCGTCGTTGTCGATGAAGTAAATCTGTACGCGGGCTGCCGGGATCGAGGCGACCTTGATAATCAGCTGGTGGTCGTTGTCGTCGATGATGAGGTTCATGCCCGAGAGGCGGATGACCTCATGCAGCTGATGCCTGCGCTCGTTGATACAGCCGTAACGGGGCATGAAGGTCCGGATCTCGTTCCCGTGTTCCTGCATTGCCTGCGTCAGCGCACGGCAAAGCCGGGAACCCTCCGTTTCGGGAAGATAGGGGGTGATTTCCTGACATACGTACAGAATCTTGCTTGCCATGTTCAGTGGGGTTTATACTCGCAAAGATAGTGAAAATTTTTCAAAGAATCAGCATCGCGTCTCCGTATGTGCCGAAACGGTACCCTTCTTCCCTGGCTATCTTGTAGGCGTTCATCACGGTTTCGTACCCGCCGAAAGCCGCCACCATCATCAGCTGCGTCGAATAGGGCAGGTGGAGATTGGTCACCATGGCGTCGGCCACCGTGAACTCGTAGGGCGCGAAGATGAACTTGTTGGTCCATCCCTCCATGGGCTTGATCAGACCGTTGGTCGAGACGGCGGTTTCGATCGTGCGCATGACCGTCGTGCCGATGGCCACGACCTTGTGGCCGGAGGTTTTGGCGGCGTTGACCGCCTCGGCGGCTTCGTCGGTGACGAAGAACTGTTCGGAGTCCATCTTGTGCTTCGAGAGGTCTTCGACGTCCACCGTGCGGAAGTTGCCCAGCCCTACGTGGAGCGTCACGAAAGCCTTGTCGACGCCCTTGATCTCCATGCGCTTCATCAGGTGTTTCGAGAAGTGCATGCCGGCCGTCGGGGCCGCCACGGCGCCCTCCTTCTCGGCGAAGATCGTCTGATAGCGTTCGGCGTCCTCGGGCTCGACCTTCTCGCGCACCCATTTGGGCAGGGGCGTCTCGCCCAGCGCGAAGAGCGTCTGCTTGAACTCCTCGTAGGAGCCGTCGAACAGGAAGCGCAGCGTGCGGCCGCGCGAGGTGGTGTTGTCGATCACCTCGGCCACCAGCAGGTCGTCGTCGCCGAAATAGAGTTTGTTGCCGATGCGGATCTTGCGCGCCGGGTCCACCAGCACGTCCCACAGCCGCAGTTCGCGGTTCAGCTCGCGCAGCAGGAAGATCTCGATCTCGGCGCCGGTCTTTTCCTTGTTGCCGTAGAGGCGTGCCGGGAAAACCTTGGTATTGTTGAAGACGAACAGGTCCTTTTCGTCGAAGTACTCGAGGATGTCCTTGAAAATGCGGTGTTCGACGGTCCCTTTGGCGCGGTTGACGACCATCAGCCGGGATTCGTCGCGGTTGTCGGCCGGGTATTTGGCCAGCATTTCGGGCGAAAAGTCGTACCCGTATTGCGATAATTTCATAGATAAACGCTCTTGTTTTTACGTTCGGAAAAATACACAGATTATTTCCTATACGTAAAAAAAGCTATTTTGTTTCAAGTTTCTGCAGATTTTCCAGAAAATCATCCAGTTCGTATGCTTTTTCGAGCGTAAACCCGCCGCTGCGCGTGCGGCGCAGCGACGTGAGATGGGCCCCGCTGCGGAGCGCCTGCCCGATCTCGTGGGCCAGCGACCGGATGTAGGTGCCCTTGCTGCAGCGCACCCGGATGCGCACCCGCGGGAGGGCGTATTCCACGATCTCCATCTCGTAAATGGTGATCAGCGCCTGGCGCACGGCGACCTCTTCGCCGGCGCGGGCCAGTTCGTAGGCGCGCGTTCCGTCGATCTTCTTGGCCGAGTAGACGGGCGGGGTTTGCAGCCGCTCGCCGGTGAGCGAGGCGAGCGCTTCGGTGACCGCTTCGCGCGTGATGTGTTCGTAGGGATAGGTGCGGTCGATCTCGTGCTCGAGGTCGTAGCTCGGGGTCGTGGCGCCCAGCATCACGTCGGCTATGTACTCCTTCTCTTCGGCCTGCAGGGCGTCCACCAGCTTCGTGGCACGGCCGATGCAGACCACGAGGATGCCCGACGCCAGCGGGTCGAGCGTTCCGGCGTGGCCGACCTTGATCTTGCGGTAGCCGAGTTTGCGCAGGGCGAATTTGACCTTGCGGACCACGTCGGTCGAGGTCCAGCGGAGGGGTTTGTCCAGGACGGCGATGTAGCCGTCTTCGAAGTTGATGCCGCGCAGGTCCAGCGGTTCTCGGGTCATAGGCATGCGGGTCAGAGGATGGAGAAGACGATCGAAACGAGTCCTGCGATGCAGCAGTAGAGGGCGAACCAGATCAGCTTGCCGCGCTTGACCACCTCGATCATGAATTTGCAGGCCAGCGTCCCCGAAACGAAGGCCGCGAGGAATCCGCCGGCGAGGGCTCCCGCCGGGATGTCGAGGGCCGTGACCTCGCCCGAGCAGATGTCCAGCAGCATCTTGCCCAGGATGACCGGGATGACCATGATGAACGAGAAGTTGGCGACCTCCTCCTTGCTCTTGCCGAGCAACAGTCCTGTGGCGATGGTCGATCCCGAGCGCGAAAGGCCGGGGAGCGTGGCCGCGGCCTGCGCGAGGCCGATGACGAAGGCGTTGCCGTAGGTGATGCCCTTTTTCGCGCGGGGTTTGGCGAAATAGGCGAAGGTCAGCAGCTGCGCCGTGAGCA
>CATKXN010000039.1 GCA_949840605.1 uncultured Alistipes sp.
GAGGCGGCCTCGCCGTGCTCGCAGTGCGAATTGGCGAAGAAGAGCGATTCGGCGGCCGTGAATCCCTTGTCCAGCCGGCAGCTCTCGCCGACGAAACAGCGCTCGACGATCGAGCCGTTGCCGATGACGGCGCTTTCGGCGGCGATGGTGTCGTAGGCCTTGACGTCGACGCCGATGCGGACGCCGTCGCAGAGCGTGGCGTTCTCGAGGATCGACGCGCCGTCGATCTCCACGTCGTTGCCGATGCGGACCTCGCGGATGAAGCGCGCGCCGACGATGCGGCACCCGCGGCCCACTTCGCCCATCTCCGACGAACGCGATTCTGCGTATTCTTCGACCATCCTTTCGAGCGCCGCGATGGTCTGCGGGCGGTGGCGGTAGACGGCCATCACATAGGCCACCTGTGCCGACATCGTGTCGAATATCTTCACCGTGCGGCCTCCGCACTCGTTCATCGTGGCGACGCCCGTGCCGTTGCCGAAAGCCGAGCGGCGGCGGCATTCGAGCGCCGTGACGCCCTCGACGAACGACTCTTCGCCGAGGCGGTAGTTGGCCACCCGCGAACGGATGATTCGGGCTCCCCGGGCGATCTCGATGCGCCCCTCCAGATGGCTCCGGCGGAGTTGGGAGGGTTCGAAATCCGGAGCGACCAGCACTTTCGTCCAATCTTCGGCCGAATTGCCGAGGGCCTCGAGCGCGGCGATCTCCGCGGGGGTCAAATTCCGAAATGATGTCATTGTCCTGAGATGTTTTGGATGCAAATATAGCAATTTGCGGCTAAACGGCAAATTCGGTCTCCGATGCGGGGCATTCGTTTCCCGCGCGGTCGATCCCGATCCGGCGGCCGTCGCGCACGATCTGCGCCCGGCCGTTGCGGAAGGGTTTCACGGCCTCGCAGCCGGGGAAGCTCAGCCGCGTCCGGCCCGCCGTGTCGATGTAGTGCCACGTCGAGCCCAGCAGCACGGCGGCCAGCCCCTCGGTGAAGTCGAAGCCGTTGTCGTAAAGCGGCGGAATGACCGTCCGCTGCGGCGTGCGGTAGCCCCAGCGGCCGTTCTCGGCGAACAGTTCCGGCACGGCCGTCCCGTCCGGAAATTCCCGTTCGCCGGCCTGCCGGACCGCTTCGCCGAGCAGTTCCGCCAGTCCGAATAGCTGCAGGGACGGGGCGCAGAGCAGCTGTGCCACGCGGTATTGCACGGCCCTGCCGCGGCGTTCGAACAGGGCGAGGGCCTCGCGGTAGGCCGGGTCGCCGGGGATTTCCCGGGGCGAGAACAGCAGGCCGTCGGCGGTGCCGTAACGCTTCCAGAGCGTCGGGTCCTCGGCCAGTGCGTGCAGGGCCGTGGAGATCAGGGCTGCGGGGTAGTCGTCGAGCCGCTCGTTGAAATCCGCCGCCGTGCGGGCCGGATGCTGGTAGGCCGCCGTGCCCAGTTCGGGGCTCGCCTCCCCGGCGAAGGCGGGCAGGAATGCGGCGTCGAAGTCGATCGGATACAGTTTCCGGTCCCGGCCGACGATGATGTTCGCGGGTTTCAGGTCGCCGTGGGCGCGGTCGTTGGCGACCAGGGCTGCGGCCAGGGCGTCGAAAGATTCCGCGAGGCTCCGGAGTTCCGCGGCGTCGTGTGCGAGGGCTGCTTCGGCGGCTGCCTCGTGGAGGGTCGCGCCGTCGATCCATTCGCCCAGGATCGCGTCCGTCCAGACGCCCGTTTCCGACGAGGTGTAGAGGAACAGTTCTTTTTCGAGCAGTTTGTCGCCGTAGATCTCCCGCAGATGGCGCATCCGGCGCAAATAGCAGCGCAGCGACCGGATGCGTCCGTCGCGGCGGATGCGGAAGACGACGGCCGAATTGCCGACGCTGTAAAGGGGGCGTCCCCGCCCGTCCCGGCACAACTCCACCTCGCCCAGCGTGCGCGTCAGGCCGCGGGAATCGGTGAGGGTGAGCAGGTATTGGCGAAGGGTGAACACGTCGTGCGGATCGGATTTCAGGTGTCGTCCGGCCTGTCGGGGACGGCGCAAGTTACGAAAAAAATCCGATAACGAAGCCGGACCCGAAGGCCCGGCTTCGTTATCGGTGGTACTTGTTCGGTCGGGAGCAGACACTTGGTTCGAAAGCCTTCCGGCTTTCGGCTGCACCCTTACACCTGGGAGCAGATACTTGGTTCGAAAGCGTTCTGTGCTTCAAATGCACCTAAAAACAGGCGTTACGCCTGCGTCTTACGCCTGGCAGTTGCAGTGTCCGTTGTGGTCGCCGCAGCCCTCGCCGCAACCGTCCCCGCATTCGCCGCACGAGCAGCCGCCCTGCAGGTCCTCGGGCGTCACGTCGCGCACCGAAACCACGTCTACCTCGAAGTTGAGAGTCTTGCCCGCCATCGGGTGGTTGAAGTCCATCTTCACGGTCTCGTCGCCGACCTCCTTGACGATGCCCATCATGCGGTTGCCCTGGGCGTCGCTCATCGGGACCTGGCTGCCGACGAAGAGAATGTCTTCGGCCAGCTTGCCGTCCACCATGAATATATCTTTCGGCAGGTCGACGATCGCCTCGGCGATGATCTCGCCGTAGCCGTCCTTGGGCTCGAGCGTGAACGAGACCGATTCGCCGATCTCCTTGCCCAGGATCGCCTCCTCGAATTTGGGGAGCAGCATGCCCGTTCCGAAGATGAATTCGATCGGCTGGCCCGGACGCGACTGGTCCGCGATCTGTCCGTCGACGGTGAGCTTGTAGTCTACGCCGACCATTTTGTTCTGTTCTACTTTCATACGATTGTTATAAAGTTTAGTTGTTTTTATCGTCGTTTTTCAGGGACGTTGCCCGGCATTTGCGGTTCAGAAGCGATTCTCCGCTATCGTCCCTCCTAAAAGTGCCTTCTTAAGGCGCCAAAGGTACGCACTTCGGGGCGAGTTGCCAAATTATCGCATGAAATAATTGTGCCGCAACGAATAAAAACGGCGGCGATGTCTCTACCGCCGCCGTTTCGTCTCTCCGGAAAACGCTACTCGCAGTTGCGGCAGCAGAGGTTGCGGTCGCCGTAGCCGTTGTCGATCTTCGACACGTAGGGGAAGAATTTCGACTCGCCGATCCACCGCAGCGGGAACGCCGCCTCTTCGCGTGTGTAGGGGTGCGGCCACTCCCCGGCCAGCTCGCGGGCCGTGTGGGGTGCGTTCGCCACCACGTTGTCCGCCTGGCCGGCGGCCGCCTCGCATTCGCGCTTGATCTGCACCAGCGCCTCGATGAAGCGGTCCATCTCCTCCTTGGGCTCCGATTCCGTGGGCTCGACCATCAGCGTCTCGTGCACGGGGAACGAGAGCGTCGGGGCGTGGAACCCGTAGTCCATCAGCCGGTGGGCGATGTCGCCGCAGTCGATGTTGTAATCTTTCTTGAAATGCGTCAGGTCGAGGATCATCTCGTGACCCACGCGGCCCGTCTCGCCCGAATAGTAGGTGCGGTACTCCGAAGCCAGCGCCGCCGACATATAGTTGGCGTTGACGATGGCCATTTCGGTGGCCTTGCGCAGTCCGTCGGCCCCCAGCATCTTGATATAGCCGTAGGTGATCGGCAGGAGCAGCGCCGAACCCCACGGTGCCGATGCGACCGCCGTGATGCCCTCGTCGCCGCCCGTGACCACGACCGGATGCGACGGCAGGAACGCCCGGAGGTGCTCCGCGACGCAGATCGGGCCGACGCCCGGACCGCCGCCGCCGTGGGGCATGGCGAACGTCTTGTGCAGGTTGAGGTGGCAGACGTCGGCGCCGATGTAGCCGGGGTTGGTGAGTCCCACCTGCGCGTTCATGTTGGCGCCGTCCATGTAGACCTGTCCGCCCGCGTCGTGAACGGCGTCCACGATCTCGCGGATGCGGCTCTCGAAGACGCCGTGCGTCGAGGGGTAGGTCACCATCAGCCCGCACAGCTCCGAGGAGTACTCTTTCGCCTTGGCTTCGAGGTCGGCGACGTCGATGTTGCCGTTGGCGTCGCATGCCACCGTCACGATCTTCATGCCCGCCATCGCGGCCGACGCCGGATTGGTGCCGTGGGCCGACGCCGGGATCAGCACCACGTTGCGGTAGCCCTGACCGCGGCTCTGGTGGTAGGCCCGGATCACCATCAGTCCCGAGTATTCGCCCGCGGCGCCCGAGTTGGGCTGCAGCGAGCAGGCCGCGAACCCGGTGATCGTTGCGAGGTCCTTCTCCAAGTCGCTGATTAACTGCATATAGCCCTCGGCCTGGTCCGCCGGGGCGAAGGGGTGCATGTTCTGGAAGCCCGCCAGCGAAAGCGGCTGCATGAGCGCCGCGGCGTTGAGCTTCATGGTGCAGGAACCCAGCGAGATCATCGAGTTGGCCAGCGAGATGTCCCTCAGTTCCAGTTTTTTGATATAGCGCATCAGGGCGCTTTCCGAACGGTAGGCGTTGAAGACCGGCTCCTGGAGGTAGCCCGACTTGCGCCGCAGGTCGGCCGGGATGCAGCTTTCGGCGACCGGTTTTACCGACTTGGCCTTCTTGCCCTTGGCGGCGGCGAAGATGCCTGCGACGGTCTCGATCTCCGCCGGGGTGGTCACCTCGTCGAACGACATCCGCACCGATCCTTCGGAGGGGTAGTAGAAGTTGATGCCCTGTTCGAGCGCCAGCGACTGCACGACGGCGGCCTCGGCCTCGACCTCCAGCGTGTCGAAGAACTCCTTCGATGCGAGTTTGTAATCCATCGCTTCCAGCGCGCGGGCCACCGTCACGGCGGCGAAGTGGGCCGTCTCGGCGGCGCGCCGCAGCCCCTCGGGGCCGTTGTAGACGCAGTAGAAGCCCGTCATCGAGGCCATCAGCGCCGAAGCGGTGCAGATGTTCGACGTGGCGCGCTCGCGCTTGATGTGCTGCTCGCGCATCTGGAGCGCCATGCGCAGGGCCTTGTTGCCCAGCCGGTCGACCGAGACGCCGATGATGCGGCCCGGCATGTTGCGCTTGAACGCCTCGCGCGTGGTCATGTAGCCCGCGGCGGGACCGCCGAAGCCCATCGGCGTGCCGAGACGCTGCGCCGAACCCACGGCGATGTCGGCGCCCCACTCTCCGGGGGCTTTCAGCAGGGCCAGCGACAGCAGGTCGGCGACGGCCGTGACGAGCGCGCCCCGGGCGTGCGCCGCGGCGGTGAACTCCGCATAGTCGCGCACCGAGCCGTCGGCGGCCGGATACTGCACGACGGCGCCGAATTCGCGGCCCGTGAATTCGTATTCGTCGTAATCGTCGACGATCAGTTCGATCCCGAACGGTTCGCTGCGCGTCAGCAGCACGTCGAGCGTCTGCGGGAAGACGTTGCGGTCGACGAAGAGCTGGTTGCGGCCCTCCTTGACGGCTTCGCGCGACCGCAGCGAGAACATCATCGCCATCGCTTCGGCCGTGGCGGTGCCTTCGTCGAGCAGCGAGCAGTTGCCGATCTCCATGCCCGTGAGCGAGATCACGGCGGTCTGGAAGTTCAGCAGCGCTTCGAGGCGTCCCTGCGAGATCTCGGCCTGGTAGGGGGTGTAGGAGGTGTACCACGCGGGGTTTTCGAAGACGTTGCGCGCAACGGCGGCCGGAACGGCCGAGGGATAATAGCCCATGCCGATGAACGAACGCAGAGGGTGGTTGCGGTCGGCCAGCTCGCGGATATGGGCGGCGAATTCGTATTCGCTCATCCCCTCGGCGGGCAGGGCCAGCGGTTTTTTCAGACGGATGGACTGCGGAATGACCTGCGCGATGAGTTCGTCGGTCGATTTCACGCCGATCACGTCGAGCATGGCTTTGAGGTCTTTTTCGTTGTTGACGCCGATATGGCGTTCGGAAAACTTGTCGAACATACGAATATAGAGGGATTAAGTTACGATGTTTTAGCTTTCGGGGACTTTATCTGTACAAATGTAAGACAATCGGAGCGGACGTGCAAAAAAATCCGCCGAAACTTTTTTCGCCGCCCGCCTAAAAGGCGGGTTTTATGCGCCCGACCGTTATCCCGTAGCGGACCGCCGTTGCGACACACCGACCGACATACGAAAACACCGCCCCTAAGGAGCGGTGTTTTCACAAGCAGAGATACCGGATACGGCAGCTCAGTCCTCCCGGACACGACCGCCACCCACGTCACGGAAGGTACGGCCGCTTCCGCTCACATCCCGATAAACGCCATCCGACTCCTCTTCCACCTCGGTACCATCATTGAGCGAATAGCATTTCTTTTTCGAGTTTCCACCTCCCGAACCGGAAAGCAACGCTCCGGCCAACATCAGCACGACCCATGCCGTCACAAGGAAAATCACGACCACCGAGGCTATAAATCCGAACGCAAAAACCAGCGCAAAAATCAACAACATCAACAGCGGGCGCCACAGCCCGATCCATGCCGATTCCGATGCCACGATCGACTCGCAAAGATTCATGCCCCAAATCAGTATAAACAAATAAGCCATTGCCACATTGTTGGTGGCCACATCCCAATCGAACCACTCATAAAATATGCGTCCGGCTCCCGAGCAGGCTCCCACCAAGGCAACAAACAGGATCGACAATGTAGCAAAATAGGGATTCGTCTCGATTCTGTCTCCCCACAATTTTTTGTCTAGGGTATAAAACCAGGCTATTGCTTCTTTCATTTTTCCTTATTTTCGAGATTCATTTTCAAAGATCGCGGAGCAAAGGGGCGACATAACGGTACATGCAGCATAACGCGACACACGTCACTCCCGCAGAAATCAATGCTCCGACAACATATTTGTTCAACGGGCTGTAAGCCCCTTTCGGAGCGGGAGAACCATTGTAATTCCCCGCAAAAGCTTCGCTGCGGGCGAATTTGAACCAGCCGACAATCATCAGCACATAACACATGATCCAAAACAGATTGTTCAAACCGGAAAACTGTTCTTGAATTTCACCCCCTTGAATCCAGACATTCCGTAACGGAAATATCAGGTCCAAAGAAAAGACTACGCTTAATATTCCGATCCAGGAAACAGTGTCCGGTTTGAGCCGATTGTTTCCGACAATCACCGCAAAACAAAACACCCAGAGCAAAGAGCCCAATACTGCAATACAACCCCCGACTGCCGAAGTCGAAACGCGGAAAAGCCCCAGGATGTCGAAGACGGTCAAAAGCACCAGTATTCCCTGCCAGCAACCGACCGCCAGCATCATCGTTTTTGTCGCCTTGTTCGACGCCAACCGGAATAAGATGAAATAGGCGAGCAAGAGAAGGAGCATAGGAATAAGGTCGGAAATAAACAGAGCAGGACTCAAAAAACCGGCAATCAGCCGTATTAAGTTCACCGAAAAGAGCACGGCCGCGACGGTTTGCCATATCCGCACTTTGCGCGATATGGGTTCGGACAGAGGTACGCTTTGATCCATAAAAAATAAGTTTAGGTCGCCCGCCCGTCCCTCAGCGGAGTTAAACATGTAATAAAGAAAGCGTGGGACAGTACTTTTATCTGCTTATCGAGGTCTTAGACTACCTTTGTCCACAAATATGAGTAAAGCCCACGTTGCCGTGAGCGTTTACGCTTTACTCTGTGGACTTGTGAAAGTGTCTAAGTTTCGATAAGCCGAGAAAAGCTAACGCTTTTTATCATTCGTATGCCGGCGGCCCTCGCAGACCGCACGTCGCAAAGATAGGAA
The DNA here is from genome assembly GCA_949840605.1 of uncultured Alistipes sp. Next base: position 7,615 of record CATKXN010000039.1, read on the forward strand.
AATCAATCAGAATTCGTGCAGCGTTCCGTATAAAAAATCGGACCCTGGCGAACAATCGTGCCGGAGCCCGTTCCGTGCGGGGTCAATATTGAAAACTGCTGCCGCCGATGAACTCGCGAAGGATCGACGTGGGCGGGATTTCGTCGGGCGGGATGGGGATGAAGTTGTCGAGGAACTTGAGCATCCGCCGCGCCTCGTCGTACTCCGGAACCGTGTCGGGGACTTCGCGCAGGATCTTTTCGGCGAAGGGCCGCAGCACCGAAATCTCGTAGAAGAGCGACGAGTTGAGCATCACGTCGGCGTTCTCCTGGTAGGGGAAGATGTGTTTCTCCTCGCCGCGGCGCACCGAGGCCCAGCGCGAGAGCGTCGAGAGGGCGTCGGCGCCCCGCTGGCGGTAGTCGCGCGTCAGGCGGCGCAGCAGGCGGTTGTCCGTGGTGGCGATGCGCGAAAGGTTGTCCATCGCCACCGACGTGAAGCACGAGATGTAGATGCGGAATTTCTGCGCGTCGGGGATCGAGGGCGTCAGGCGCGGGTTCAGGCCGTGGATGCCCTCGATGATGAGGATCGAACGCTCGTCGAGCGTCAGCGGGTTGTCGTGCCGCATGCGGCGGCCCGTGATGAAGTCGTAGCGCGGGATGTCGACGCTCTCGCCCCGGATCAGCCGCCGCAGGTGGTCGTTGAACAGTTCGAGGTCGATGGCTTCGAGCGCCTCGTAGTCGTAGTCGCCGTTGGCGTCGCGCGGGGTTTTCTCGCGGTCGACGAAGTAGTCGTCGAGCGAGATCATCACCGGGCGCAGTCCCAGCACGCCGAGCTGGATGCCCAGCCGCTTGGCCGAGGTGGTCTTGCCGCTCGACGAGGGGCCCGAGATGAGCACCATGCGGATGCCGCGGCTGACGACGGCGTCGTAAATGGTGTCGGCGACCCAGGCGAACTTGCGTTCGTGGAACGCTTCGGCGAGTTTGATCATGCCTCCGGCGTCGCCCGCGAGCGTGCGGGCGTTGACCGCGCCGATCGTCGGCACGCCCATCAGCGTGACCCACGACTGGTACTCCTGGAAGATGCCGAACATCTTCTCCTGCTGGACGTTCTTGTGGAGCGTGTCGGGAGCCGTGCGCAGGGGCAGGGCGAGGTAGAAGCCGTTGTAGTAGGGCTGGATGTCGAAGAGCGTTACGTAACCCGTCGAGGGGGCCAGCGAGCCGTAGAAGTAGCCCACCGTGTCGCCGAGCGTGTAGAGCTGGCTGTAGAGCCGCGGGCGGGTGTCCAGCAGGGCCACCTTGTCGGTGAAACCCTCCTCGGCATAGCGCGCTCGGACCTCGGTCGTGAGCATCCGCCGGCGGGTGATGGGCAGGTTGCGCACGGCCAGTTCGCGCATGCGGCTCTGCAGTCGGGCAGCGTCGTCGGCCGTGAACTCGTCGATGCCGTCGACCTCGCAGTAGAAACCGCTGTGCCCCAGCGAATGGCGGATGTGGAGCGTCTGACCGGGGTAGAGGTCCCGGACCGCCTTTTGCAGCAGGAACCACGCCGTGCGCTGGTAGACCCGGATGCCGGCGAACGAGGTGATGTCGACGAAACGGATCGTGACGGGGGCATATATCGTGTAGTTGAGCTCCTTGAGGCGGTTGTTGACGAAGGCCGCCAGGAACGGATAGCGTCCGGGCGTCAGGCGTTCGGCAACCTCCAGCAGCGGGGTGCCCATCGGCACGTCGAGCTCGGCGCCGAGGTTTTCGCAGATGACTTGGATGATGTCGGTCATATGAATTTTCCAGAAGATTGATTCGTAAAGATAGGAATAATTTGTACTTTTGGCAAATAATAGTCCAATATGGAATATAGTGTCGACTAATATGAAAAAATTGTTTCGAACGCTCCTGATCGTCGCTGCGGCGGTCGCTGCGGCCTGCGCTCCCCGCGAGCGGACCCTCGTGCTGCTCTCGACGAACGACATGCACGCCAAGATTCAGCGTTTCCCGCGTCTGGCGGCGGCCGTCGAGGCCTGCCGCGATACGGCGCAGCTGGTGGTGCTGGTCGATGCCGGGGATCGCTGGACCGGCAATGCCTACGTGGACATGGCCGCCACGCCGGGGATGCCGATGATCGCCCTGATGAACCGCCTGGGCTATGACGTGGCGACGCTCGGCAACCACGAGTTCGACCACGGGCAGGCGTTCCTGGGACGCATGATCGACAGCATGGATTTCGAGGTCGTCTGCGCCAACGTGGTGAGCGACACCTGCACTTTCCCGCAGCTGCCGCCCTACGTCGTGATCGTGAAGGACGGCATCCGCATCGGGTTCGTCGGCGTGGTGACCAACTACGAGGGCCCCGGGCATCCCGCGGGCAACGCCGCGAGTTTCCGGGGGCTGGAATTCCCCGACCCCCAGCGGATGGCGATGAAGTATGCCGCCGAACTGCGTCCCAAGGTGGACGTGCTGGTGCTCGTGTCGCACATGGGCGACGACCGCGACCGGGAGCTGCTCGGGCAGGAGACGCTGTTCGACGTGGTCGTCAGCGGGCACACCCACGTGGAAGTCGATTCGCCGGTGAACGGCACGATGCTGACGCAGACCGGCAAGTATCTCAAGAATATCGGCGTCACGGTAATCAGGCTCCGGGGCCGGAAGATCGAGAGCGTCGAATCGCGTCTGGTGCCGCTGGAGGGTTACGTCCCCGACTCCGTCTATCAGGCCGAGGTGGAGCGTTACTACGCCGATCCCGTGCTGAACGAGCCCGTGGGCGCATTCGCCGCGACGGCCGACAAGTGGGGCCTCGCCAACTGGATGGCCGCATCGGTGGCCGACGAGACCGACGCCGACGTCGGGTTTTACCATATCGGCGGCGTGCGTCTCGACTCGATTCCGGCCGGCGACGTCGGCGCGGCGAAAATCTATGATCTGGAGCCGTTCGGCACGGAGATCGCCCTGATGCGGATGACGCCGGCCGACATGCGCCGGATGATCGTTTCGAAGTACAACGACGAGGAGAACCGCAAAGAGGCCCACCGCATCGACCTGATCTCGACGACCCCTTACGTCATCGTGACCGATGCGCAGGACAACGCCCTGGACGTGCGGTTCCCGGAACTTCGCGAAGGCAGGGTGTACGAAGTCGCCGTCAGCGACTACGTTTTCAAGAATTACAAGGACCTCAACTACACCGACGGGAAGCTCTCCGGCGTGACGGTCGCCGGGGTGCTGCTCGACGAGCTCGGGGACGACAGTCCCCTGACCTCCGACAACAAACCCCGGCAGGAGGTCCGCCGGAAATAAACGGCTGATTTTTTGCAGATTCGCCGAAAAACACTACCTTTGTAGCCCTCGTGTGCGCGTATGTATCGCGCAGGCGGGGGCTATAAATTTCAATATTAACCAATTAACGAGCGATTGTATCGCAATCATTTCCACAAATGGAAGAAGTAAAGAACGTAGTCGCAAACGAGGAGTTCGACTGGAACGCGTTTGAGAACGACCTGGGCGTGTACGACCAGGACAAAACCCAGATCACCGAGGCGTATGACAAGACGCTGTCGAACGTCAACGTCGGCGAAGTGGTCGAAGGTACCGTAACCGCCGTCACCAAGCGCGAAGTACTGGTGAACATCGGCTACAAGAGCGAGGGTGTCATCACCATTTCGGAGTTCCGCTACAACCCCGATCTGAAAGTAGGCGACAAGATCGAAGTCTACGTCGAATCGGCCGAGGACAAGAACGGTCAGCTGGCCCTTTCGCACAAGAAAGCCCGTCAGCTCAAGAGCTGGGACCGTGTCAACGAGGCGCTGGAGAAGGACGAGATCATCAAGGGTTACATCAAGTGCCGCACGAAGGGCGGTATGATCGTCGACGTGTTCGGCATCGAGGCGTTCCTCCCCGGCTCGCAGATCGACGTGAAGCCCATTCGTGACTACGATGTATATGTTGACAAGACCATGGAGTTCAAGGTCGTGAAGATCAACCAGGAGTTCCGCAACGTGGTCGTTTCGCACAAGGCGCTCATCGAGGCCGAGCTCGAAGCTCAGAAGCAGGTCATCATGTCCAAGTTGGAGAAGGGCCAGATCCTCGAGGGTACCGTCAAGAACATCACCTCCTACGGCGTATTCGTCGACCTGGGCGGCGTGGACGGTCTGATCCACATCACCGACCTCTCGTGGGGCCGTGTGAACCACCCCGAGGAGATCGTGGCGCTCGATCAGAAGATCAACGTCGTGATCCTCGACTTCGACGAGGCCAAGAAGCGCATCGCCCTGGGTCTGAAGCAGCTCACCCCGCATCCGTGGGAGGCGCTCGATCAGAACCTCAAGGTCGGCGACAAGGTCAACGGCCGCGTGGTCGTCATGGCCGATTACGGTGCGTTCGTGGAGATCGCTCCCGGCGTGGAGGGACTGATCCACGTGTCGGAGATGTCGTGGAGCCAGCACCTGCGTTCGGCTCAGGAGTTCATGAAGGTCGGCGACGAGGTCGAGGCCGTCATCCTGACCCTCGACCGCGACGAGCGCAAGATGTCGCTCGGCATCAAGCAGCTCACGCCCGATCCCTGGGAGAATATCGAAACCAAGTATCCCGTAGGTACGAAGACCACCGCCAAGGTGCGTAACTTCACGAATTTCGGCGTATTCGTCGAGATCGAGGAGGGCATCGACGGCCTGATCCACATTTCGGACCTCAGTTGGACCAAGAAGGTGAAGCATCCCGGCGAGTTCACGTCGGTAGGCGCCGATATCGAGGTCGTGGTACTGGAGATCGACAAGGAGAACCGCCGTCTGTCGCTGGGTCACAAGCAGCTCGAGGAGAACCCCTGGAACGAGTTCGAGAACCAGTATTCGGTGGACAGCATCCACGAGGGTACGATCACCGAGATGACCGACAAGGGCGCAGTCGTAGCTCTGGGCGAGAACATCGAGGGCTTCTGCCCCGTCCGCCAGCTGGTGAAAGAGGACGGCACGACCCCGAAGGCGGGCGACAAGCTCGACTTCAAGGTGCTCGAATTCTCGAAGGCAACCAAGCGCATCACCCTCTCGCACCTGCGCACCTACGACGAAGCCCGTAAGGAGGCGTTCGCTGCCGAGAAGGCCGAGAAGCGCGCCGCAGCCGACGCTACGAAGTCGACCGTGAAGAAGATCAACGCTTCGGTCGAGAAGACGACGCTCGGTGACATCGCCGGTCTGGCTGCTCTGAAGAGCGCCATGGAGGCTGCCGAGGCGAAGTCGAAGAAAGCCGCTGCCAAGGACGAGGAGTAATCCCCGTTTCCGGGAGCGGGGAGAGCGCAACTTTCCGCATCCCGATAACCGGACACCCGCACGAATTTCGTGCGGGTGTTTTTTTTGGCCGTCGGGCAATAAGTCGGTATATTTGGGGGTTCCTATAAATAAAGATTAAATCGTATGAAGAGGTTCGTTTTGATTTTGTGGGTCGCCCTCGCCGCCTTGCCGGGCGGTTCGTGGGGGTACGTTCGTGCGTCCGACGCCGGCGTGGTGCAGCGGGGGCCCGAACGGCATCGCCGCGGGTATGTGAAGGACGACTGGTCGGTCTGGTATCAGGGCCGCAAGGTCGAAGGGGCCGCGGCCTCGTCGTTCACCGACCTCGGAGGGGGTTACGGCAAGGACAACTGGAAAGTGTTCCATGCCGGCCGCGAGGTGAAAGGGGCTGCCGCGTCGTCGTTCGCATACCTCGGAGGCGGTTATGCGAAAGACAACTGGACGGTCTTCTACGGCGGCCGGAAGGTGGAGGGGGCGGCGGCCTCGTCGTTCGAGAATCTCGGCAGGGGATACGGCCGGGACAGCTGGCACACCTATCTGCGCGGAGTACGGCAGGGAGACGCCTCGCAGACGGAGGACCTCGGCGGCGGGTACAGCAAAGATTCCTGGTCGGTCTGGTACCGGGGCCGCAAGATCGAAGGGCTGTCGGCTTCGTCGTTCGCCAGCCTGGGCGGCGGCTACGGCAAGGACGCCTGGAAGGTGGTTTACGAGGGACGCCCGGTGAAGGACGCCGCCGCGTCGTCGTTCGAGAGCCTCGGCCGGGGGTATGCGAAGGATGCGTGGAAGGTCTATTACCGGGGCGAAGTGATTCCGGGGGCGTCGCCGGGGTCGTTCAAGGTGCCGCGGCGGTAGGCGAGGGGCCTGCCCGAACGGCGGCGCCCCGTTGCAAACGGGGGAAAGCAACGGGGCGGACCGCAGGTCGGAGTGCCTGCTTAGCGTGCTTCGACCGTTTCGCGCACTCCCTCTTCGGTGAGGCAGGTGAGCAGCGAGTCGGTGTCCTTCTCCTCGCGGAGCGTGGCGCCGAGTTCGCGGGCGATCTTCTCCTCGCCCATCAGCTGGGCGTAATAGCGCAGCGTGCCGTAGGAGGCGATCTCGTAATGTTCGGCCTTCTGGGCCGCGAGGATCAGTCCCGCATCGCGCGTATAGGTGTCCTTTTTCGTGTCGGAGATGACGCTTTCTGCCTCGGCGATAAGCCCTTCCATCGCGTCGCATTTCTTGGCCTGCGGCGTTTTGCCCAGCAGTTCGAAGACGGTTTTGAGCCGTTCGATCTGCCCCTCGGACTCGACGATGTGATTCCTGAAGGCTTCGGCGAGCTTGGGACTCGTGGCGGCTTTCTGCATCTTCTTCAGGGCGGCGGAGAGGTGTTTCTCGGCCCAGTAGATGTCTTTGATCTGGTCGATGAAGAATTCCCGGAACTGGGCGGATTCGGTTGTTTTCGGTTTTTGCGTGTTCATGTCGGTTGAAAAATTTGGTTGTTCTTTCTGCACGGAAAATCCAATTTTCATGCCAGTGTCCGGACATGTTCCCGGGCACTGTTTTTGTTTCTTCAGGTGAAAATTCGGACGGATGAACAGACTGAAACCCCATCTGGCCCTGCTGCTGTGCAACATCGTCTGGGCCATGGATTACCCGTTTTACAACTATGTGCTGCCGCGCTACATCCACCCGATGGCGCTGGTGTCGGCATCGCTTGTCGCGACGGCCCTGCTGTCGCTCGTGCCCCTGCTGTGGCAGAAGGCCGAGAAGGTCAGCCGGGCCGACGGCCGCAAGCTGATCGGCGCCGGACTGCTGATCGGCGTGCTGCGCAAGGTCTTCATCATGTACGGACTGTCGATGACCTCGCCGATCGACGGCTCGATCATCGATACCATCGTCCCGCTGCTGGTGCTGGCGCTCTCGGTGGCGCTGGGGATGGACCGCTTCACCAGTCTTAAGGTCGCGGGGCTGGCGCTCGGAATGGTGGGGGCTGTGGCGGTGGTGCTGGCAGGGGCCTCGTCGGCCCATGCGCACTCGCATTTGTGGGGCAACGTGATGATCTTCCTATGCGCATGCGTCACGTCGTTATATATGGTGTGGTTCAAGCGTCTGATCGCCAAATACCGCATCACGACCGTGTTGCGCTGGGCCTATTGCGCGGCGGCTGTCATGGCGCTGCCCATCGGCATCGGACCCATTGTCCACACCGATTTCGCGGCCATCGTCCGCCATGCCCTCTTTCCGTCGCTGTTCGTACTGATTTTGCCGACCTACCTGCCCAACCTGTTGCTCAACTATGCCCTCAAAACCGTGCCGGCGACCGTGTCGAGCATCTACACCTATCTCCAGCCCGTGCTGGCGATCGCCGTTTCGATCGGAATGGGGCTCGACAAGCTCCATGCGGATACGGTAATTTTCGCGCTGGTGATCTTCGCTGGCGTGGGGCTGGTGCTCCGCTCCTATGCCGTGAAACCGAAACATCCTGCGGGCTTAAGAAGCCCGTCTTAAGGGCTGCGGCAACAGTTTGCACCTCAGGGCTGATTTCCGCAACTTCTTCCGCAGCGCAATTAAAAAAAAGAGCCTTCCGGAAGCGGAAAGCTCTTTTCGTATGCGATTCGTAGTCGTTACTCGGCAGCGGTGACCGAGAACTTGATCGTAGCCTTGACCTCCTTGTGCAGACGGGCCGTAGCCTCGAACTCGCCGACGGTCTTGATGGCGTCGACGCTGATCTGCTTGCGGTCTACGGTGATGCCCTTGGCGGCGAGCGCCTCGGCGAGGTCCGTAGCGGTGACCGTACCGAAGAGTTTGCCCTCCTCGGCCTTGACGGCCAGCGACAGCGGCAGGTTGGCGATGGTCTCGGCCAGGGCCTGGGCGTCGGCCAGGATCTTGGCGTCCTTGTGGGCGCGCTGGCGGAGGTTCTCGGCGAGAACTTTCTTAGCGGAAGCCGTGGCGGCTTTGGCGTAGCCCTGGGGAATCAGGTAGTTGTTCGCATAACCGGGCTTCACGGTCACGATGTCGTTGGCGTAGCCCAGGTTCTCCATATCTTTGATCAGAATAACTTCCATGTCTTGTCCTCCTTTTAATTATTTCATGCAATCGGTTACGAAGGGCAGGATGGCGAGGTGGCGCGCACGCTTCACGGCCTGTGCGACCTTCTTCTGGAACTTCTGCGAAGTACCCGTCAGACGGCGGGGAAGAATCTTGCCCTGCTCGTTGAGGAACTTCTTCAGGAACTCTCCGTCCTTATAGTCCACGTATTTGATGCCGAGTTTCTTGAAACGGCAGTATTTCTTCTTCTTGACGTCTACCGATACCGGGTTCAGGTAGCGGATTTCCGACTGTGCCTTGTTGTCCTGTGCCATGGTTTACTCCTCCTGCTTGTTAGAAAGTTTAGCACGACGTTTCTCCGAATATTCTACGGCGTATTTGTCCTGCTTGAAAGTTAAGAAACGGATCACGCGCTCGTCGCGGCGGTACTGCGTTTCGAGCGTGTTGATGATCGAGCCTTCGCCCGTGAACTCTACCAGGAAGTAGAAACCGGTGGTCTTTTTCTGAATAGGATAGGCGAGCTTGCGAAGGCCCCACGACTCCTTGTTCACGATCTGACCGCCGTTTTCGGTGATGACACCCTGGAATTTGTCAGCGACTTCCTGCACCTGAGCATCGGACAGAACCGGCGTGACAATGAAAACGGTTTCGTAATTGTTCATAATCGTTTATTTGGTTAATTAATCCCTTTTCGGGACCGCAAAGATAGGAAGAAATATTGGAAATGAAAAATTACCGATGAAAAATTTGGCTGTTGTTGGAATGTCGATTCATTTTCCTATCTTTGCGGAACATACTGACAAACACGGAAAGTGTAAGTTTACTCCTTTGGAATGAACGTAGGAAACTCATTGCAGAAAGGATTAAGCCGACATTTACCGCGTCGTATCCGTCTTGCTGGATATGGGCGTGGGGCTGTCGCTTATTTTAATCTGCAAGGGTATCCTACGACCTATTCCAATAAAGTAAGTTTTCGGCACCACGCTTTCTTTTTGATTTTGCCGCCGGGGTGCGGGCGGAAATTATTCGGAAGATTATGGTAAAATGGATGTTGAACCGGATTTGCGGTGTCATATTGCTGCTCGGAGGGGCGGGATGCAGCGTCGATGAAGGTCCGACCGATGATTCCGGTTCTTTCGTGCGTTGCTGTCGTGTCGATGAAAAGGAGGCGTTGCAGGAGTTCGAGACGGCAATTTTCACGGAGAACGGATTTTGCATCATGGGATGTAAAGAGAAAGACGGATATGTATTGTCGCTGAATCATGTCGATTCGTTGGATAAGGGCGTTATCGTGCGGTGCGATGAGGAGAACCGCCCGCGGGAGATTTATGCCGATGGCGTATTGATATGTCTGAACGGCGCGACAAGCGACGGGGTCTATGTGGATATTTTTGCCGATGCCGGACGGACATACGGTTTTTATTGCAAAACGGAGCGTGTACCTCGGGCGGCGGCCAGTCGGGCAATCGGCGACCAGGTCGTGGATGCAGCGTCGTTAGGCCTGAGTCTTCAGTCGCTGAGAGAGTATGCAGAGGTGGTTTTCAGTCCGGCCCGGAAATATTTGAAACCTGAATACGGAGCGGTTTATTCGAAAGCGGGAAAGGCGTTGGCTGCCCCCGGACTGATCTTTTCGGCGATCGGCCTGGCCGGAACTGCAGTAGATATGCCCCGCTGGGTGGAAAATCTGGTAAGTGGCGGATCGTTGGCCGCGGATGTCGCTTTTTGGGCGAAATTCGGCGGCGGTGCGATAAGCGCTCCCGTATCCATGTTCATCGGGTCTTATCTGGGGCTATATGCGCGCTACCGGGAACTATACGAGGAGCATATTTCAGTATTGTACGGCGATTGTATGGCGGTTACGGGTGATGCTGTTGTCGAGGACGGTTCGGCGGTGCTTTCCGGGGAAATCAAGGGTTACGAGCCGTGGTACGATTTGGAGTGCGGAGTATCGGTTTCGTCGGTTCGTGACGACGATTCGTCGTTGCGAAAAGTGACGGGCGACGGCGCTTTCAGCCGGACTGTCGATGGGTTGGAGCCGGGAAAAACGTATCGCTACCGGGCGTTCGTTATTTCGGAGACACGTATGTCCCTATGGGCCGGAATTCTCGGAGAGCTCGCCGGGCCGCTGGTACGTTACGGAGCCTGGAAGAAATTTACCGTACCGAAGGAAGTGCCGATTACCGGAACATGGCTGTTGGAAGATGAATATGGAAAAGATTTAACTCCGGGAGATTCTTATGGCAATACGTGGGGAATGGAACCGGGGATTATAATGTACCTGGTTCTAAAGGATGACAATACGGGTGCTGAAATATATGAGTATCCGAGTTTCCCGGATGAGAATAGCACGGATGCTTTTTCATATACATTGAGCGGAAATCGGTTGCAGACAAAATTCGATGATAGTTTTCAGGGAAATGAACGGGTTTGGACGATTGAAAAACTGACGGCTACGAATCTGCAAAGGTTTTCGCATGTGAAGTTGGGACTGGAAGAATGGGAGTTGCGTCAAAAATTCAAACGATTGAAGTAGGCTTCTTAAGCGGGGTCCGGAAATCCCTGCGCTTTCAGCTTGATTTCGGCGCCGTCGGGCGTCACGAGGTAACAGCCCGTGGACGCGGGGGTGATGTGGCCGATGACGTCCACCAGCCCCGACTTCATGATCTGTTCCTGCATCGACAGCGGCACCGTGAAGAGCAGTTCGTAGTCCTCGCCGCCGTTCAGCGCCGCGACGACCGGGTCGGTGTGCATCTCCTCGGCGAGGGCCGTGGTCTGACGTGCGATCGGGATGCGCTCGAGGTAGATGCGGGCCCCGCAGGCCGATGACTTGCAGATCTGCATCAGGTCGCTCGCCAATCCGTCCGAGAGGTCGATCATCGACGTCGGAACGATCTTCTCCGCCGCCAGCGCCTCCACGACGTCGGTGCGGGGGCGCGGTTTCAGGTATTTTTCAAGCAGGTATTCGTAGCCTTTGAACTGCGGTTCGGGATGCTCCACGTCGGCGAGCACCCGTTTTTCGCGTTCGAGCAGCTGCAGACCCATATAGGCGGCCCCGAGGTTGCCGGTGATGCAGATCAGGTCGTTCTGCCCGGCGCCGCCGCGGTAGACTACCTTGTCCTTTTTGGCATGGCCCAGCGTGGTGACGCTCACGACCAGTCCGGTCATCGAGGCCCGTGTGTCGCCGCCCACGAGGTCGACGCCCTGTTCGTTGCAGGCGAAGGCGATCCCTTCGTAGAGGTCCTGCAGCGCTTCGACGGGCAGTTTCGCCGAGACGCCGAGCGAGACGGTGATCTGCGCCGGGAGGGCGTTCATGGCCAGAATGTCGCTGATGCCGGCCGTCACGACCTTGTAACCCAGGTGTTTGAGCGGGAAGTAGGTGAGGTCGAAATCGACCCCCTCGAAGAACGAGTCGGTCGTGCAGAGCACCGCTTCGCCGCGCGCCGGGGCGATTACGGCGGCATCGTCACCGACGCCTTTCGTCGTCGAGGCGTTTTTGGCGGAAAAGTCCCTGGTCAGCAGGTCGATGAGGCCGAATTGTCCGAGCGAAGCGATCTCGGTGCGCTTTTTGGGGTCCATAATTACTGAAATTTTTTACAAAATTAACGAAAACCTGTTATTTCCCCAAAAAATAATGTAATTTTGCCCGGTTCAAACATCACAAAAAGGGTTGGTTATGATAAATATCGTCTTATTCGGCGCTCCGGGGTGCGGCAAGGGTACGCAGGCTCAGCGCCTGAAGGAGCACTACGGGATCGACCATGTTTCGACCGGCGAGGTAATCCGCGAGGAGATTCGCCGCGGCACGGAGCTCGGCCGCAGCATGGAACAGTACATCAGCGAAGGCAAACTGGCTCCCGACGAGATCGTTATCGGCATGATCGGGAATTATGTCGCCGAGCACAAGGATGCCCGCGGGTGTATCTTCGACGGGTTTCCCCGCACGACGGTGCAGGCCGAGGAGTTCGACAAGATCCTGGCCAAACACGGGCTGCAGGTGGACATCATGGTGGACATCCATGTTCCCGAGGAGGAGCTGGTGCGCCGCATCCTGCTGCGCGGCAAGGACTCGGGCCGTGCCGACGACGCTTCGGAGGAGGTGATCCGCGGACGGCTGGACGTCTACCGCATGCAGACGGCCGTCGTGGCGGATTATTACGCCGCGCAGGGCAAGTATGCCTCGGTGAACGGCACGGGAACGATGGAAGAGGTGTTCGGGCGCATCGCCGACGTGATCGGCGGGCTGAAATGACCGGCGCGTCGCTCCGGAAGAACGTTCGAAAGGACCGCGTGAGCGGTCCTTTTTTGTCGCCGGGAAAAAGAAGAAGGCCGGATTTCCATGAAATCCGGCCTTGTTTGCATTGTGCGACGGCTGATTAGAGCGCGTTCACGTGCAGCTGCATCGAGCTTTTCAGGTTCGCGGCCTTGTTCTTGTGCACGATGTTTTGCTTGGCCAGCTTGTCGAGCATGGCGGTTACCTTCGGAAGCAGGGCCTCGGCGGCGCTCTTCTCGGTGGTTGCGCGCAGGGCTTTCACGGCGTTGCGCGCCGTCTTGTGGAACAGCCGGTTGTGCGCACGCTTCGCGGCGGTCTGGCGAATACGCTTCTTCGATGACTTATGGTTTGCCATAATCCGTTAAATTTTATTTTTTACTTTCTTAAGTTCTGCTTGTCCGCGAGCCGTGGCCGCGCTCGGATAGGCACGAAGCCCGCTCCTGAAAAGTAATTTACCGTCCGTCATCCTCGGCCTGCGCCCCGGATGCCGCTTTTTCGTAGCCCATAGGAGAGTCGAACTCCTCTTTCAAGAATGAAAATCTTGCGTCCTAACCGATAGACGAATGGGCCTTACCGCTATCGCACCGCCCCTTACGGGGTTGCTTTAGCGGTGCAAAGGTAAGCAAAAAAGTGACTTCAACAAAAAATATGCTGAAAAATTGCGGATTTTTTGCCCCGGAGCCCCCGAATGTCCCGCGCAGAGGCTTTCAGCAGGGGGTCAGCGCACGCGGATCGTCCGCGTTTCGGGGTCGAACGAGGCGTTTTCGCCCGAGAAGAGGCGCTCGATCAGTCCGCTGCGGGTCATGGCGTCGGCCGGGAGGCGGTGGAGGTGCGGGGTGTCGATCAGCGCCACCGAGTCGCAGAGCGTAAGGGCGATGTCGAGGTCGTGGGTCGAGAAGAGGATGCACTTCCGCTCTTCGCGGGCCAGCCGCCGGAGCAGCGTCGCCAGGGTGTAGCGGTTCGGCAGGTCGAGGAACGCGGTCGGTTCGTCCAGCAGGATGACGGGGGTGTCCTGCGCCAGCACGCG
>CATKXN010000040.1 GCA_949840605.1 uncultured Alistipes sp.
AGTCGTTCACCAGCCGCACACCCTTGTCTCCGGGCTGTGCCAGGTAGTTGTAGTCGTTGAGCGCCGTGATCGACGAGCAGAGCCCGTTTTCGCGGGTGAAGGCCGCCGAGCGCAGCGAGTCGGTCGGGTAGGCCGCCGCTGCGGCGTAGTTGGTCGCCAGGCCGAGCAGCTGGGCCACGCCGCGCGCCGTGTGGACGGCCAGCGACGAGGCGAGCTCCTCGTCGTCGAGCACCATGTCGCGGGCCGCGGGATCGGCGGCCGCGAGGTCGATGAAACAGCGCAGGCGGATCTGGTCGAGCAGGCTTTCGGGCAGGTGGATGCACCCGCCCGTGATTTCGCCGCTGCGGGGGTCGGTCGAAAGGTTGACCGTCATTTTCGGATTGGTCGAAGCGACGTATTTTACGTAGAATCTCCCGGGGCTGTTGCTGTCGAATCCGTCGGCGGGGTAGACTTCGGCTTTCAGCACGTCGCCCATGCCGATCCGGCGGAAGGCTTCGTTCCACAGCCCGATGCCGCGGCGGATGCCCTGCTGCCACGCCGGAGTGAAGAGCGTGTCGATGTAGAAGGTCACGGGACGTATCTCACCTCCGGGGCGGAAGTTGATCCGCGAGGCGAAATAGGCCGGTCGCGTGCCCTGCTCCGCGGTGAAACGGGTGAAGGGCACGGGCAGCACGCCGATCCGCGGGTCGGCGATGCGAGCCGGAGCGCACTCCTCGGGAAGCATCGTGATCGTGCGCCGTGCGCGGGACGTGAAGGGTTTGTCCTTGCAGACGATGAAGATGAAATACTGAGTCGTCACGCCGTAGGTCATGTCGCTGATGACCGAGGCATAATCTTTCCCGCCCTCCACGTCGCGGAGCAGCGAGCGGTCCGTCTTGTAGCTGGCCCGGGAGATGTGCAGCGGGCTCATGCCGCGGGCTTCGAACGCTTTGAGGTGCTCGTTGTCGCTCATGAACAGCGATGTGTTCTCGATCACCACGGCCGTCGAATCGGCATTGTAGGCCTTGATCGGATAGCTGGCGACGATGGGCCTCGCCGAGCTGATCTCCAACGCCCGGGCGATGCCGGCGTCGCCGTCGGAGAGCGTGCGGCGCGGCACCTCGTGCATCCTCACCAGCGAATCCCGCCGCGAGAAGGTCACGTGGTAGGGCGGCAGCGGCTGCTGGCCCGCCAGCCCGTAGTCGGCCAGCGACGACTCCTCGATCGTGGTGTTGATGACGAACTCGCGTTCGAGGATGTCGAGCGGGATTTCCGTATAGAGCTTTCCGTCGATGATGTGGAGCTTGAAAAGTCCGTCGGCGCTTTTGACTTCTTTGTCCTTGAAAAGTTTTTCATAGGCCGACAGTCTTTTTTCGGGGGCCGGGGCTTCGCTCTTTTTCTTGTTTTTGCGGCTTTTGGCCCCCGCCTCCGCAGGCAGCGCGGCCGTCGCCAGGAGCGCGGCCAGCAGCAGCGTGCCGATCTTGTTCAGGGATGTTCTCATGGCAGAAGGCATTATTTGTTGAGCGCTTTGTCGAGGTTGTGCAGCAGGTACTGGTAGTGCATGCGGGTCTCGCCCGAAGCCGACGCCGCCTTGCCGCGCAGCAGGCTGCGGATGCGCAGGATGTCGTTGTAGTAGATCATCGAGATGTCCTTCTGCGTGAAGTACTGGAACCGGGGGGCGCCGAATCCCGACACGGCGTCGCCGTCGGCCGCGATTCCGTGCGCACATCCGGCACAGCTGCACAGTGGCGCCGGTTGTGCGAACGAACTGAAAGCATCCTGTCCGGCGTCGTCCGCGGTGAATGCATTGGGCGTGCTGCCTCCGGCGGTGTAGTTCTTCAGCCCGGCCTTGACGGCGGCGGCTTTGAGGAACTCGCGCTGGATGGCCATTTCATCCTCGGTCAGGCGGCGGTTGCGCACGGTAGGCTCCCACACGAAATCCGAGACGTCCTTGTAGCAGGCTTCGGGAGTATAGGGGTCTTTCGACAGCTGGGCGTTGATCGCCAGGGTCTTCTTGGCCGGAGCATTGACCACGGCTTGGATGACCGCTTCGCGCACGGCCTCCCGGGGCGAACCCAGGATGGTCACCTTCTCCAGCAGGGGCGCGTTGTCGAGCCATTCCATTCGTTTGAGCTCCGCGAGGATGAACTGCAACGCCCGGCGCTGCTTCTCGCGCGGGACGCACGCCACGGCCTCCACGGGGTCACCTTCCAGCTTTTCGTTGAGGTAGATGCCGCCGATGTTGGCGTAGACGTGCTGGATGTAGGCGACGTACTGGTTTACGATGTTCGTGTACATGCCGTTGCGCTGCGAATAATCGTCGTCGCCCGCCGCCAGCCAGGCGTCGAGATTTTCGAGGATGTAGCGCAGGTTCCGGATGCCGTACTCCGATGCCTTTACGGCGTCGTCGCCGAGGTCCTCGGTCTGCGACTTGGGGTCGACGATGCCGCCGAACTGCTGTTTGCCGTAGCGGTAGGTCGGGTCGGCCGAAGCCTCGGTGATCCATTTCGAGGTCACCGCATACTCCTCTTCGGGAGTCTTGGCGTCGGGCACCGGGGTGTAGAGCCACTTCACGGCGTATTCGTCGTAGACGCCGAAGCGGGGCGGGGTGAGCTGCACGCCGCGTTCCCGGTCGCCGGGCTGCGCCACGTAGTTGAAACGCGCGTAGTCCATGATCGCGGTGGTCGTGCCGTATTTCTGCGTAAACGACGGCGAGCGGAGCGAATCGACCGGGATCACCGACGACGAACTCATGTTGTGCATGAATCCCAGGCAGTGCCCCACCTCGTGCGCCAGCACATAGCGGAGCCCGTCGAGCAGCACCTCGTCGGGGAGGTTGACCCGGCGGACGCGTTCGTCGGTCTGCGAGGTCTGCACGAAGATCATCCGGTTGAGCATCTTCACGACGTCGTGGAAAACGTAGACCGAGGCGTTGAGAATCTCGCCGCTGCGCGGATCGACCCACGAGGGACCCATGGCGTTGGCGATGGGCACCGGGGCGTAGCGCAGGCAGGAATATTTGATGTTGTCGGGGTCGAACTCCGGATCGTCCTCGGGGTAGGGCAGCGCTTTCACGGCGTTTTTGAACCCGATTTTGGCGAAGAGCTCGTTCCACTGCGTGACGCCCTCATAGACTGCGGGCTGCCATTTTTCGGGGAAATCCGGATCGATGTAAAAGACGATCGGCCTGACGGGCTCGACCTGCTCGCCGAGCTTCCAGGCCTCCGTGTCCGAAGGCTCCAGCCGCCAGCGGTTGGCCAAATAGACGGCTTTCACGCGCTGCTCCTTGTCGCTGTAGAGGTATTTCCCGGTGGGGAATACCGACATGCGGCTGTCGGTGATGCGGGGACGGTAGGGCTCTTCGTCGAGCAGCACCAGCGTCCGGGTCATGACGGCCGTCAGCGGTTCGTTGTCCACGATCGTCTGCTTCGTCACGGGGTGCGTCACCGAGTAGGTATAGCTCAGCGTGCTTTTCACCGTGAGGTTGTCGGCGAACGACTTGATGCCGCCCAGCGACGAGAGCTCCTTTTTGAACGACTCGCTGAGGCCCGACGATCCCGAACCGCCGTAGGCTCCGAGGTACGAGAAGGGCGACAGCTCCTTGACATGGCTCACGAAGAGGTCCGTGACGTTGAACACCACGGCCGTCGAGTCGGCGTTGTAGGCCTCGATCTTGAAGTTGCGGAAGATGGTCGGGATGTTGTTGCGGTCGAGCGAGCGGAGGATGTTTCCGGCTACGCCCAGCGTATAGTTGTCGGCGTTGATCTCGCGGATCTGCACGTTCCCGCCCGTCTTGGTGAAGGTGATGTGGAGCGGGGTGTAGGATTTCGAGCCGGGGACTCCCGTAAGGTTGTCCGAGGTCTCCGAGATCACCGATCCCAGCAGCATTTCGCGTCCGAAGAGCGCCTGCGGGAATTCGAAATAGAGTTTGTCGCCGACCTTGTGCAGTTTGACCATGCCGTCGGCCACGTCGTGTTTTTTCTTGAAGAGCCTGTCGTAGGCGCTCTCCTTGGGTTTCTCCGCGGTTTGCGTCGTCTGCGCCTTTTTCCGGCTGCTTTTTCGGCTTTTGGCTTCGATGGGTGCGGCGGCTATCAGGGCGCAGAGCGAAAGCGTAAGAACTTGTTTGAGCATAAATCGTATGGGTGGTTGGTTGTTTCAGAAATAGCGGTGAACGATGCGGATGGCCTTCGAACGGGACATGTCGCCCGGGTTGGTGCCCGGCACGCCCTCGGGGATGTCGCATTGGTGGCGTTTGAAATGTTCGATCCACAGGGGGCTCGTCTCGCCCGTCGTCTTGTCGCGGAAGGTCATGGGCTTCATCCGGAAGATCGGCTTCCCGTCGGGACGGAGGTAGGAGACGTAGACCAGTTCGCTGCAGTAATAGGTGTCGTCATCGGGGTCGAAAACATAGTCGTAACGTTTCCCCAGCAGCTTCTTGATCCGTTCGACGGCCGCCGGGATGTTCTTCCGGAGCCGGGGTTTCAGCCTGCCCACCACCACGACCGGCTTGCCGTCAACCAGCTGGGAGTTGCGGAAGAATTTGTCCAGCCGGCTCTTGACGACCCCGTAAGGTACGGCTTCGAGCACATAGGCCTCTCCGTCCTCCACGCAGGCGACGCCCACGTGCGAGAATTCCAGTTGCCCGATGCCTGTGGTGACGTTCTTTATGGCCTCGGTGTAGGCGCTCCGGCCGTTGACCTGAAAGAGCAGGTCGCCCGTTTCGAGCCGGAACGGTTCCCGGGCGAACCCGCTCGCGGCGGTGAGGAGGAGCAGGGTGAACAGGATTCTTTTCAGGGTTTGCATGGGCGGATTATTTTTCAAAGGTAAGTATTATTTCCGGCAGTCCCGTGCCGGACCGCCGGAAATAGTGCGTTCGTCGTCGGGCGTTTACAGGTTGGTCAGGTAGCGGACCACCTTGCCCGGGATGACGGTTTCCACCTCGGAGTAGGCTTTCAGGTCGTCGGTCAGCGCGTCCAATACCCACATTTTCGAGGTTTTGGAGTTTGCGTCGTATGTGAATACCGCCGTATAGAGTTCACGGGTTTTTTCGGAAATCGCATTCGGAGCCGTCACGATGACTTCGACGGCCGTGATCGGTGCCGGGAAGCGCTTCGCCACCTGCGGGGCGGCCTGCGATTCGTAGCTCGTGCGCCAGAGATCGCTGCCCTTGGCGATGTAGAGGTAGTTGAGCGGTACTTCGACCGCGTTGGTGAACATCGTGCAGTCGTCGCTCATGCCCCCGGTCCAGGCGGTAATGTCTTTGTGGCCGACATAGGCGATGTCGTCCGGACCGCTGGTTTTCTGTTCGTAGGTATAGGTGTAAAGCCGGTAGGCGGCGCCCGATTTCACGGCGATGAACATCTTGAGCTGCTTGTCGATGAACGTCGGCTGGCGGCATACGCCGATGATTCGGTCGGCTTTGAGCGTCGCCCCGTTCCCGTCGGGCAGCGGTTGGCGCAGGTACCCCCGGCTGGCGTCGTAGCGGTAGTAATGAAGTTCGCCCGAGGTCATGCGCTGTACCGAGAAATACATCTGGTTCGTATAGGGTTTGGCTCCCATGATCTGCGCTACGTCTTTCTGAGTGGGCTCGGCGCCGGGCAGGATCACCTGATAGTCCACGCTGCTCGGCGCAACGAAGAGCGAACTGCCAACCAGCACCTCCTGCATGAATCCCTTGTAAAAGGTCTGATCCGCGATCTTTCCTTCGGGGGCTCCCAGGAACACCTCGTCGGCGATCGAATGCATGTAGATCCCCAGCGGATAGTCGCCTGATTCCGACGTCTGCACCATGGCGCCGTAATCCGGGGCGTGGTCGGTGTATACGGAGAGCTGTTTATCGTTGAAGGTGGCTCCGGCTACGGAACCTTCCAGCGTGCGCGTCGTATTGTAGCGCGTGAACAGATCGGTGTAGAGGGTCGTGAACGCTTCCGGCGTCGCCGCATTGAAACCCTTCACCGACCCCCATTCGACGGTTCCGTCCTCCTTTTCGTAGACGAAGACTCCGATCTTCGGCGTAATCGTCTGGGAGATCGTTACCATCAGGATGTCGTTGCTTTCGTTCAGCAGGTAATAGCGCCAGGTTTCACCCGTTTCCGTGTTGTTGATGGCCAGCCAGAACGGGGCCCGTCCCTGGCCGTTGAACTCCATCTTTTCGGTACGGGTCACCGTCCAGTCGAGCTTCAGGCTCGAGGAGATGGTGTCGCCGCCCATGATCCAGTCGTAGGTGAACTGCGATGCGTCCGCACCCGGGTTGAACCGGACCGCGGGGTTTATGCGCAGCGTTTCATCCTCGACCAGTTCGATGTTGACTTTCGATTCGGTGCCGGGCACGTTCATGCCCTCCACCGCAGCGATAGCGCTCCACGAGCCGGTGAAGTAACTTCCCTTGTCTTCATAGCAGCCCGTCGCCGCGAGGGCAGCCGTCAGAATAACCGTCAGATATCCGAATATTTTCATGGTCGTTCGTCTTTATTCGTAATTGATCGTTCCCTTGAATTCCACTAGCTTCCCGCCGTCGTAGGTGGGATTGTCGCGGAACCATTCGTAGGTGCGCTTGCCGTAGGCATAGAGCAGGGCCTTGTTATCTGTGTGCCAGCTGTCGGAGGTCACTCCGTTCAGCTCGACGTATTTTTCGGCTTTGACGGAAGAGTAGGTTCCGCCGTAGTCGTCCAGGTGATTTTTGTTCCAGAAGTCCGGCTGTGTGGTGAATCCTTCGCCGGATACTTCCAGGCCGATGCTCTGGTAGTTGTCCAGTCCGACGGCGAAATCTGCTCCCGGGACGAGCTCGAAGACCAGCGTCCCCGAAGCCTTGTCGGCTCGGAGTTTGGCGATGTTCGCATGGACCACGGCCGAATCGGCATACTGCCCCGCATGGAGAATCTGCTTTTCCGGAAGTGTGAAATGTACGCCCTCCACCAGGCCGCCGTAACTTTTTTCGGTCGATACGCGTATCGAATAGGGCCGGTCGTGATCCGCGATGGGACCGGAGAGCCGTATCGGGAGTTTGAAATCGGCCCGCTCCTGTCCGGCGTAGAACACCGCGACGAGTTTCAGCGTATCGAGCTCGTTGCCGCTCAGATTCAGTTCGGGCGTGAAGTAGGATTTGACGAAATTCAGCGCGGGGCGATCCGGGTTATAAATCATAATGTCCTCTTTGCTGCAGGCCGTGAAGCTGAGGGCGATCGTCAGAACGGATAGGATGTATTTTTTCATGGTTTTCATCGCTTAATAGGTTCGGCCCGCGTTGTACTCCTTGTCGGGAATGTCGGGCGTGTACTTGTTGTCGTCCATCGTGAAGTAGTAGGTCATGTCCGGCGTCTGGAACAGCGTGGTCAGACGCGGCTCGTTTCGCCGTTTGTAGGCGTAGAAGAGCTGCCCCTCGCCGAGCGTTTCACGGCGGTATTCCAGCAGGATCTCCTCTTTCAGTCCGTCGGTCTTGTCGTATATGCCGCCCTGCCGTGCGGTCTGGAGTTGCCGGAGGATGCTCAGGCCTTCGCCCGGGTTGACGGCCGTAATGGCTGCTTCGGCGGCGATCAGGTAGGCTTCGCCCAGCTTGAGCAGCGTCACGGCCTGCTTCGGATAGAGCGCCACATCTTCTGCCGCACTCGACTCGCGGATGTATTTGCCCACCATGCCTGCAGGCGAAGAGGAGCGTTTCCAAAGATTGATGCGGATGTCGCTCCCTGCGGAAAAGAAGGATTCCGGTGTCAGGTTGGAGGTTGCGCTCAGCCATTTGTTCGACATGAAGCGGCCGAACATACCGAGTCTTTTGCCGGTCATGCTGAGTACGTCGCGCATGTTCTCGTCCAGATCGTCAGAGAGTACGGCGAAGAGGTTTTCCATCGGGCAGCTGCGGTCTACGGGGGTTCCGTAACTGTCGACGCGGTTGCGTTCGGCCTCGGTGATGAAGTGGATATTGGCTCCGGCGGCATTGTCGATGACCTCCTTGGCGGCGGCATAGGCCTCCTTGTCCTTGCCGCGGTAGAGGAACGACCGGGCCTGAAGCAGTTTCACGGCATAGTAGTTCAGTTTGTACTGGCGGTCGGTTGTGAACATCAGCGTATGGTAACGCTTGGTCGAACTGACGGGGTCGTTCTCCTTCATGATTTCGGCGGCATGGGCCAGATCGGCGTCCACCTTGTCCAGAATTTCGTCGGTGGTCGACGAGGGGATGAATTTCAGGGCGTCGAGCGATTCCATGTAGGGGATGCGTTTGGCCGTCCTGCCCTGCTCCGAGAGGTAGGGCGGCTGGAACAGCCGCACGAGGTCGAGGTGCAGATAAGCCCTCACGGCCAGCGCTTCGCCCGTCAGCAGCTCCTTGACGCCGTTTTCGAACATGCCGCCGTCGGCTTTCCCGAGTTCGTCGAGCAGCAGGTTGGCATTGGTGATGGTGTTGTACATCTTCGTCCAGATCGTCTCCAGCGTGGCGTCGGTCTTCTCCGTGCGGATTCCTCCGCGCGTGTAATTGAACGCCGGGAATTGCAGTGCGGCCACAGCGCTGGCATAGGTCGGATCGTTGTAGAAAGTGTTTGCGTGGTAGGTGAGCATGCCCTGGCTGCCCATGTACACGGCTCCGCCCATCATGTCGAGGTATCCGCACGTGAGGTCGAATCCGTAGAGCTTGTCGTCGGCCATCTTGATATAGAGGCCTGCGAGCGCGGAGTAGAAGCCGTCCTCGTTCTCGAAGACCTTGTTCGAGGTGATTTCCGAACGGGGATATACGTCGAGCCAGTCTTTGCACGATACGGTGCCGGCGGCCAGCAGCAGCAGGGTTGCGATATGTCTTGTTTTCATAGGGTTCCGAATTTAGAAGTTAGCCTGAAGACTGAGCGTGAACGTGCGTGCGAAAGGATACGAGAGTCCGCGCTCCTGTCGGATCGTGGAGGAGTAGAACAGGTCGTTGGCAGAAAGCGCGATACGGAGCATCGACATGCCCAGCAGCCTCCTGCCGGGGCTGTTGAGGTTGTACATGATGCGTATCGAATTCATCCGCAGGTAGTTGTTCTTCTGCACGAAGCGCGAGCTGGCATAGGTCTTTCCCGAGACGTTGATGCCGCGGTACTTGGCGCTCTGCCCGGGCTCCGACCAGCGGTCGTAGAGGGCCCGGCGGTCCATGTTGTAGGCCACCCGGTTGGACGAGTTGTTCATCGAGGTGTTCTCGATGCGGTCCACGAGCGTCTGGTTGTACATTTCGCCGCCGAACGAGTATTCGAAGCTGGTGTTCAGCGACCAGCGCTTATAGCTGAGGTTCACGCCGAAATAACCCCGAAGGTCGGGTTCCGTGTCGCCCACGACCACCTGATCCGCCGAATTCCACGAGAAGGTGCGCTTGCCGTCCCTGGCGATGAATATCTCCTGACCCGTTCCGGGGTCGATGCCGGCCGACGGCACGGCGTAGATCGCCGTAAGCGACTTGCCCTCCTCGAACAGGAAGACGTTTTCGATCTTGGTCTTGCTGGCCGTCGTCTGCTGCTCCATGATCTGCTTGTTGTAGTCCTTGAGAGCCTCCGAAAGGTTCGTCAGTTTGTTGCGGTTGTGCTGTCCGTTCACGAAGAGGTTCAGCTGCCAGTTTTTGGTGCGGACGGGCGTTACCGAGAGGTTGAAGTCGAAGCCCTTGTTGCTGACGTCGCCCTGGTTGGCCGTGTACGACGAGAATCCCGTCGAGGGCAGGATGTCGACCCGGGTGATGTTGTTGTCCGTGGTGTTCGAATAGTAGTTGAACTCCAGGTTGATGCGGTTCCGGAGGAATCCCAGCTCGACGCCGATGTTGCGTTTGAGCGTCGTCTGCCATTTGAGGTCGGGATTGGCCAGCGACATGAGCTCGGCACCCGTGATTCCGTCGTACATCGTCAGGTACTTGTACATGTTGAGGATCTGGCTGAGTACGAAGTTCGAGTTGCCGGTGGTGCCGATGTTGGCTTTCAGGGCGAGGTTGTCGAAGATCTTGCGGTTCATGAATTTCTCGTTCATGAGGTTCCACCGCACGCCCACGGCCCAGAACGACGATACGCGCTGCTTGCTGGCGAAGTTCGACGAGCCGTCGACGCGGTAGCTTCCGTCGACCATGTACCGGTTGTCGAACGAGTAGTTGACCGTTGCGAAGGCGCCCGCCATGCGGACGATGCTGCTCGAACCGGTGGGGCGTCCTGAAAGGGGATACTGTGCGCCGTCCGAAGGGTAGGTTTGCGAGTTGTTGAGGAATCCCGTCACCGAATAGCTGTCGCTTTCGGCGTTGTCCTCCTTGATTTCGCCGCCGAGCACGGCCTGCACGGTGTGGCGTCCGAGACTCTTCTGGTAGGCGAGCGTTACCTTGCCGTAGTAGTTCGTGGTGGTCGAGCTCTTTTTGTCATAGCTCCCGCGGCGGTAGAGTTGTTCGACGGAGTTGTTTTGGAGGCCGTCGGTGATCGCCGAACTGAATGGCGAGACGTATTTCTCCGTCATGTTTTCCAGCCGGTCGTAGGTGAATTCGCCCCGCAGGCGCAGGTCCCTGACGATCTCCCAGTTGGCGCCCAGCCGGTAAGACAGGCTCAGGCTGTTGCCGCGCGAGAAATTGTTCAGGTTGTCGGCTTCGTAAAGCGGGTTGATCTGGCTGCCGAGCACGTCCGGGCCGATGTCGGTCCAGGGGAAGTTCTCGTAGAGCGGGATGTTGCTGGCCGACAGCGACGGCAAATAGTTCCCGTTGCTGTCCTTGATACGGAAGATCGGCAGCAGCTGGGTGTAGGTCGAGAAGTCGCCGTAGGGCGAATCCTTCGTGTCGGTGAATCCCACCTGCAGATCGCTGGTCAGCTGCAGCTTGCGGGTGTCGTAGATCAGTTTCGCGCCGCCGCCGTAGTTGTTGCGCAGCGACCCGATCATCACGCCGTCCGAGAAATTGCCGCTGAGGTTGATCTGGTAGCGCAGCGTGCGGTCCGTACCCGGTCTGCCGACGTCCGTTCCGCCTTCGAGCATCAGCGAGTGGACGTGCTTGAACGAGGTGCGCAGCGGCTGTGCGAGCCAGTAGGTGTCCACGCCGTTAGCCGCCTCCATCCTGAGCATCGTCAGCAGGTTGCGTCGCTCGGGGTCTACGCTGCCGCTGGTGGACGAACCCTTCGTGAAGAGGTCCATCTTTTCGTAGTACTGCACCAGTTCCTTCGAATTCATCAGGTTGTACGACGAAAGGTCGGGGGTTTCGACGCTGGTGTTGAGCGTGTAGGAGATCTGGATGCTGCCCTTCTGGGGCATCTTGGTCGTGATGACGACCACGCCGTTTGCGGCGCGCGAGCCGTAGATCGACGAAGCCGCAGCGTCCTTGAGGATGGTGACGGTTTCGACGCGGTTGATGTCGAGGTTGTAAACCTTCTCGACGTTCACCTGAAATCCGTCGAGGATGAAGATCGGCAGCGTGGTGTAGGTCTGGAGCGTGTTCTCCGAGATGTCGGGCATGCTGTTGGCTCCGCGGATCTCGATGCGGTCGGGGATGTAGTTGGGGTTCGATCCGAATTCGCCGGTGATGTCCGAGATCACGAACGAAGGATCGTACACCTGCAGCGCCTGCAGCATGTTGGTCGGGTTGACATTCACCAGGTCGGCGCCCTTCACCTGCGTCGCCGTACCCGTGAAACTGTTTTTGGCTTTGGGAACAAAACCCGTGATCACGAGCGCCTCGGACTCGATGACGTCGGGTTTCATGCTGACTTCGAGCGTCCCGTCGCCGACGGGCAGCGTCTGGGTCTTCATGCCGATCATCGAGAAGGAGATCTGCGTTTCATCGGCCGGTACGCGGAACGAGAATGTTCCGTCTGCGGCCGTCGAGGTTCCGCGCTGCCGGTCCTTGACCGAGACGACCGATACGCCGACCATCGGCTTTCCAGCCTCGTCCCGGACCACGCCCGATACCGTGCGCACCGGGACGGCCCTGGCCATTACCGAGGTCCCCTGCGCCGCTGCGGCCTTGGGGTCCTGCGACAGCACGATGGTGCGGTCGATGAACCGATAGGTGAGGCCCAGTTTGGGGAGGATGCTTTCGAGCACCTTGTTCACGGGCACCTGCCGTGCCGAAACGTTCACTTTGCGCGAGACGTCGACGTTGTTGTCGCTGTAAAATATTTTGTATCCGGTCAGCTTCTGGATTTCGGCCAGCAGGGTCGAGAGCGGTTTTTCCCGTAACTGGAACGTGACTTTGGCCTCCTGCGCACGGAGTGCTTCTGCGGGGATGCAAGCCAGCAGGGCCAGCAGCAGGTACATCCGCAGCAGCCGGGAAGGCCGTGCGTTGCGGAGTGCCGGGGCGGTATGTTTTGTGATGTTGTTCATCTGCTTGATCTTAGGTTATTTGACAATGGGGAATGCCTTTTTGCCGACCTCGGTTATCAGCGATCCGTCGTAGGCCGTTATCGTCCGGTTGAGACGCTTGCAGAAGTGGTAGCGCACGCCTTCGCCCAGGAATTCGTACCGGTACTGTTTGTCCACGGACTCCATCAGTTGTGCCTGCGTGGCCGTGTCGGGCAGCTTCATCGATTCGCTGTTGCGCTGGGTCATGAAGTCGTTGAACCGTCCGATTCCAGCCGGCAGCCGGTTCGATTTGGCGGCGGCCTCCGCGGCCATGAGGTAAACCTCGCCGATCCTGATCATCGGGATGGCCGGTGCGGTCTTCCAATTGTCGATCTTGCTCGTCGGGGCGAACTTCGTGCGCATCGTGTTGTCGGCGTCGAACCAGTTGCGGCGACGGTCGTCGGCGTGCAGGTCGTCGATGTCGAGTTGGGTCGAGAGGGTCACGCCCCGGCCGTCGGGGGCGGGGGTGAAGAGCGTTTCCGAAAGGGTGCAGAATCCCTTTTCTGGCGAGGGCAGCGCGAAGACGAACTCCGCCGAGAATTCGTAGTCGGTTCCCGAAACGGTCCGCACGAAAGCGTACCCGCCTTCGTCGATGATTTTCGCCAGCAGTCCGTACGCCCTGCCGAAATCCTCCGCCGTGCCGCGGCTCATCAGCGCGCGGGCCTCGGCGGCCAGACAGCCGTAGTAGTTGAGTTTCCAGACGCGGTCGATAGGCGAAGCACCCTGCAGCGACATTTCGTCGTAGCCCACGCCGGTTACGACGGGGTCGTATTCGGCGAGTTCGGCGGCTGCGGCATCCAGTTCCGCGACGATTTTGTCGGTCAGTTGTGCCGTGGTCATCCGCACGCCTTGGGGCTGCGTGCCCTCCACCCAGAGGATGTTCGACGCGGCGTTGTCCACCGTGTAGGCGGGGCTGTAAAGCCGCAGGAGTTCGAGATGCAGGAACGCCCGCAGGCCCCGGGCCTCGGCGATCATCATTTCGCGCGATCCGGCGATGAAGTCCACGTCCCGCTTTTCGGCGAAGAGCCTGAGGATGTCGTTGCACTGGTAGACGGCGGCATAGAGCTTGGCGTATGCTTTCCGGGAGATTTCCAGAGCCATGTCGCTGTCGAAATCCAGCCTGGTCCACGCCTCGGTTCCGGCGTCGGGAACGAAACTCTGGGCGAGGAATTCCACGCCTCCCAGCGTGAGGTTCGATCCGTAGAGATCCGCGGAGCGGAGTCCGGTGTAGATGCCGTTCAAGTAGTCGCGGAAAGAGGCTTCGTTGTCGAAGACCTGGGCGCCGGACTGTCCTTTCCCCTGCGGTTCGGCGTCGAACCACTTGTCGCACGACACGGTGACGAGGAGCAGGAGTGCGGTGTATATGATTTTTTTCATGTGTTCGCGTGATTAAAAGGTTGCCTGAAGCGAGAGGATGAAGCTCGATGCATAGGGATAGCAGAGACTGCGGGGGCTCTTCACCGACGAGGTGTACCAGAGGTCGTCGCACGTGAGGCTCACCTTCAGCGCCTGCATGCGCATCGCTGAAGCGATCCTTTTCGGAAATGCGTATCCGATGCGCAGCGACGCGAGCGAGAGCGTGCTGCGATTCGATACGAACCGCGACGAGGCGTAGCCGCCCGAATGGTCGATGCCCTGGTAGACGGCGTTCCGGTTCGAGGGGCTCCATTTGCCCGCAGCGGCCGTCGGGACGTTGTCCGCATATCCGGCCAGGTCTACCGCCTGCTGGGTGTAGAGGTCGTAGAACTTGCCGCCCAGCGAGTAGGAGAAGACCGCCGCGATGTCGAAGCTGCGGTAGACGGCCGTCGCTCCGAACGTACCGCGCAGCTTCGGGGTCGCGCTTCCCTGGTACTCCATGTCTGCGGCGGCCGGGGTGAACGATTTGGAGCCGTCGCGCAGGTAGAACTGCTCTTTTCCGGTCGCCGGGTCGATGCCTGCCGAACGCAGGGCGTAGATGCCGTCGGCGGCATCGCCCTCGGACATGCCGTCATGGCAACCGTTCTCGAAATTGGCCGTGTTGAACGCTGCGGCCGAATAGTCGGGCAGTTCGGTGATCCGGCTCCGGTTGACGACGCCTTTGGCGAAGAGCGTCAGGCCGATGTCGCTGCGGTCGCGCAGGACGCCGGCCGCCACTGAGAATTCCAGCTCCGAGTTGCGGATCGCACCGCTGTTCGCATAGCGGTAGCCCGAACCAAAGGCGGCGTTCTGTTCCTCGAGCGTCAGCAGGTTTTTCGACAGCGAATTATAATAGCTGACAGCGATGTCCACCGTGCTGATGCGGCTGCTGACGCCGATATTGACGTTGCGCGTCGCCTTCCATTTCAGCGCCGGGTTGTAGACGTTCATGTTGTAGAACGTCACGAGCCCTTTATTGTAATCGAAACCGGGGATTCTGTGCGGACCCATGCCGTTGAGGTAGGGGTTGTCGATGTCGTAGCCGTAGAGCGGATTGGCGAACGCGTAGTCGAACTGGTAGCCCGCCGTGCTGCCGTACCCGGCCGTCAGCATCAGCCGCCCGATCAGTCCTGAGTCGTCCAATAGGGCTTTCTTCAGGTCGTAAGCCGCCGTCAGGGAGTAGGAACCCGCCGTGCGCTTGTCGGGGGCGAGCGCCGACGATTTGTCCACGCGGCCCGAGAGATCGACGAACAGTGTCCGGTCCAGGCTCCACGACACTGCGCCGTAACCGCTCAGCACGCGTTCGCAGGTCTTGGTGCCTTCGGGACGCTCCGCCGCGTAACGCTGTGCGAAGGAGATGTAGTCCATGTGGTCGCTCGACATGCCCACGCCGCGGAACGCGTCGTCGGTCATTGTCGCCGAGTAGACCTCCATGCCGAGCGTGGCGCGCAGCGTATGGCGTACGCGTTCGAGGCGGTAGTCGGCCCACACCCTCTCCTGGTAGCTTTCCAACCGGTTGCGGAGTATGCGGTAGCTGCCTTTCTGGTCGATTTCGTCGATGCCGTAATCCTTGTAGACGAGCGACTGCGGGGAGGTGAACTCCGAACGCTTGTCGTAATCGTGCGTGAGGTTGAACTGGCCTGCCACGCTGAAATGCCCGTCGATCTTCCACCGCAGGGTGAGGTTGTTGTTCACCCGCGCGATCCTGTTCTCGGCGAAACTGTTGAGCGAGGTTTCGTAGAGCGGCGACCACTGCTCGCTGAAACTCCCTTCGCCCGGTATGTCGTAGGGAACGCCGCGCTCGTCGGCCGGTGCATAGTAGGGATTCATCCGCGCCCATTCGGACATCGGGCCGTAGGTCGATTCCGAGGCGTCGGCCATGTCCACGCTCAGCTCGTTCGAAATCTCCAGTCTGCGCGTCGTGTAGCCGATAAAGGCCGATGCGCCGTACATTGTGCGCTTCGAGCCCTTCATCACGCCCTTCACGGGGTTCATGTAGAGCACTCCGCGGTAGCGCAGGCTGCTGTCGCCGCCGTCGACCGTGATGCGGTGCCGGTGCGAGAAAGAAGTTCGGAGGGGTATTTCCAGCCAGTCGGTCGAACCGTTGGCCTTTACGTCCGCCATGCGCTGTCGGTAGAGTGCGTCGTTGCCCTCGTAGGCGCCCATGCGCTTCTCCCAGTCGAGCTTCTGCCCGGCGTCCATCAGGTCGAATGCGCGCATGCCGGCGCGCTGGAACGTGCCGTCGAAATCATAGGTCAGCCGCAGGGGATGGGGCTCCGGTATTTTCGTTGTGATGACGATCGCTCCCTGCCCGGCGCGCACGCCGTACAGGGCCGTTGCCGCGGCGTTTTTGAGCAGCGTGACGGTTTCGATGCGCCGGATGTCGAAATCTTTCAGCCGGTCGAACGACTCGCTGTGTCCGTCGACGACGACCAACGGCCGGGCGTCGGCGGAACTCAGCCCCCAGGCGAAAGACTTTACGCCTTGGAGGCTCATCGCGGCGGGAACCGCATTGGGATCGGAACCGGATCGTTCGCCGGGGTCGGTGCCGCAGATCGACGGATCGATCAGTTGCAGGGCCCTCATGAGGTCGGTGGGGTGGAGCCTGAGCAGCTCTTCGCCGGAATAGGATGCCCCGGCAGCGGACTCCGTCCGGCAGTTGTCGCGGACGAACTCTTCGTGTCCGGGGGTGTTACCTTGTCCAAACACCGGGGATGGGCTCATGGATAGCATGACCGAAACGACTGCCGGGAATGCCAGCGGGCGCAGCAGGCGCACCGCGGAAATCTCTCCCGGAAGTTTCCGTTCGTTTGTTTGTAAAGGTTTCGTCATAATTCGTGGGGTTTAATGGGTATTTTATCTCAGCGTGATCTTCGTTCCGTCGTAATCTATCTGCATTCCTGTTCCGGTCGACGCAAGGATGGAGAGTATCCTGTCGAGGTTCTCGCACCGCGGGAACTGACCGCTGAAACGGAGTCCGCCGTGCAGGGGCGAGACCTCGAATTCGAAGTCGTACCAGCGCGAAAGGCTCTCCATGATCTCGGTGACGGAGGCGTGTTCGAAGAGGAAGGTTCCGTTCATCCAGGCCGTCGCCAGCGATGCGTCGACCGCCCTTACGGCTATCGCGCCGCCGTTTCGGCGGCTGTATTCGGCCTGCTGTCCGGGTTCGAGCGTCACGGCGCCGCCGCCCGAGAGCGGGGCTATGGCCACCGAACCCTCCACCAGCGTGGTGTAGACGGAGCGGTCGCCCTCGTAGGAGTTGATGTTGAAGCGCGTTCCCAGCACCCGGATGCACTGGCCGCCCGATTCGACGATAAAGGGGCGCCGGGCGTCATGCGCCACCTCGAAATAGGCTTCGCCCTCGAGCCATACGCGTCGCTCCCGGCCCCGGTCCGAGGTGAAGAACCGCAGGCGCGAGGCGGCGTTCAGCCATACCCGCGTGCCGTCGGCCAGCGTGAGGCTGTATTCGCTGCCGCGGGGTGTGACCAGTGTGTTGTACTCTTCGGGAAGTTCTTCTGGCGGCTCCTGTCGGGTTTCCCGGGACTTGTAGGCGAGGCTGTTCTCACCGGTGAGCTCCACATCGACGCCCGTTTCGGTCCGGACCGCCAGCGAATCCCGCAGCCCGAGGTCGATGCCCTTTCCATCGGCGAAATAGAGTATCGCGTGCTGTCTTTCGGGTCTGATCTGCGCGATCTGCGCCAT
Source organism: uncultured Alistipes sp. (assembly GCA_949840605.1). Next base: position 17,383 of record CATKXN010000040.1, read on the forward strand.
GACCCGTTTCTGGCGTCCGATGTGCGTGTAGTAGATGACGCCGCAGGCGATCAGCACCGCCGCCGCAAGGCTCGCGGCGCTTTGCAGCATCAGCGAATAGCGTTTTAGGCGCCGTCGGTTTCTGCGCACCTCCATCCGGCGCTGTACCTGCTTCCAGGCCTGTTCCACGTCGCATTCGGCGCGGAACGCCCTGCGACGTTCCAGCTCCTCGGCGTCGAGTATCTTCCCGACGATACGGGCTTTCTCATCGCCTTTCAACTCCTGGAGACGCAGTTTAAGCTGTTCGCGCTCGTGCGGGGAGGTTTTCGATACGAAAAAACGTCCCAGCAGCACGCCTGTCTTGATGAATGATATGATATTCCCTACTAACACTATTAATATAACACTTCGGAAGCGGGAACGGATGACACGCGATGCAAAAAAAATGTAAAAACTTATTCCTGCATCGGTTAGGAGTGTGTAAAATCGTAACTTCGGAGGTGGATTTCAGCAGTTCAAAAGAGCATCAATTGGTTGGAAAGTACGATCCGCAGGACTTTGTAGGCGCGGGACTTGTGCGTGCGCACCGTGTTGATCGATATGCCGAGCACGTCGGCGATCTCCTGGTTGGAGAGCCCTTCGACGGACATGTTGAGCACCTGACGGCCCATTTCCGGAAGTCCCTCGATTGCCTGCGAAATGATCAGCGACGACTCTTCGCGCATGATGGCGTCGATAAAGAACTCATCGCTCTTTTTCTCGCTGCATTCACGTTTGTAGTGCGCCGTCTGCATTTCGGCGTAGCGGCTGCGTATCTGCTCGTGGCGCAGGTAGTTGAGGCATTTGTTGCGCAGGGTTTTGTATAGGAATCCCTTGGCCAGGTATTCGTTGTCGAACGTGCAGCCCTGTTCGAGCAGGGATACGAAAGCCTCCTGCACGAGGTCCTCGCACACGTCGCGGCTCTGGACGAAATTGCGGGCGAACGAGACGAACATGGGGTAGTAGTTCCGGAAGAATTCGGGGATATTTCCCCCCCCCTCCGAAAGGCGGAATACAGAGGCCTCCGGGCCGTCGTATGTTCCGTCCTTATCCATGATTTCTTCTGCTCTCGTTAAACTAACCTTTGCTGCGGGCGCAGCTTCCTCTTGCGGTCAAATATACTCGCTTTTTGGATAAATTACAAAAAAAATTGCAAAACGCTCCGGTTTTCGGACCGCGCCGATACGCAGAAACGGCCCGAATCTGCTGATCCGGGCCGTTTTAACTGTTCGGCGTCCCCGACGCTATTTGATGAAGAACCGGTAAATGTCGTTTCCGTTGGCGTACAACAGCAGGAACAGGATGATGATCAGTCCGACGTACTGCGCCCCTTCCAGCACCTTGTCGCTCACCTTGCGGCCCGTCACCATCTCCCAGAAGGTGAATATCGCGTGTCCGCCGTCCAATCCCGGGATCGGCAGGATGTTCATCACGGCGAGGATGATCGACAGGAAGGCGGTCTTCAGCCAGAAATCCTGCCAGTCCCACGACGAGGGGAAGATGCTGCCGATGGCGATGAATCCGCCCAGCTCCTTGTACATCCTGGTCTTGGGCTGTACGATCATCTTCAGCTGCTCCCAGTAGGAGGAGATCATGTCGCCGGCCCGGCGGAAACCTGCCGGGATCGACTCCCAGAAGGTGTACGTCTGCGTGCGGAGCGTGTAGGGGTTGAGCGCCATCACGCCGATCGTTCCCTCGGCGGAGACGGGAACGGGCAGTTCCAGCGTCCCGCCGTCGCGCAGGACGGTCAGCAGCACCGTGTCGCCGGCATGGAGCTGCAGATAGGACTTGTAGTCGCGGTAATCCATCTTTTCGTAACGGTCCGCCGTGCGCCGGCTCTCGATGGCGACGATCTCGTCGCCTTTCCGCAGCCGGGCGGCGGTCGGCGCCACGACGCTGTCGATCAGGAAGGGCATGCGCTGGACGAGGAGTTTTTCGTACCCTTTGTTCTGCCGCATGGCGATCAGCTCGGCGAGCGGGAGCGTCAGTTCGATCGGCTCTCCGTCGCGCTCCACGACCACGCGGCGGTCGCTCTCGGTGATCAGCAGCGAGTTGAGGAACGCCATCGGGTTCTCCACCGCCTCGCCGTCGATGCTCACCAGCCGGTCCCCGTCGCGGAATCCGAGACTGTGGCCCGCCTCGTTGAAGTTGTAGCCCCATACGGCGTCCTCGTTCGAGAAATAGCTTTCGCCCCACGTATAGCAGACGCCGATGTAGATGGCGACGGCCAGCACGACGTTCATCACCACGCCGGCGATCATCACCAGAAAGCGCTGCCAGGCGGGTTTCGACCGGAACTCCCAGGGCTGCGGAGGTTGTTTCTGATACTCCTTGTCCATCGACTCGTCGATCATGCCGGCGATCTTGCAGTAGCCGCCCAGCGGCAGCCAGCCCAGTCCGTATTCGGTGTGTCCGCGCCGGAATTTGAAGAGCGAGAATCCCAGGTCGAAGAAGATGTAGAACTTGTCGACGCGGATTTTGAAGACCCGCGCCATGATGTAGTGTCCCAGCTCGTGAATGCCCACGAGGATGGTGAAACAGAGGAAGAACTGAATGATCTTGGTTAAAATATCCATTATCGGAAAGAGGTTACAGTTTCAGAAATTCCGCCGCCAGCGCACGCGCTTCGGCGTTTGCTTCGGCGTAATCGGCCAGGGTGGGCGAGGCCGCGAACGCCGCGTGTTCCAGCGCGTGACGGATGGCGCGCACGATGTCGAGCCACGCGCACCTGCGGGCGAGGAATGCGGCCACCGCCACTTCATTCGCCCCGTTCATCGTGCAGGCCGCCGTGCCGCCGCGCCGCAGGCAGTCGTAGGCGATCTCCAGCGCCGGGTATTTCGCGCGGTCCACCTCGGCGAAGGTCAGCTGCGGATGGTTCAGGAAGTCGAACCGTTCGCCCGGACGGTGCGCCCGGTCGGGGAACATCAGCGCGTAGCTGATCGGCATGCGCATGTCGGGCGTCCCCAGCTGGGCCTTGATCGCCCCGTCCTCGAACTCGACCATCGAATGCACGATCGACTGGGGATGGAGCAGCACCGAAATCCGCTCGGCAGGGGTGCCGAACAGCCAGTGGGCCTCGATCACCTCGAATCCCTTGTTGACGAGCGTCGACGAATCGATCGTGATCTTCGCGCCCATGTTCCACTGGGGATGGCGCAGCGCCTGTTCCACCGTGACGTTCGCCAGCTCTTCGGCCGCAAGGTCGCGGAACGCGCCGCCGCTGCACGTGACGATCAGCCTCCGGACCGGGGCGCGTTCGCCCGCGAGGCACTGGAAGATGGCCGAATGCTCCGAGTCGATCGGGATCACCGGGGCTTTCCGTTCGCGCGCCAGCGGCATCACGCGGGCGCCGCCCACCACGAGCGACTCCTTGTTGGCCAGCGCGAGCTTCTTGCCCGCTTCGAGGGCGGCCACCGTGGGCGCCAGCCCCGCATAGCCCACCAGGGCGTTGACCACCACTTCGGTGTCTCCGCCCGCGGCGACCTGCGCCACGGCTTCGTCCCCGGCGTAAACCTTCGTGTCGGTATCCGCAAGCGCTTCGCTCAGGGGGGCGTAAAGGCTCTTGTCGGCGATCACCACCGTGTCGGCGTCGAATTCCCGGGCCTGCTGCGCGAGTTTTTCCCAGTTCCGGCGGGCCGTGAGGATGCGGGCCTCGAACCGGTCGGGGTTTTCGCGGACGATGTCGAGCGTCTGCACGCCGATCGAACCGGTCGAACCCAGTATGGCAAGTCGTTGTTTCATGCGTTTGTCAGAAGACGATGTATCCCTCCGGGT
>CATKXN010000041.1 GCA_949840605.1 uncultured Alistipes sp.
GTCCACCGCCATAGCCCGCACGTCGTAGGCGAAAGGCCAGCTGTCGATGCGGGGCGACATCGGATCGTCCGAGAAATCGAAACGCGACAACTGCCCGTGGCTCCAGCTCCAGATGTTGCCGGCGGTGTCGGTCGTGACCGCAAGGATATTGTTCAGGTTACTGCCTGCAATGAAGCGGTATTCGAGCGACGAGGGATCGACCACGGCGACGCCCTCACCCACGGTGAGCAGCATCGTTCCCCGCGATGTCCGGGTGACGGTCTTCACCGGAACGGCGGCGATGCGGCCCCCGATGCGCCGGAAGCGCTCCCGCACGGGATCGTAGACGGCGGCCCCGTTCTCCGTACCGACCCAGACATTGCCCGCGTCGTCGCGGGTCAGACAGCGGATCATCGTCCGTGAAACGGGCAGTCCGTCGCTGTCGCCGAAATAACGGTAGGAATACATGTCGTAACGCATCAGGCCCGAGATGGTACCCACCCACATAAACCCGTCGTCGTCCTGCAGCAGCGCCGTGACCGAGTTCCCGACGGGTCCTCCCTCCACGGGCACGATGACCCGTTCGGCCCGCGCCGGAACGCTCCCGGAGGCCAAACACGAAAGAATCAGAAGAATACGGAAAAACAGACGCGTCATCGGTTTCATTTCAAAGGTAAAGATAGTGCTTTTTTGAATCCCGGCAAACACCCGGAGGGCATATCCGGAAAATATCCGACCTTTTCCGGAAATATCCGAACATCCGCGCAGAGGCTTCTCCCTACTTTTGTTCCCAAACTCCAACCTGTTTTCCGAATGAAAAAATACGCATCCTTCCTGCTGTTGCTCCTCCTCTGCTCGCCGGCGGCTCCGGCGCAGACCCGCCACGCCGACCTCGGGCTGAACGGCCCGTGGGAATACGGCACCGACCGCAAGTATACCGGAACGACGACGGTCCCGGGCGTTCCGGCGGACGCCGCGCGCCCCGCCGAGGGGCGGCTCTGGTACCGCCGCGAAGTCACGCTGCCGGCCGGAAGCTGGAACACCGCGGCTCTCGAGCTGAAAGGCGCCCGCTTCCGCCCCGAAGTTTACGTCGACGGCGAACTGGTTTCGTCGCAGGAGGGCGGCATGATCCGTTCGCTGCACGAACTGCGCCATAAAGCGCTGAAACCCGGCAACCGCATCACGCTCGAAATCTCGCTCGCCTCGCTGGCCGACGTTCCGCCGGCCGACGCGTCGTTCATCCCCAAGGTGGACCAATGGCGGAGCAACTGCTCCTCGTCGCTCTGGGACGACGTCGTACTGCACCTCTATACCAACGCCTGCACCTACCGCGTGCTCACCGACTGCGATCCGGAAGCCGGACACGTCACGCTCCGCTACCGCATCCGCGGCGGGAGCGCCGCATCGGCCCGCATCACGGTGACGGAGGGGCCAAAAGAGCTCCTGACCCGGACGGGCACGGCGCTGCCGGGCGAAAACGAGATCGCCCTCGACTACCGGGGCCTGCTCCGGGAGTGGTCGCCCGAGCGTCCCGCCCTCTACGGCCTCCGCGTGGAGCTGCTCGACGAACGCGGAGAGACGCTCTCCGACTGGCGGCAATCGCTGGGGCTGTGCCGCGCGGCCGTCGCCGGCAAACAGTTCACCCTCAACGGACGACCGCTCAAACTCCGCGGCGGCACGGTCGTCTGGCACCGCTGGATGCGCGACGCCGAGGGCCGCGAGGTGGGTTACGACACCGTCTGGTTCCGCGACAACATCGTCCGGCGGCTGAAAGAGCATGGCGCCAACCTGCTGCGCTTCCACCTCGGCGTACCGCCCGAGCGTCTGCTGGACCTCTGCGACCGGTACGGACTGGCCGTGCAGTACGAATGGAACTTCTTCCACGGCATGCCCGCCTCGCGCGAAAGCCTGATGGACCAGTATCCCAAATGGTTCGACCTGGCGGCCCGCCACCCGTCGGTCCTGCTCCGCCACCCCTACAACGAAACCGAGGGCGAACAGCTCGAAACCGCGTGGAGCGCCCTGAACGAGATCGTCCCGGACTATCCGCCCATGATCCTCGAAGACCGCGACGTGATGCACATCCATAAATATTGGTGGAGCCTGTTCGAGAACCTCGGACTCTACTACGACTCCTCGGAGCAGTTCCCCAAGGCGATCATGGTCGACGAATTCGGCGGCAACTACCTCGACGGCGACGGCGAGATGGGCGGCTACCCCTCGATCCGCGAAAGCTACATGCGCTTCCTGGGCCGCCGCCATACCGCCGCCGAACGGCTGCACCACCTCGACCGCTCGTGCGGCAAGGTGGCCGAATACTGGCGGCGGATCGGTGCGGCGGGCGTCGCCCCGTTCACCATCGCCAGCAGCTACGCCGACGGCAACCACTGGTTCACGGGCCCGCTGCGCGACGGACGGCCCAAGAACGTCTGGAACGCCCTGACGGTGCTCTGGTCTCCGCAGGCCGTGAGCATGGACATCTGGGACTGCAACTTCACCCCCGGGCAGGAGGTCGCGCTCCCGCTCCATTTCTTCAACGACACCGACCGCCGTTCGACCCTCACGGCCCGCGTGGAGATCACCGACGCCTATTCGCGGCGGAGCTTCGCCAAGACCGTCGAATGCCGCGTCGAACCCTACGACAAACGGATCGCCGAGTGCCGGATCGAAATGCCCGCCGCGTGCGGCGACTACATCCTGCGCACCACGCTGCTCAATCCCGTCGAGGAGGTGAAATACCCCGTCGTCTCGGAGTGGGACATCCGCGTCCTCGAAGCGGAGGTCCCGGCGTCGGTGGCCCGGGCCGGCCTTTACATCCCGGCCGCCGAAACCGAACTGCTCGCCCTGGCGCACCGGCTGGGGCTGCACACCGTCTCCGACCCCGCAAAGGCAGACCTTCTATTATTGGGTCGCGCCGGCTGGGAACGGCTGGACGACTTCCGCCGGACGATCGAAAAAGCCGTCGCCCGCGGAGCAGGCGTCGTGATGCTCGACATCGGCGAACGCTACCTCGGGCAGGGCTACCCCGCCGAGGACGGCCAGCTGGGGCCCCTGCAGGGCGTTGCCCGCGTGACCGACCCCAAAGTGACGCACTACGACCTCTTCGGCGGGCTGTCGCTCACCTGCACCGAGGCGGCCGAACCCGAAAGCCACCTGCATCCCGACTCCGTCCACACGGAGCTGTGGCGCCGCCTCACGCCCCGCCACACAGCCCTCTGGAACGGGCTCCGGGGCGGGCTGATCGTCCCCGCAGCGGATTTCGACGTGCAGGGACTGAGCCGCGAGGCTTTCTCGGCCCAGTGGAGCCGCCGCGGCGCCGAGGTCGCCCGCATGGAACGCGGAGACTACTACGCCTACGAACTCTGCGGATTCTTCGCCTTCGACGCCCGGCCCGACAACAAGGAGGTGATCCGCGAACTGCGCCGCAAAGCGGAATTCCTGGTCGAAGACGCCCCGGCCCTGGCCCTGTCGGTCAACCCCAAAGCCCCGGTCCGCGTCACCGACCTCGGCAGCGGTTACCGCAACTCGGCCCGGGGCAGCGCCTCGGAACTCGTACCGCTGGCCGCGGCCGGCAAGAACCTCACGCGAACCCCCGTCCTGCGCATCGGCTTCGGCGACGGCAAGGGGTGTCTGCTCCTCTCGGGACTGCTCACCGCCGGGCGGCTCGACCCCGCACGCACGCCGGAAGCGGTTCCCAGCCCCGTCAAATACGACGAAGCCGCCGTGCAGATGGTCATCAACCTGATCGAGAACGTTTTGGAAAATTCTTCCGGCAGCGCCGGCAACAAACGCTGATTCAAAAACGGACTAAAACGAACATAATCGAAAAAATTTTCAACATCCGTTCCACCCCTCCCGGATAATTTTGTATCACCGTTCATGCGAACAAACGTTAACCTAAAATAACCAACTGATGAATGAAAAACTTTGACTTTTTATTCGTATCGAAACTGAAGCGCCCGGCAGCGACCGTGCTGGCCACGCTCGCAGCACTCCTGCTGACGACTTCGCTCCACGCACAGCAGCGCCTTACCGTTTCGGGCATCGTCACCGACGCCGTATCGGGCGAGCCGGTCATCGGCGTATCGGTCATCGTCGCCAGCACCTATAAAGGTACGACGACGGGCGTCAACGGCGATTTCATGCTGACCAACGTCCCCGCCAAGGATTCGCTGATATTCCAGCACCTCAACTACACGCGCCAGGTCGTTCCGGTGAACGGGCGCACGAAGATCGACGCCAAACTCTCGGTTTCGGCCGTCGAGATCGAGGAGGTCGTGGCCGTCGGCTACGGATACGTTCCGCGCAGCAACCTCACCAGTTCGATCGCCGTAATCAGCGAAAAGGACATCAACAAGACCCCCGTGTCGTCGATCGAGCAGGCGCTCCAGGGCAACGCGACGGGCGTGCTGGTCATCACCGCGTCGGGCGAGCCGGGCAGCGAGGTGGCCATGCGCATCCGCGGCGGCACGTCCATCTCGGGCAGCACCAGCCCGCTGGTGGTGATCGACAACATCCCCTCGGACCAGACCGCCCTGTCGCTGCTCAACCCCAACGACGTGGCCGGCATCGAGATCCTGAAAGACGCCGCCGCAACGGCCATCTACGGTTCGCGCGGCGCCAACGGCGTGGTGATGGTCACCACGCGCAGCGGTCAGGTCGGCAAACCCCGGCTTTCGGTCAACGCCGAATACGGACTTTCGACCCCGCGCTACCGGATCGAGATGATGAACAGCGAGCAATATGCCGAGTACGACAACTTCTCGCGCATGATGTGGGGCGTGAACAGTTTCAACACGCTGCGTCCCGACACGCTCACCACGAACGATTACCAGAAACGCCTGCTGCGCGACATCGCCCAGCGCCACAATTACACGGTTTCGCTGCAGGGCGGATCGAAAGACATGCGCTATTACATCTCGGGCGGCTGGCTCAGCGAAGAGGGTATCCTGCGCCACTCGAGCAACGAGCGCCTGAGCTTTACGACCAAGTTCAACATGAACCTCTCGCCGCGCCTGCACCTCGACGTCAAAGCCTCGCTCAGCCGCCAGCAGACCGAGAAGATCAGCTCCGGCGACTCCGGCGCCACGCTGCGCATGCTGATGCAGAAACCCACCAGCACGATCAACGGCACGGACCTCGGCGACGGCACCTATATAGACGAGGAGACCGGCGAAATCAAGAGCATCAACACCGAGGCCGCCAAGGCCCTGAACTCGAACCAGTGGAACAAACGCACGACGGCCGAACTCAACGCCGTCTTCCGCTGGGACATCGACAAACGGAAATACTGGTCCTTCAACTCCACGGCCGGCTACAAATACAACAACAGCAACGACTACGCCTACGTCCTGCGGTCGATCTACAGCACCGAGTCGCATATCGACAAGAACAACAAGGCGACGCGCGAAACGTCGCAGGGCATTACGTGGAGCAACGAGAACTTCATCAACTTCTCCCGGACGTTCAGCAAGAAACACTTCTTGATGTGGACCCTCGGCCAGAGCTGGCAGCGCCAGGAGTCGGAAGGCTTCGACATCGACGTGACGCGTTTCGACACCGACTATTTCATGTGGAACAATCTCGGGGCCGGCGCCTATATCGGCGTTCCCGGGTCGAGCTACAAGGCGATCAACCACCTGTCGTTCTTCACGCGCGCCATCTACACCTACGACGAGCGTTTCACGGCGACCTTCTCGCTGCGCGCCGACGGATCGTCACGCTTCGGCGAGGACAGCCGCTACGGCTATTTCCCCGCAGCCTCCATCTCCTGGAAAATGACCAGGGAGAAGTGGCTCAAAGACGTGAAATGGATCTCCGAGCTGAAACCCCGTTTCAGCGTCGGCGTGACGGGCAACGACCGCATCGGCGAATACAAGTCGCCGACGATGCTCTCCTCGAACAAGGTGCTGGTCAACGGCCAGGCCTACAACGGTACGACCATCTCGCAGATCGGCAACCCCAACCTGCAGTGGGAGACCACCCACGAATACAACGGCGGTCTGGACGTGGGGCTGTTCCGGAACCGCATCCGCTTCTCGGTGGACGCCTACTATAAGAAGACCTACAACCTGCTCTACAACTACCGTCTGCCGCAGACGACGGGTTACTCGCAGGTTTCGGCCAACGTCGGCAACATCGACAACAAAGGCGTCGAGTTCGAAATCCACACCCGCAACATCCAGCACCGCAATTTCAGCTGGAACACCGACTTCAACATCGGCTGGAACAAAAGTACGATCACCGATCTGGGAGGCAACGACCACGTCGTGCTCTACCACATGGGCAACGGCGTGAACCAGGACATCACCTTCCTGGAGATCGGACAGCCGCTGGGCATCATCAAGGGCTACGAGACCTCGATCTACAAGAGCTGGGACGAAGTCTACGCCGACGACGCCGTCTGGGTCGAGGACCCGCTCAATATCCAGACCCGTCCGGGCATGATCAAATACATCGACCAGAACGGCGACGGCGTGATCAACGACCAGGACAAGGTCGTGCTGGGCCAGGCCCTACCGAACGTCATGGGAGGCTTCACCAACACGTTCAACTATAAGAACTGGTCGCTGACCGTCTTCTTCAACTACGCCCTCGGAGGCAAGATCATCAACACGAACGTCACCAAGCTCGACCTCTACCAGGCCGGCAACAACAACGCCTATGCCGACGGGCTGGGCGCATGGCGTCCCGCGAACCCGATCACGGGCGACCAGGGCTGGACGGGCGGAAGCAAACCGCTGCCCTCGTCGCAGCAATCGCCCTCCACGGCGCGCCTCTACACCCAGAACGTCATCGACCGCTGGATCGAAGACGGTTCGTACCTGCGTCTGAAAACCCTTTCGCTCTCCTACACCGTGCCGGAGAAGATCTCCCGGAAAATCGGCATGCAGCGCCTGATGCTCTCGCTCAAAGGCACCAATCTCTGGACCTGGACCGAATACCGCGGCTTCGACCCCGAGATGAGCAGTTCGGTGGGAACGTCGAACTCGACACTCGGCATCGACCGAAGCAGCTATCCGGCATCCAGGACTTTCACTTTCAATGTCAACATCACTTTCTAAAGCCACCGCCCGATCATGAAAAAGATACTTTTCATCCTGCTTTCCGCATTCGTGCTGGGATCGTGCGATTTTCTCGACGAGGAGTCGAAGACGCAGATTCCCCTCGACAACTACTTCAACAACGAGGAGGAAGCCATGCTGTTCCTCTACGGAGCATACTACCAAGTACGCAACGCCGTCTTCGGAACGGATTACATGTACCTCACCGACACGATGACCGACAACATCGACTATTCGTCGACCAACGTCGACCGCAAGGGCGTCACTTACCTGACGCTGAATGTCAACAACTCGCTGGTCAAAAACATCTGGGGCAAGCTCTACGCCGTCGTCGAGCAGTGCAACATCCTGATCGACCAGCTGGAGAAACGCCCCGAACTGAGCCCCGCCAACAGCGAGAACATCACCGCCGAGGCCAAATTCATCCGCTCATGGGCCTATTTCAACCTCGTCCAGCTGTGGGGCGACGTGCCCCTGATGACGGTGCCCGTCTACTCGATCAAGGAGGACAACATCCGTCCCGAACGTTCGTCGGTCGACGCCGTCTACTCGACCATCATCTCCGACATGGAGTGGGTGGCGACGATCGTCGAGGAGAAGCCCTCGTCCATCACCGTCGCCTCGGGCGTAAGCTATCCGCTGACCGTCTCGCGGGCAGCCGCCAAGACATTGCTGGCCCAGATGTATCTCGTCCGCAAAGAGTACATGAACGTCGTCGAGACGCTCAAACTCTTCGCCGACGGCACGCAGCTAAACGAGGATTACGGGCTCTGCTCGCAGTACAAGTACATCTTCGACACGCGCTACAAGGAGATCGAGGAGCGCAAGAAGGAGATCCTGTGGGAGGTCAGCGCCAAAAGCGAGGACAAGTACAACAACACGTGGCACCGCGAGGTGGCTCCCTCGGAGCTGAAGGGTGCGAGCGGTGAGAAAATCGAAGGCGCGACCAACGGCTACCAGAGCTACACGCCCTCGTACGACCTCTTCAAGTCGTACGACACCGACGACATGCGCTACCGCCAGACCTACCAGATCACCAGCTCCTCGAAGCCCCATTTCCTGAAAGGCTACGACGTCGCCGCCCTGAACCAGAACCTGGCCGGCCCGAACGTCATCCTGCTCCGCTCGGCCGACGCCTACCTGATGCTGGCCGAGGCCTACAACGAACTGGGAGCTCCGGACAAGGCGGTCTTCTTCCTCAACCTCGTCCGCAGCCGCGCCACGCTCACCGGCCTCGACGCGACGCTTTCGCACGACGAGCTGGCCGAAGCCATCCTGAACGAGCGCCGCTGGGAGTTCGCCGGCGAAGGCGCCTACCGCCTCTACGACCTGCGCCGCACGGGCCGCTACCTCGAAGTAATGCAGAAGTTCACGCAGCGGATCGTCGAGATGAGCGCCGAAGACCTGAAAGAGTCCTTCGTCAACCCGATGGACGGCAAAAAGACGCCCGAACTGAGCGTCCCGTTCATCAAGCTGAGCAAGAACGCGCAACAGAGGCACCTGTTGCTGCCGATTCCCGCCGACGAGCGCATCGCCAACCCCAAGCTGACGCAGAACAACGGATGGAACTAACCCCAAAACGACCAACGAAAAGATGAAACGCAATACATTCCGCTTTGCAATCCTTACCGCCGCGGCCCTGACCGCCGCCTGCAACGACACGCCCGATTCGCTCTACGAGCACGAAGACAGCGTACAGGACGTGCCCGACATCGTGCTCGAATCCTCCGCCAAGCCCTATGACGTCATCCCCGAAGAAGAGTGGGCCGACATCGATTTCGGCACATGCATCGCAGCGATAGGCACCGACGACGAAGGTTCTACGACGCTTTACGACCAGCGTCCCGCTCACTTGGTGAGACTCAATACGCACATCCGCATGATGAAGGGCAACGTGACGGTCGAGCAGTTCGAGCAATTCGTCGAGGCCAACCCCAACGTGGTGAAGATGCCCAAGGAACCATTCTGGAAATGGGAAGCTCCCGACGGCTCTTCGCGCAAGGACTTCCCGGTGGTCGGCATCACCTGGAAGGAAGCCGACGCCTTCGCCCGCTGGCTCGGGGGACGCCTCCCGACCGAGGCCGAATGGGAGCTGGCCGCCAAGGCCGTAACCTCTCCGGAGAAAGGAGACCGTTACCTCGCATACAGCAGCAACAGCTCATCGAATAAAGCCGCGTGGTTCTTCAACTCGAAAAACGCGAGCTACGGAGCGGGCCTCGTGACGGTCATCACCGACGCCCAGGGCAACCGCATCGAGCGCATCGGCCGCATGGCGCACCGCTGCGGCGAGATGAAGGACGGCAAGACCTCGCCCGCCAACGCCCTCGGTCTGACGGACATGTGCGGCAACGTCATGGAGTGGTGCTCGGACTGGTACGGCGCGAACTATTACCAGGAGTGCGTCGACAACGGAGAAGTCGTCGGCGATGACGAGGTCTATATGGGGCCGGAAGGAGGATTGCTTCAGGGCAATCCGGACAAGCGTACCTGCATCACGAATCCGCAGGGTCCCGCCACCGGCAAGCTGAAAGTCCTGCGCGGCGGCTCGTGGAACCAGCCCGAATACGCCGTAAAAGTCACGATGCGCCTGAAAATCCAGCCCGGCACACGCTCCGAGGAGATCGGCTTCCGGGTGGTATTCGACGTGGAAAAGGGCGCCGACTACGGCGGAAACCGATAACAAGCATAAACAATCCATAAATGAAGAAGAGAGAGATACTGACGGTCCTCGCCGCCGCGGCCTTTGCGCTGAATGCGGCGGCCCAGGGCTACGCCCCGGCCGAAAGCCGCCGTCTGACGAAGACCGTCAATACCGAGTGGACGTTCAACTACTTCCCCCGGGAGGAGGAGGCCAGGGAGGTCTACGCATCCCCGTCGTACGATGATTCGGCCTGGAGTTACGTCTGCGTGCCCCACACGTGGCAGACCTACGAAACCACGCGCGAGCTGCATCCCTACATCCGCAACGTCGCCGCGTCGGACAACCCCTACTGGTGGAACGGCTGGGGCTGGTACCGCAAGCGCATCGACATCGGCCGCGAGTATGCAGGCCGCCGCATCCGCTTCGAGTTCGACGGCGTGCAGAAATACGCCAGAATCTATCTCAACGGCAAGTACCTGGGCGACCACAAGGGCGGCTTCACGAGTTTCTATGCGGATGCCACCGACGCCGTGAATTTCGGCGGCGAGAACATCCTGGCCGTGGCCGTGCAGAACTCGCTCGACGACAAATACCGCATTCCGCCGATGAACGCCGGCAACTGGGCGGTCTACGGCGGTATCGTCCGCGACGTGCGGCTGGTCGTCACCGACCCCGTGAACGTCCCCTTCCAGGGATCGTACAAGCACGAGGGCGGCACGTTCATCACCACCCCGGAGGTGAGCGAAAAGCAGGCCGCCGTGCGGATCAGGACCTACGTGCAGAACCAGCGTCCCGACGCCGCGGAGGTCACCCTGCGCACCGTCGTCACCGACGCCGAGGGGAACGTGTGCGAACGGCTGAACGCCTCGCGGCGCATCAACGCCGGACAGATCGCCGAATTCGACCAGTCGATCCCCAAATTCCGCAAGCCGCAGCTGTGGAGTCCCGACTCGCCCTATATCTACAACGCGTACAGCGAGGTATACGTGGGCAAAGAGCTGGTCGACACCTATCATTCGACCTTCGGCATCCGCAGCGTCGCGTGGGACTACGACCTGCACCGGCTGGTGCTCAACGGCAAAGTCACCCACCTGCACGGCATCAACCGCCACGAGGAGTTCCCGTGGCTGGGGCACGCCTTCCCGAAATGGATCGCGCAGCGCGACATGGAGGACATGAAGTTCGGCCTCGACATCAACTACATGCGCACGGCGCACTACCCCAACGACCCGTCGGTCTACCGCTTCATGGACCGCCACGGCATCTGCATCAACGAGGAGCTGCCCAACATCAAGAACCAGAACTTCTCGAAGGAGGTGCAGGAGCAGAACTGCCGCGAGATGATCCGCCGCGACCGCAACCACCCCTCGATCGTCATCTGGTCGATGGGCAACGAGACCGACCACGCCTGCGACTCGCGCTACGCCGCCGAGGAGGATCCCACGCGCATCGTCACCGTGCGCCAGCCCTACAACGACTCGTACAACCCCGAGTTCTGCAAGCACACCGACAAGGAGATGCCCGTCGAGAGCTACCTGCGCTGCACCATCCGCGGCTGGTATGACAAGGACGACATGAACCTCGAGCCCTCCGACGGCCAGTGGGCCGGCACGGAGTACTGGCAGCACAAACTCTCGCGCAACCCCAAGAAACCCATCTCGGAGCACAACGGCACCGTCTGGCTCTATGCCGACCACGGCGCCGACCGCGAATACGTCGGCGCACCGCTCAAGCACGTCAATCCCAAAGGCTGGGTCGACAGCTGGCGCACGCCCAAATACGTCTACTACCTCTGGCAGGCCAACTTCTCGCGCAAGCCGATGGTCCACATCCAGCCGCATTTCTGGCGTTCGCAGTACGTCGGGCAGAAGAAACTCATCACCGTGGATTCCAACTGCGCGAAGGTCGAGCTCTACGTCAACGGCAAAAAGATCGGGGAGAAGAAACCCGACGTCACCAACGACTTCTGCGTCGAATTTCCCGACGTGGCCGTCGAACAGGGCGTAATCGAGGCCGTCGCCACGCACCGCAGCGGCACGGTCGTGAAAGACCGCGTCGTGATGTCGGGCGAGCCCGCGGCGCTGACGATCAGCCTGTCGGCGGACAGGATGATGTCCACGGCGGACAACCTCGTCGAATTCAAGGTCGACATCGTGGACAAGGAGGGCGTACACGTCTACGGCGCGAACAACACGCTCAAATTCCATGTCGAAGGCCCCGCGACGCTCGTCGGTCCCGACGTCTACATCAGCGACCGCGACAAGCACGAGGAGTACGAGGGGACGATGTACATCGACGCCCCGGTCATCAACCTCATCCGCGCCGTCGGCAAGACGGGCACGGTGACCGTCACCGCCTCGGCGACGGGTCTCGAACCCGCTTCGGCGACCGTCGAAGTGGTCGACTACGCCGATCCCGCACCGCTGCCGGGCATCTCCGAACCCCGTCTGAGCTGGGAGGGCCGCCAACGCGTCGCCGTCAACGCTTCGCAGGCCAACTTCGTGCCGGCACCCGAGGAGATGCGCCTCTACCCCGGCGAAGTGTCGTTCCCGATCGCCCGCCGGCAGGAGTTCCGCTCCCTCACCCAGGCGTTCGTCAAGGAGCAGAACCCCGGCATCGACACCTCGACGCCCGAGTTCCGCTACCTGCTCGACGCCTTCTCGACGATCCTCGCCTCGACGGCCCGCTACGCCGGCGACCGGGGCTATATCGTGGCCGACGACTACAACTTCATCGCCGGCCAGTACAACGTGTCGCGTGCCGTCACCAAGCATCTGGCCGCGAAACGGCTGCCGAAAGCCTACGTCGACTACATGACCAACTACTACGCGAAGATGATCGTACGCGACGGCAAGGACATGAACTACATGGCCGTCTGCGAACTCATCGACCGCATTCCCGAGGGCGGCGAAGCGGTCTGGACCGGCGACAAAAACGCTGCGAAGGGGCTGCGCACCGTAGAGGGCGCCGATCTGACAGCCATCGCGGCGCTCGTCCGTCCCGAACTCGCCACGCTGGACAAAGACGCCCGGAAGCGGGCCTACAAACTCATCACGGCCGTCAATCCGTCGGTGACGTTCAAGAGCATCCGCAACAAGAAGACCAAGACCCGCACCGACTCCTACACCGTGAAGCCGAACAGCGTGGTCCTGATCCCCGAATTCAAGGCCCTGACCTCGAAGAAATTCCCCGACAAGAAACTGTAAGATGAAACTCACCCGATACATAGGATACGCGGCGCTGGCGGCCCTGCTGCCGGCAGCGCCGGCGTGTACCGGGGCCAAAGTCACGCCGACGGCGGCGACACAGCCCGAACACCACACCCTGACCGACCGCTATCGCGTGACCGTCGGAGGCGTCGACCTGCCCGTCGAGGCCTACAAGGATATATGCTACGTCAATTTCGCGCTCGACGGCAGCGCTCCCGTACTCATCGAGTCCGCCGAACCGCTCACCGGCTGCGAGGTCAGCCCCGCGGCCCGGGGCGTCGCGGCTTCGGTCGAAGGCGCCGAGGCCCGGTTCACCCTCCCCGGCGCAGGCTGGTGGGTGGTGCGCCTGAACGACCGCGACCGGCTGTTCCTGCTGGCCGACAAGCCCGAGGAGGCTCCGGCGGCGGACGGACGGACGCTCAACGCCGCGGACTTCGTTTCGGGCGACGGACTCCAGACCGCCAACCTGCAGCGCGCGCTGGACGAGGCTTCGGCCACGGGGCGCACGCTGATCTTCCCGCGCGGGGTCTACCCCACCGGGACGCTCCGTATCGGCAGCAACACGCACCTCTACCTCGCCGACGGGGCGATCATCAAAGGTTCGGACGACCGTGAAGACTACCCCGCCGACGGCGGCCGCGCGGAGGCCGACCACATCCGCAACAAGGAGCACTACACCGACAACGGCGAACGGATGACCTTCAGCCGTCTGATCCTCATCGACAGCGCCGAGAACGTCTCGATCCGCGGCCGCGGCATCATCGACGGCAGCGGGGCCGCGCTCCGCGCCCAGGGCAAGCCGGCCAACTTGATCCGCATCCGCAATTCGCGCAACGTGTCGATCGAAGGCATCCTGCTGCGCGACCCCGCGGCGTGGAACACCCACATCCACTATTCGGACGGCGTGACGATCCGCGACGTGAAGCTCATCAACGACGCCACGGTCCCCAACACCGACGGTTTCGACCCCGACGCCTCGACCAACGTGATGATCGACCACTGCTTCGCCTACTGCTCGGACGACAACGTGGCCATCAAGACCACCAACAACCTCGGTCTGAACAAGGACCTGCAAAACATCGTCGTCCGGGGCTGCGTCTTCCTGACGCGCAAGTCGTCGCTCAAGGTGGGCACCGAAACCAAGGCCGCCCGCATGTCCGACATCCTCTTCGAGGACAACGACGTCGTGGAGTGCGACCGCGCCCTGGCGCTCTACTGCAACGACGGGGCGCTGTTCGAAAACATCACCTTCTCGAACAACCGCATCGAACGCAACTATCCCGACAGCCAGCGCCGCCCGATCCACTTCCGGATCACGGAGCGTCACGGCAAGGGGCGGATACGCAACGTCATGATCCGCAACTGCGACTTCGCCACGGTCTTCCCGCGCCCCGCCGAGATCGCCGGGCTCGACGCCGACCACACGATCGACAGCCTGACGTTCAGCAACGTCACGATCGGCGGCCGCCCCGTCCGCTCGCTCGACGATCTGGGAGCCAGGATCCGTTTCACCGAAAACATCCTCTTCGAATGACACGACGACTCACCCTACTCCCGGCCCTGCTTCTGTGGTCGGCAGCCGTTTCGGCCGCCGGTTACGAGGTGCGCATGAACGGCGCGCCCCAGCAGGTCGAGCCCTTCAAGCATTACCGCTACGTCACCTGCACGGCGGAGGGCGCCGCGGACTTTACGGTGACGCTCCCCGCAGCGGTCGCCTCGGCCGAAGTCAGCCCTCTGAGCCGCGGCATCGTGCCGGCCGTCGAGGGACGCACGTTGCGTTTCCGCCTTCCGGGAGCGGGCCAGTACCTCGTGCGGCTGAACGACACGGCGAAGCTCTTCATCTTCGCCGAAAAACCCGCTCGGAAGGTCACGGGAACCAGCGTCATGTCGTATAAAGGAATCGACAACACCGGGACCAGAAACGTCACCGCCGCCGTACAGCGCGCCATCGACGAATGCGCCAAAAAGGGCCGCACGCTGGTATTCCCCGCCGGGGAGTATCTCTGCGGCCAGCTCCGCCTGCCGTCGCACGCGCACCTGCATCTGGAACGCGGCGCGGTCATCCGGGCCGACGCCTCCTCGGCAGCCGCCTTCGAATCGACCGACGACGTCAAGACCCGCCGTTTCATCTACGTCAAGAACGCCGAAGATGTCCGGATCACGGGCCTGGGCGCCATCGACGGCAGCGGCCGCGCCCTGCGCGAAAAGTTCGGCGACAAGGCCCGCATACGCCTGCTGCTGGCCGTGAACTCCTCGGACCTGCATTTCGAGGGCGTGATGTTCCGGGACCCGGGATCGTGGAACACGCAGATTCTCCTCTGCCGCGACGTCGTGCTCCGCAACATCAAGCTGATGAACGACACGGAGCTGAGCAACACCGACGGCTTCGATCCCGACGCCTCGCGCAACCTGCTGATCGAAAACTGCTTCGGCTACTGCTCCGACGACAACGTGGCGGTCAAGACCACGGGGTATTCCGGCTATCTGGGCGACGCGGAGAACATCACCGTCCGGGGGTGCGTCTTCCTGACCAAAAAGTCGTCGCTCAAGGTGGGCACCGAAACCCGCGGAACGCGGATGTCGAAGATCACCTTCGAGGACAACGACGTGCTGGAATCCGACCGCGGCATGGCGCTCTACGTTTCGGACGGCACGGCTCTGAGCGACGTGCTCTACCGGAACAACCGCTTCGAGCGCAACCACCCCGACAGCAAGCGGATGATGTTCCAGTTCTCGGTCAACGCCCGCCGGAAAGACTCCCCGGTCGGTTCGATCCGCGGCGTCGAAATCCGGAACTGTTCCTTCCGGGTCCCCTTCCCGAAGGCCCCCGAGATCAAATGCCCCTCGCGGGGCGGCATCGAAGGCGTGGTTTTCGAGAACCTGACCGTGGGCGGCGAAAAAATCCTCGCCTCGGAACAGATCGGGCTGAAATGCGTCAACGCCGAAGCCTCTTTCAACTAACCGCCATGAAACGACTGCTGCTCATATCGATGTTCCTCCTCGCCGCCGCGCGCCTCGGCGCACAGTGGCTCGACTCGGACGTCTACGACCGACCGCTGAAAGAAGTATTGCAGCAGGTCGGGGAACAATACGGCGTCGAACTGCTCTTCGAGGAGAAGACCGTCCGGGGACGCATCGTCAAATCGGCTCCGTGGCGTTTCTGCGACGACGTCGAAACCACGCTCGACAACATCCTGCGCCCGCTCGACATGCGCTGGGCGGCCAAAGGCCCCGGCGTCTACGAGATCAAGAAATGGGAATATTTCCGCAAGCCTTTCGCCGAAGGCGAGAAGCACCTGCGACGCCTGCTCGGACTCTACCCCACGCGCGAGGCTTTCGAAGCCCGCAAGGCCCGCATCCGCACCCACATCCTCGCGACGCTGGGGCTCGACAGCCTGAAAAAGTGCGACCTCGCGCCGATCCGGAACAACCTGCGCCGGCACGACGGCTACACCGTCGAGAACATCGCGCTGGAGGTCCTGCCCGGCGTCTGGGTTTCGGGATCGCTCTACCAGCCCGCACGGTTCCGGGGACGCATCCCCGTGGTGCTCTCGCCCCACGGGCATTTCTACGACAAGACCGACACCTCGATTCCCGACCAACGGGGACGCTACCGCCCCGACCAGCAGCTCCGCTGCGCCATGCTGGCCCAGATGGGCGCTGCGGTCTTCAGCTACGACATGTGGGCCTGGGGCGAATCGGCGCTGGCTTTCAAGCTCAAAGACCACCGCTCGGACCTGGGGATCGTCATGCAGACCTGGCAGAGCATCCGCATCCTCGACTACCTCTGCACCCGGCCGTGGGCCGACACGACCCGCGTGGGCGTCACGGGAGCCTCGGGAGGCGGCACGCAGACGATGGTGATCGCGGCGCTCGACGACCGCATCACGCTGAGCGTTCCGGTGGTCATGCTCTCGTCGCACTTCTTCGGCGGATGCCCCTGCGAAAGCGGGCTACCGATCCACATCCTGCCGGGCGAGCCGATGACCAACAACGCCGAACTGGGCGCCCTGGCGGCTCCGCATCCGCAGCTGGTGATCTCCGACGGCCACGACTGGACGGCGACCGTGCCGCAGATCGAATACCCCTACCTGCAACAGGTCTACGGATACTACGGGGCCGGCGACGAGGTCCGCAACGTCCACCTGGCCGCCGAAGGGCACGACTACGGCGTGAACAAACGCCGCGCGATGTACGATTTCGTGGCCGAGCGGTTCGGGCTGCGGACCGAGGGGCTGCGCAACGCCGACGGCACCTACCGCGAGGAGACCGTCACGGTCGAGCACGCTCAGGAGATGTACGTCTTCGGACCCGAAGGACGGCTCCCGGACCATGCCGTCAGGGGCAGCGGCGCCCTGCGCAAACTGCTCCGGGAATACAGAATCGAACGGTAGCACATAAAGACAACCTGCATTGAAAATACGCTAACAACCAGAAAAACATAACCAGACATGAAAAAACTGATCCTCCTATCGCTTGCCGCGCTGGCCCTGACGGCCTGCGGCGACTCGGATTGGCTGGGAGACGGCAACGTCTACTACAAGCCGAAAGAGCTTACGCTGTCGAAAAGCTCGCTGAGCGAACTCATCATCGGCGAAACCCGCCGTCTCTACGCCTCGTTCGACCCGGCGGAGACCACCGACGGAGAAATCCTTTGGAGCTCCAGCGACGAGGCCGTCGCCACGGTCGGCGAAAACGGCTCCGTACATGCCACCGGCCTGGGCGAAGCCGTCATCACGGCCCGCAGCGCAGCCCATCCCGAAATCGAGGCCACGTGTGCCGTCTCGGTGACGGTCGAATCGGGCATCCGCGTCTACGACCTGCTGCTCGACCAGCCCGTCGACGGCCGGATCACCTTCGTCCGCAACTCCACGGGCAACCGCGACTACTATTTCGAAGTCTTCGTGCACGATACTTTCGACAAGAGCGTGACGTTCGAAACGACGAACGGAGAGGTCGTGGACATCGAGGAGAAGCGACTCGACGGCCGCACGGGCTTCACGCTCGTCCCGGGACAGGAACTGGGCGATGCGACGATCGTCATCCGGTCGACGCGCAACGACGACGTGCGCACGGAAATCCCCGTCAGTCTGAAGACCATCAAGGTCACGGGCGTGGCGCTGTCGCTCGACGAAGACGGCAGCGGCGCCAGCGAATCCCTCGCCGGAAAGCTCACCGTCAGCCATACCAAGGCCGTCCGCGTGGTCTTCGCCACGGACGACGAGGAGATCAAGATCCCCGAGAACAGCCGCATCCACGCCGAGAGCAGCAACACCGCCGTTGCCACCGTCGACGCCGAAGGCACGCAGGACCCCGCCACGCAGAACGTGTCGTTCAACGTCTACATGGTCGACGATCCGGCCAACGCCCCCGACGGCACCTCGACGATCACCGTCAGGACCGACGACGGCGCCTATGAAGCCACCTTCACCGTGACGGCCCAGTGCCCGGGCGTGCAGCAGATCGTCCTCGGCCAGACCCTCTCCGACCCGATCCTCGCCGGACAGTCGCTGCAGCTGACCTACAAGACCGTTCCCGAGGACGCCTACGTGCAGACCGTACAATGGAGTTCGGCCGACGAGACCATCGCCACGGTAGACGCCGACGGACTGGTGACCGTCAAAGCCGATTTCGCGTTCGACCCGGCCGACTGCGAGGCGACCGAGATCCTTATCACGGCCACCTCCGACGACGCCAGCGCCGCCGCAGCCTCGTGCAAACTGCGCCCGTATCAGTACGTACCCGCCACGGGCGTCCTGGTGACCGACCAGTGGGGCAACCGCATGCGCGGCACCAGCTCGACGACGGCGAAAATCTCCTCTCCGGCCAACAGCTACGCCTGCATCCAGTACTGCTCCGGCGGCGGCAAGAACAAAACCGCGCAGTTCAACGACACCCAGAGCTGGGCGGTGGCTTCGCCCGCCGTGGAAGGCGTCGACAAAGTCGGATCGATTCCCGTCTATCTGACCGCCACGCCCTACCCCTACACCTATCCCACCATCGCCGACCCCGACCAGCCGTTCTACTGGGCCTGCTACTCCAATTCGCGCTTCTCGATCGCGGGAGCCGGCTACGAAGCAGGCAACCAGGCCCAGGGATGGAGCGGATACTCGAAAGACGACGGCAAGTCGAAATGCTTCCTGGGCCACACCTGCAAATTCTGGACGGGACACTCCTCGTCGACGGCCGATGTCCTGTTCGTCCGCGTATGGCGTTATGTCGAAGGCAAACCCAACGATAAAAACAACAATAAAAGCGAAGACCTGCTTTTCCGCTTCGCCGTGCACACGACCAACAGCAAGCACAACGACGATATCGGCAACCCGTCGCTCAAGAACGACGACGGTACGGCCCGGGTATTCGGCTTCCTCAATACGGGAGGTATAGCCAAACCTTTCGACGATCCCTGCCCGACACCGTGGACGGGTCCGATGCCGCATCCGGGAAGTTACTACACGCTCGACGACAGCGGCGCTCCAGCCCAGTCCAAAACGTGGGGCGACATCCCCGTACCGACGAAACTGACGGAGATCGAATAACGCTTAAAATCGGTTCATGGTGCTTTTTCCGGCACCATGAACCTTTTCCAAACCCGATCGAAATGAAAAAACTTCTTTCCCTGCTGCTGACCTTGACGACCCTCGCCCCGCATGCGCAGGAGCCCATGCAGTACCGCATCGTCCCGGTGGGCTCGTCCCAGTGGATGAATCCCAAACTCAGCGACGAAGTCCGCGAACAGATCGACCGCATCGCCGCCGACGGCTACAACGTCATCTCCATCGGCACGTTCACCTTCCTGCCGATGCACATCGTCGACTACGCCGATTCGCCCTACCCCGAAGCCGCGGAATACTCGCCCGAAAAAGTCGCCCAAAACCTCGCGACCCTGCGGGACAATATCTCCTATGCCAAGTCGCGCGGCATCCGCTACGTCGTGACGCGCTCCTATTCGCACTACGCGCCTTACAAATTCTGGTGCGCCCACCGGCAGGAGCTCAATCCCGACGGGGTCTTCGACCAGCTGCTGCGCAAGGCCCACCAGAACGACATGTTCCAGAAGGCGCTGGCGGGCAAGTCGCCCAACTGCGTCCCCCAGCAGCAGTGGACCAACGACCTCTTCCGCGACTTCTTCCTCTGGTCGACCTCCCGGGCGCTGGACCTGCTGCCCGAGCTGGACGGGTTCCTGAACGCCTATGCCGAGGCGGCCTGGACCTACGACGTCGAAAAGGTGCGTCCCAACACCTGGAAATCATGGAAAGAGTGCGTGGACTACGACAAGACCGACAGCTGTTTCGTCGACTACTCCAACCGTCTGGCGCACATGCTGCGCGAAAAGCGGGGCGACGGTTATTTCTTCGGCATGCGCGACTGGTACGTGAAGCCCGAAGTGATGCGGCAGCTCGACATTCCGCGCGAGAAGCTGATCCTTTCGGTCAAATACGCCGGCTACGACCAACCGCTGGTCAACTGCCCGCCCTGGGGCAAAGAGATGCTCGACGCGGGTTACGGCGTGGTGCTGGACATGCACGTCTACGACGCGGAGTACCCGCATCCGGTCTACTGGTACGACAACAACATCGTGAACCGCATCTTCGACAACGTCCGCGCAGGCGGGTTCACGGGCATCGTCTATCAGGACTACACGCTGCGCGGCGAGGATTCGGCCGACAACCCCGTGCGGCGGCTGACGCAGCTCACCGTGGCCGGAGCCATGAACCGCAAACCCTGGTCGGACGCCGACGCCGAAAAATACCTGGCCAAAACCTACCGCAAGGCCGCACCCCACGTGTTGCAGTCGCTCAAAGCCGTGGCGCACGCGCAGGAACAGTTCATCAAACTGATGCCTGCGTGGTTCTGGCGCGGCGACGGCCTCTCGGTCGGGGGTTTGCAGCCGTTGAAGTTCTGGCAGATGTTCGACAACCCCGAGGCGCCGGCCGGCATGGCCTTCGTCCGGCAGGAAGTGGTCGGCGTACCGGAGTATTGCACGGCATGGCGCACCGGAAACCGTTCCGACGAAGAGCTCGCCGCGAAATACCACGCCGAAAAACGGCTGACCCCTGCAGACGTATTGCGTGAAAGGGCCGACTGTGCCGACAAAGCGGTCGCCGAGGCCGAAAAGGCCCGCGCCGCGGGTCCTGCAAACGCTCCCTACCT
>CATKXN010000042.1 GCA_949840605.1 uncultured Alistipes sp.
TGAAATCCTGCCGGTAGTAATCGATGCGGTTGTCGCGGATGAGCCGGGCGATCTGCTCGCAGAACCACGCGCGGGCCACGGGGTCGCCCAGGTTGAAGAGGAACGAATCGACGCTTCCGCGCTTCACCCAGCCCGGCTGGGCGGCTTTGCCGCTGGCGTCGAGCATGAATTCGGGGTGTTCGACGGCCCAGTCGGAATCCTTCATCACGCGCTCGGGCTCGAACCACACCATGAACTTGCAGCCGGCGCGGTGCACCCCGTCGGCCACCTCGCCGAGGCCCTGCGGGAAGCGCACGCTGTCCACCGACCAGTTGCCTACGGTGTTGGCCCAGTTGAAGCCGTTTTTCCAGTCGGCGGCTTTGCTGTACCATCCGGCGTCGAGCCAGAAGACCTGGGGCAGCAGGCCGAACTGCTCGTAGCGTTTCACGAGGGCCGTGGCGTAATCGGCCGTCATGCAGGTGTATTCGTTGCAGGGGGCGGGATCGCCGTAGTTGAAGCTCGAACAGATCGGGAATACGGCGGGTTTGCCGTCGGCCGCGGGGTGGTGGTGGGCCAGCAGGAAACGGCGCAGGAGGTTCTGGCCGTCCATGCGGTCGTCGCCCTGCCACAGAAGCATGGCCGTCGAGGGGGTGCGGATCTCCTCGCCCGGAAGCAGGTAGGCGGCCAGGTTCTTCATGCCGGTCGCCACGCTCACGGCGTTCGCCGCCGGGCGTGCGATGTCGGCTTTCCAGTTGCCGGTCCATCCGATGGCGACGACCATGCCTCCCGCGGGCAGCTGGACGTTGAAAAAGGGAAAGGCGTGCGACGACGAGCGTCCGCCCTGCGGGTGCATCGAATGCCGGTCGCCCACGGCCAGTTCGCGCGTGCGGGCGTGGAAGTCGGCTTTCGAGACGTGGCTGCCGTCGGCGTAGTGGAGCAGGAAGGGCCCCTTGGCCGTCGATTCGGGGATGATGTCCACGACCTTCACCTGTTCGATTTTCGGGGAGTTCCCCTCGGAGGTGTTGCGGAAGCGGAGCACCCACTCCATGGCGTTGAAATCGGCGAAAGTCTTCACGCGGCACTCGACGGCGAGCCCCGTGGCGGGGTCGGTATAGGTGTAGACGCGCTCGGTGACGTTCCGCTCCGTTGCGGGAAGCGTCTCGGCATCGTATTTCCATTGGGCGATCGTCTTGCCCGAGGGCACCCCTCCGCAGACGAACGAGAAGGGCGGCACCTTGCCTTTGGCGAAGGCCCCGGCGACCCATTTTTCACAGTCGGCGCCTTGGGCGGGGATGCGCAGGCGCGATTGGGCGGAGGTCTGTGCGGCGGTCAGCAGGAGGGTTGCAAGCAGCAGTCTGAAAAGATATTTCATGGTTTGTGAGGCTCAGTTTTTGCGGTATTTTATCAGCAGCGAACTTTTCGGATTGTCGAGGCGGAGCGTCAGCCCCTCGGTCAGTTCCCGGCCGCTGCGGACGGTCTCGGCCTGCGTGTCGCAGTCCGAGAGGGTATAGGAGGCGTCGGGCGTGAGTCCGCCCAGGCGCACGGTGTATTCCGCGTCGGGAGCATCCTGGCGGCGGAAAGCGACCACGATGCCCGAATTGTCCGACGGACGGTGCATCTGGTAGGCCATCCACACGTCGGAACCCGTCAGGTCGCCCGTTCCCGAGAGCGGATAATAGTCTTCGTAGTAGTATTCGCGGATGTCGCGGTATTCGCGGATGCACTGCTGCATGTCGAGGACCGAAACGCCCGGCTCGGTGACTTTCCAGTTGCACTGGAGCGCCGACGAGAGGCTCGAGCGGAACGAATACCGGTCCGGCAGCAGGATGCCCGTGCCGTGTATCGGCAGGAAGAAGTTCAGCCCGTAGGTGTGGCACTGGTAGCCGTCGGGGTCGTCGTAGTGGTAGTAGTCGCTGCGCCAGAGGGGCGCGCTGCGGCCGACGGATTCCCAGTCGAGGCGTTTGCCGCCCGAGGCGCAGTTGTCGATCAGCAGGCCCGGGAAGCGGTCCAGCAGGTAGTCCCAGAATCGGTAGAGGTTTTCGATGTGGCGGATCTCCTTGATGCCGCTGCGGCCGGGTTCGTCGGCGTCGCGCCAGTAAGGGGCCGGGAGCATGTTGAAATCCTGGCGGTAGTAGTCGATTCCGTTCTCTTCGATCAGGTCGCCGTAGTATTTGCAGAGCCAGTCGCACGCCGCGTCGTTGCCCAGGTCGAACAGGTGCCACGTCGACTGTTCCGAGCCTTCGGGCCACTGGGTGTCGAGCATCCACTCCTTGTGTTCCGCGGCCCACTGCGTGCCCTTCACGACGCGCTCGGGCTCGAACCACACCATGAATTTGGCGCCGGTCTCGTGCACGGCGTCCGACACGGGTTTCAGCCCCTCGGGGAAGCGTTCCCGGTCGACCGTCCAGTTGCCCGTGGTGTTGGCCCAGCTCTTTCCGTTGCGGAAATCACCGGCCCCGGTGTGCCATCCGGCGTCGAGCCAGAAGACGTCGGGCGTCAGTCCGAACATCGCGTAGCGACGGACCATAGCAATGGCCCAGTCGGCCGTCAGACACGAATATTCGCCGCAGGGCTGCGGGTCGCGGTAGTTGAAGGCGCTGCAAAGCGGGTAGAAGGGGCTGCCGTCGACCTTGCGCGAATGGTGCGCGAGAACGAGGCGGCGGAACCGGTTGTGGCCGTTCATGCGGTCGCCGCTCCAGAACATCAGGGCGACCGAGGGCGTGCGTATCCGCTCGCCCGGGTAAAGGTAGAGATCGGTGTTCAGCATGCCCGTCGCCAGCGTCAGGCGGTTCGGGGCGCGTTTCTCGAGGTCGGCGAACCATGTTCCGGTCCAGCCGACGGCGACCATCACGCCCTGCCGCGAAGCCTCGGATTCGAGGTTGAAGAAGGGAAAAGCCTCCTCCGACGAACGACCTCCGTGGGGCTCGATGTGCAGCGGGCGGTCCGTGCGCAGCTCCGCGGTGCGGGGAGCATAGTCGGCCTTCGAAATCTTGTTGCCCTCGGCGTAGTGGATTTTCAGTGCGCCGGCAGCGGGGTAGACCATATCGAAATCCGCGGCCTTCACGCGTGTGAGCTGCCCGGAATGTTCAGCCGACGCATTGCGGAAATGAAGCACCCATTCCACGGCCCGGAACTCGGGATACCCCTTGACGTCGCAGACCACTTCGAGTCCGCCGCGGGGGTCGGTGTAGGTGAACGTGCGCAGGACGACGTCGTCTTCCGCCGAGGCGGGCGCCGTGCGGCTCCAGCGCCACGAACGGAGGAACTCCTCCGACGGCCGTTCGTCCAGAACGAACGAGAACGGCGGCAGCTGGCCTTTTGCGAAGTGCCGGTCGATCCAGCGGGCGATGTCTGTCCGGTCGCCTTGCATCTGCAAACGCGCCTGCGCCGACGCCGGGGTCGATCCCAGCGCCAGCCACAGGGCACTTGCCAAGGCGATGATGATGCGTCGGTAATTGATTGCGGGTTTCATCGTCTGTTTTCAGGGTTTGTCATTCGGCCTTTACTGTCAATAGGTGCAGGGGTCGCTGCCGCCTTCGTGGGTATGTATGGCATGCGAATCCGCCCCGCCTTCGCCGTGGTAGGTCCAGCAGGTCACCTTCACGCCGTCCTTGAGCGCCTGGACGATCGGGCCGTTTTCCACCCATCCGCCTTCAAAATTAGTAAATTTATTCGAATTGTTCTCATCCGCATTGCTGCCCGAGAAAACCCGCCACCAATATTCCTCGACATTGAAATGGCGTTCGCCCTTGGCTTCGGCGGCCGATGCCCACGACAGCGAGAACGTATCCGTGGCCTTGAAAAGGTACATCCACTGCATGCCGCCCTCCTGTTTCGAGTTGTTGAGCAGCGTAAGACGTTCGATGGGATTGCCTTTCAGTTTCAGAATACGGATCTTGCCGCAGTTTTCGATGCTCAGTTCCTCGATCCGGTTGTTTTCGGCATTGAGCTCGTAGATGAGGCATACTTTGTCTGCGGCGTCGTTGCACTTGCCGAAGTTGAATCCGCTGAGCCGGTTGTCCTGAATGAAGAACCGGTCGATCATAGGAAGCTGGCGCATGTCTATTTCACCTTCGATCTGGTTGCGTTCCAGCTGGACATAGGTCAGTTTCGAGACCGGATCGACGCCGTACGTGCCGAAGCTGACCTTCTTGAACCGGCCGTCGCCCATGCCGGGATCGCCCCATGCCAGCAGCGTGACGCAGTTGGGGAACAGGCTCATGTCGAGCTCCTCGATCAGCGTATTGGCCACGTTGAGCGAGGTCACTCCCGAGAGGTCGAAATATTTCATTCCCGAGAGGTCTTTGGCTCCGGTGACGTACGACAGGTCTACGGCGCCGTTTTCTGCGGGTGTGAAGGTGCAGCGTTTCAGGTCGGCCGGAGATGCGTCGAACGTACCCTCCGCTGCGTTGTACTGGAATACGGCGGCCGGCTTCACGTAGCCTTTGCGGGTCAGCTGGCCGTTGAATCCGGCGATCGAACCGTCGGTCACCACTTCGTCTTTGGCGGTCAGCGCATAGCCGAGGCTCGCGGCCATCCTGACCGTTTCGCCGTCGTAGCGGATGTAATCCACGCAGACGGCCTTGCCGTCGCGCATGACGGTGATTTTCAGCGTGCGGTCTTTGGGTGCGTCTGCGGGCAGGTCGAATTCGGCGCCCGCCGACGTGACGTTCTTCACGTCGGCGCTCCCGGTGTACGCGAAGAAGTCTTCGAGGTGGATCTTGTCACCGGCCCTGAAGCCTGCGGCCGTCATCTTGACGGTGTTTCCGGCGAGGTCCTTCAGGTAGGGCGTTGCGATGCTTTCCATTTCGGGGATCGACACGGTCACCTTGCAGGTCGCGGTCTTCTCGTCGACGGTCAGGGTGATATCCGTCGTACCTTCGGCCAGGGCCGTCACGGTACCGTCGTCGGCGATGGTGGCGACCGCTTTGTCGCCCGAGTTCCAGACGGCTGCCTGATCGGTGGCGTTCTCGGGGTTGATCGTGTAGGTCAGCTTCTCGGTCTTGCCGACGAACAGGGCCAGCTCGGTCTTCGAGAGTTCGATCTTCTCGACCCGGATCGGGGCCGGGGTGACGGTGAGCGTCGCCTTGCCGTTTTTGCCGCCGCAGAGTGCCATGATCACGGCTTCACCCTCGGCCACGCCGGTCACGACGCCTGTCGATTCGTCTACCGTAGCGGTTTCCGGCGTGCGGGATATCCACTTCACGCTCTTGTCCGTAGCGTTCTCGGGCAGCACTTCGGCTTTCAGGGTGAGGGTGGTCCCTGCGACGACGCTGCCGGTCGCCGGGGTGACCTTGACTTCGGCGACGGGAATTGTCTCGACTTCTTTCGTGTCGTCGTCGCTGCACGAGACGGCGACCGTTGCGAATGCCGTCAGGACGGCAATGGCGGAAAAGATTTTTTTCATAATAGGTTGGAATTTAGGGTGTCATGTCTTGTGCGGTCAGAAGCCCAGCTCTTTTTCGAGGGCTTCGATCACGATGTGGATAACTTTGATGTGTATCTCCTGAATGCGGTCCGAATGGGGCGTGCGGGGGGCCAGAAGCGCCACGTCGGCCGTTTCGGCCAGCCGGGAGGGGCCTTCGGCGGTGAGCGCCACGACCTTCATGCCCAGGCGGCGGGCCGCCGCGGCCGCGGCGACGACGTTCTGCGAATTGCCGCTGGTCGAGATGGCCAGCAGCACGTCGCCGGGTTTGCCGAACGCCTCGACCCAGCGGACGAAAATGTCCCCGAACGAGAAGTCGTTGCCCACGCAGGTCATGTAGGCCGGATCGTTGATGGCCATGGCCGCCAGCGGGCGTCGGTTCTCGCGGAAACGTCCGGTGAGCTCCTCGGCGAAATGGGCGGCGTCGCACAGCGAACCGCCGTTGCCGCAGCTCATGATCTTGCAGCCGTTGCGGAGCGCTTCGGCCATTGTGTCTACGATCGCCTCCATCGTCGGAAGGGTCCGGGGCGAGGCGAGGAAATCAGCCAGCGCGTCGTTCGCCTCGCGGAGGCTGTGTTCGATAATCTGCCGTTTCATCTTCGTACGGTTTTATGCGTTGGCGGCCACCGACAGCGCCGCATAGTCGCCGATCGCCTCGCCCAACGCCGCGGGAACCACGCGGCAGACACGCCGGGCGTGGGAGAGCGCTTCGCGGGCGACGACCTCCTCCATATAGGGTTTCATCAGGCTCTCGTTGCGGGCGTAGATGCTGCCGATGACGATCATCTCGGGGTTGATCAGGTCGATGACGATCGACAGCCCCCTGCCCAGGTAGCGGGCCGAAGTGCGGTAGATTTCCATCGCCAGGGCGTCGCCGTCTGCGGCGGCCTGTGCCACCAGCCGGGCGTCGATCCTGTCGGTATCGCCTTCGGGGCACCACGCGACCTTTTCGCCCATCTGCAGGCGCTCCTTTACGGCGAACTGCGCCAGCTGGCGGATGCCGCCGCCGCTGCAGAATCCTTCGAACGAGCCGCATTTGCCGTAACCCACGGGCCCGAAATCGCTCAGGCGGATGTGCCCCAGCTCCCCGGCGTTGTCGTTGGTTCCGGTGTAGATGTGTCCGTCGAGGATCAGCCCGGCGCCGAGGCCCGTGCCGAAGGTCAGGAAGACCATGTTCCGGGTGCCCGCCCCGGCTCCGAACTGCCATTCGGCCAGCGCGCAGGCGTTGGCGTCGTTGTGGATGGCGGTGCGGATGCCGAACTCCTTTCCGAAGATTTCGACGATGGGGATGTTGTCCCAGCCGGGCAGGTTGGGGGGCGACATCACCACACCCGTGCGGCTGTCCAGCGGGCCTCCGCAGCTGATGCCGATGGCCCGGGTGTTGCCCGCGTCGAGGCCGTGGCGTCCCATGACGTTCCGGATGCTGGTTTTGAGCTGCTCTATGGTCCGGGCGACGTCGGAGGTGCGGAAACA
Source organism: uncultured Alistipes sp. (assembly GCA_949840605.1). The sequence continues at coordinate 6,878 of CATKXN010000042.1, forward strand.
CTCCTTATCGAGGATCGTTACCCGGTTGCCCTCCTGCTGTCCGTAGGTGACGGCGCATTTGGTGCCTCCGATGTCGACGCCGATGATGTTTTCTTTCATGTTCGTTGTAGCCATTATGGGTATTTAGAGATCGTATATTTTCGTTTTGCGCAGCAGTTTGCGGTATTCGTCCAGCCGGAACGGCGCCCGGCCGTAGAGATAGTGGTTTTTGAACGAGCCTTCGGGCGTCGTGTATTCGATCAGCAGGATGCCCTGGCCCTGCATTTCGGGCAGGCGGGCGATCTCCGCACGGGCGTTTGCCCCGACGGTGTAGCTGCCGCGGAAGATTTCGCGTCCCGAGGCCGCGTCGCTGACGCGGACCGAGCCGTTGGCGGCGCTGCGCGTGTCGTTGGTGGCGACGAGCGGGTGGCTGCCGTCCGCGGCGTCGTTGATCAGCACGCAGACGTTGCGCTGCACGTTGCGCAGGAACCGGTAGGCCATTTTGGGCGAGAAGTAGTAGTCGACCACGGCGTCGGAGATCACGGGCCATCCGTCGCGGATGTTCCACCACAGGATGCCGGTCTTCGGGGCGAACTTGTTGCCGCGGTAGATCTCGACGAAGAATTTCATCGCCTCGGCCTGCACCGACTGCGACGCGAAGATGAAATCGTCGAGCCGGGTCGGCACTTCGCCGAAGAGCAGTCGGACCTGGTTGATCATCAGGTTGTTGCGCTCGGGCGTATAGCCCCACTCCCGGAAGATGCGCACGGCCTTGGTGAGCCAGTCCTCATTCCAGCGGAACTCTTTCCTGTCGGTCCACGGGTAGACCGTTTCGGCCGGGAACATCTTTTCGAGGCTCGGCCGGTTGGGCATGCCGTGGTAGCCGATTTCGCTGACGAAAAGACAGTTGGCGTTGGTGTAGAACGGGTCCTTGTAGTAGCCGCGGGGACCCCACAGGTGGTCTTCGGGCAGCAGGGCGGTGCTGTAGCCCTGCCGGCAGACCTCTTCGCTCCAGTAGGGCGACGAGGGGAGGTAGCTGCGCGAGGGGTCGAGCTCGTAGAGCACCATCGGGATCACCTGCCGCGACACCACGTCGCGGTTGGGGTCGATGCGGAACGGCGCCAGCGTCCCGATGGTCAGCGTCTGGTCGTTCTCGTTGTTGCCCGACCAGAGGGCGATCGAGGGGTGCGAGCGCAGTTTCATCACCACGGAAGTCACTTCGCGCTCGATGGCGCGGGCGAATTCGTCACGCTGCGAGTAGAACGTGCATCCCATGCCGAAGTCCTGCCACACCATCACGCCGTTCTCGTCGCAGAGTTCGTAGAAGCGGGTGTCTTCGTAGACGTTGCCGCCCCAGCAGCGGATCATGTTGCAGTTCAGGTCGGTGACCAGGCCGAACGTGCGGTCGAGCCATTGCGTGTCGCGGCTGTGGAGGGCGTCCATCGGGGTCCAGTTGCTGCCGCGGGCGAAAATTTTCTCGCCGTTGACGACGAAGCAGAAACGGCCCGGATTCTCGGGCGTGTGGGTCGGCGTGAAGTCGAGTTTCACGGTGCGGATGCCGATGCGGCGGCGGTCGATGTCGAGCGTGTTGCCGGCCTCGTCCAGGAGCTTCACCTCGGCGTCGTAGAGCGCCGGTTCGCCGTAGCCCCGGGGCCACCAGAACTCCACGTCCCCGAGGCCGAGGATGTGGCGCGCGGCATGCGACGTCACCTTGGCGCGGTACACGGCCACCTGTCTGCCGTTGCGGCTCAGCGAAAATTCGGTCGTGACCTTGCCGTCCTGCATCGGGGTCGGCAGCGAGATCGTGTAGTCCAGGAAGACCGTAGCCTGCTTGTTAGGAACGTCGACGGAGGTCGTGAACCAGTGTACGTCGCGCAGATGCACGGGTTTCAGCACCTCCAGCTCCACGCCGCGCCACAGTCCGGCGCTCACCAGCCGCGGCATGATGTCCCAGCCGTAGGTGTGGGGCGCACGGCGCGCATAGACCGATTCGACCTGCGCGAAATTGATGCTGATCGTCGGCGGAATGTACTGGCGTCCCTCGATCACCGACGAGCGGATGTAAACCTCCAGCGTGTTCTCCTCGCCGGCGGGTTTCAGCGCTTCGGTCACGTCGAAGCGGTGCTCGATGAGCATGTTGTCGGCCGATCCGACCTGCCGGCCGTTGACCCAGACGTCGGCATAACAGTCGATGCCGTTGAAATTGAGCCGGACGCGGTCGCCGTCGGCATGCTCGGGGGTGGCGAACGTGCGGCTGTAACGCCACTGGTAACCCTCCCACGGGCGCAGGTCGTAGACGTTGCTGCCGATTTCGGGCTGTTCGATCAGCCCCGCAGCCAGCAGGTCCAGCTCCACGTTCCCCGGAACGGTCGCGTCGATGGTTTTCATTTCGGCCTGCCGGGCGTCGGCAGGCGATACGATCGGGGTGTCGCCCTGAGGCCAGTAGTCGAGCCTCCATTTGCCGTCGAGCGAAATCTTCTCGCCGGCCGTCAGACTTCCTGCAGCGAAAAGCAGCGCGAGGGTGGCGGTCAGTTTGGTAAATGTCGTGTTCATATCGGATTTGTCTTTTTCTTGGTTAGAGTTTACTTTACTCGTTTAAGTCACGATTGTGTGCGTTTTGAGCCGGTTTCGGGTTTTCGGAACGGCCCCGGACCGCGAAAAGGTCCTTGCTGGACTCCTTTCGCGGCCGTGTGAATGCCGTCACAACAACCTAAACATTTACTTAACCGTTAAAATTCGATTGTAAAATTACCGCTTTTTTTTGAATATCAAAATTTATTGCCTTGTTTTTATTAAAAAAGCGTCTGCTTTTTTACGGAACCCGTCCGTTTGCAGACAGGGGGCTATCTTACGTTGGCTCTGCCTGTTTGCGGAGGAGATATTTGAAAAATATTTATTAATTAATCGGTTATTTTTCAAGCCCGATATTATATATAGGTATTGTAAAAAGTCGAATTTTTTCTGCTTTTTTCTTGTAAAATCGGCAGGCATTTCGAATTTTTACTTATATTTGTGTTGGAGAAACGGGTTTTTGACTGCCGATTGCTTTATCAATTAAGTGGAAAACCGGTTCCGATAAGAAGCGAGTGAAGATGTGCCGGAGTGGAATGGGTGCGGCAGGGTGCAGACGGGTATGACAGTACCTTGATTGGTAAATGACTGTTATGCAGTACGGTATTCTGTCGGCACATGCGGATTGAGCCAGTTCCGAGTCTGATTTCGGATGATTCGGGTGAAGATGAATCCTCAGGGCAGACCGTAAATTTGCCGGTTCATCTTTTTTAAGCCCTGCTTACTTAAACGTTTAAGTAAATTCGGGACTTCGGGGTTCGGATTCGAGCGCAGCAAGCCTTATGCGGGCCGGAAATTCAGAAAAATCCAACCAGAACCTCCTCCGGGCGGTTCGGAATAAACAGATATAAGAAACTACAAATTATCGCCTATGAATCATTTCAAACTACCGTGTCAGCGATTCTGTGCCGGAGCGGTCAGGTGGCTCGCGGTCGGCGCGTGGATGATCGCGCTGTGTGTGCCGGGCACGCTGTTAGCCCAGTCCCATGAGATTACCGGCAAGGTGCTCGACGAAAACAACCTGCCCGTCGTGGGAGCCAACATTATTGTCGACGGCACGACTGTCGGTACCAACTCCGGGTTGGACGGCTCGTTCAAGCTCACCGTTTCCCCCCCCCCTCCACACAACGGTGTCCGGCATGTATGGGGGATACAAAACCGTCCGTCTCGACGTAGGTTCCCGCACGGAGTTTACCGTCAAACTCGATCCCGACCGCAAGGTGATCGACGAGGTGGTCGTGGTCGCCTACGGTACCCAGAAAAAGGTTTCCGTGACCGGTTCGGTCGCTTCGGTCGGCAACACCGACCTGAAGCGCGCTCCGGTTTCCAACTTCTCCACGGCGCTGGCGGGTCGTCTGCCGGGTCTGACCGTGACGCAGACCTCGGGACAGCCCGGCGCCGAGAAGGTCAACATGAAACTGCGCGGCGTCAGCACCACCGGCGACTCTTCGCCGCTGATACTGATCGACGGCGTGCCCCGTGACGACCTCAGTTCGCTCGATGCCAACGAGGTCGAGAACGTGACCATCCTCAAGGACGCCGCCGCGACGGGCGTATTCGGCGTCCGCGGCGCCAACGGCGTGATTTACGTCACCACGCGCCGGGGCAGCGTCGGCAAGGCCGCCGTGACCATCACGGCCGACTACGGCTTCCAGCAGATTCTCTGGCGCGGCGCCATGAAGATGGATTCGTGGGACTATGCCGCCCTGCTGAACGAGCGTGCGGCCAACGACGGCAAATCGCCCGTGTACAACGAATGGCAGATCGAGCAGTTCCGCAGCGGGGCCGATCCCACGTTCTTCCCCAACCGCGACCCCTATGACGAATATACCCAGATGGGTTCGCAGTGGAAGATCAACGCCAACGTTTCGGGCGGTACGGATCGTCTCCAGTACTTCATGAACGCCTCCTATATCGACCAGGGCAGCGTTTTCAAGTTCCTGCCCGAATCGACCCGGGGCTATGACCCGAGCTTCTGGCTCAAGCGCGTGAGCGTGCGTGCGAACATCGACTACAAGATCACCGACGACCTGAAATTCAGCCTCAATGTCAGCTCCTACCTCAACAAGGTCAACCGGATCGTCTGGGGCGACGGTCTCGACATTTCGAACGATGTCAATTTCGACGCTGCGGGCAGTACCTATATCCTGGGCGGTCTGAACCGCGTGCCGCCGACGGCCCCCGGCCCTTCGCTTCCCGCAGGCGCCACCGACAAGAACGACGATCCGCTGCCCGAAGGCGGCTGGGTGCAGGACGGCTCGGGGTACCAGCTCTATCCGCGTATGAACAAGGGCGGATACATCCGCCAGATGAAAACCACGGTCAATACCAGCGCTTCGCTCGACTGGGACATGAAGAAGCTGGTGAAAGGTCTGAAACTCCGTGCGATGTTCTCCTACGACCTCTATGCCTCGGGCTTCACCAAGGCGACGCAGGCTTACAACCGCTACGGCTTCTACCAGGCCAAGAGCGCCGACGAAGAGTCCTACTGGACGTGGGACCATACCGACGTCGCGTTCGACGGCATCCACGCCGACACCGAAGGGCTGAACTTCCTGAACGGCGGCCGCGGACAGAGTTCCTACTACAAGTTCAACACGCAGCTGTCGGTCAACTACGACCGGCTGTTCGGCGAGAAGCACGACGTGCATGTCATGGTGCTCGGCCAGCTGGACAACTCGGTCAGCAATTCGGCGGCTTCGCTCTACCTGCCCTTTAACATGCTCTATATGTCGGCGCGTGCGACCTATACGTACGACAACCGCTATACGGCCGAGGTCAACATCGGCGTCAACGGTTCGGAACAGTTCGCCAAGGAGAACCGCTGGGGCATATTCCCCGCCGTTTCGGTGGGCTGGACGCTGAGCGAGGAGAAGTTCTTCAAGGACCATATCGACCGCAAATGGATCGATTTCTTCAAGATCCGCGCTTCGTACGGCGTCGTGGGCAACGACCGCCTGGGCGAAACCCGTTTCCTCTACCTGGACGACGTGCGCGTGACCTACAATCAGAATTTCGTGAACAACGGCACCGTACTTCCGTCGCTGGGACGCGGCAACCACGTCGCTACCTCGCTGCTGGGCAATCCCGACCTGAAATGGGAGACGGCGCAGCAGCAGAACTACGGCCTCGACATCAACTTCCTCGACGGTTTTTCGTTCAACTTCGACTATTTCACGGAAAAACGCAACGACATTCTCGTCGCCCGTACGACGGTACCCCTGGTCCAGGGCCTTCCCTCCTCGGTGCTGCCCCGCGTAAACATGGGCAAGGTCGACAACCACGGCTACGAGATGGTGCTCGGATGGCAGAAGGCTCTCGGCAAGGATTGGTTCATCCACGTTTCGGGCAACTACAACTTCGCCCGCAACAAGGTGGTCGAGGCCGACGAGGTGCGTCTTCCGACGGAGCGCGGCGGCTATCTGTACCCCTACCGCCAAACCGGTTTCCCGATCGGGCAGACCTGGGTGTTGCCGGTCGACTACGAGGACGGCGCCGGCAACGGCTATATCAATACCGAGGAAGACCTGGTGAAATACAATCCCATGTACACCAAGGGTGGTTTCGTCAACGCCTTTCTGGGGCAGTGGAAATTCGTCGACCAGAACGGCGACGGGCAGATCGACATCAAGGACCAAATCCCGTACGGCTATCCCTCCGGAACGCCCGAAATCACCTACGGCGCGTCGCTGTCGCTGTCGTGGAAGAATCTGGATTTCAGCATGCAGTGGCAGGGTGTGGGACACAAGCAGGGCGTCTATGTCCTGGGCATGTTCGGCAACGGCCACCTGACCGGCGACTGGGAGACCCACGCGTGGACCAAGGAGCGCTTCGAGCGCGGCGAGAAGATCACCTATCAGGCCCTTCGGTCGGGCTACACGCTGGCGGGCTACGGCGTGAACGACCGCAACGACTATGTGGTCAGCGACATGTCCTACGTCCGGCTGAAGAACCTGGAGATCGGATTTTCGCTTCCGAAGAAATGGATGCAGCGAATGGGCATCGGCGGAATCCGATTCGCCGTCTCGGGCCAGAACCTCTGGAGTACCAACAACATGAAGGCGCAGAGCATCGACCCCGAGCAGGACAACGAGAACCAGTATCCGCTGACGCGCAATATCAGCTTCTCCGTTCAGCTCAAACTCTAAAACTTCAAAATTTTCCCATTATGAAAATCATACGCTATATCGGTGCTGTGCTGCTGGCGGCTTTCGCGGGTCAGGGCTGCTCGATCCTCGACATTACGCCGGACGGACGCGAGACCCTCGACCAGATCTTCGCCGACCATGACAAAACGGCTGCCTATCTGAACACCTGCTACATGTACCTCCCGACGAAGGGCACTTCCTATTATTGGGTCTGCAACGCCCCGACGGCGCTGTCGGACGAGGGTTACCTGGTTTCGGGTACGATCAACGACGCCATCCCCGCCAAGATGTACACGAGCGGGGGCAATGCCTCGTCGCACCCGATACGCGACTACAAGACCGACGAGCCCAAGGAGGATTACTACGGCATTTACATGCTGCAGCTTCGCCAGTGTACGACTTTCCTGCAGTATATCGACAAAGCGGGGGTCGATTCCGAGAGCGAGCGGGCCCGTTGGCGCGCCGAGGCGCACGTGCTGCGCGCCTACTATATGCTGGAGATGCTCAAATGGTTCGGGGCCTTCGCCTACGAACCGAACGGCTATTCCAAGGATTACGACTATACGGCGCTGAAGAAACCGACGGTTTGGGAGATCGCGGAGCAGATCGACGCTGAGTGCACGGCCGCCATCAATACGAACGAACTGCCGTGGCGGATCGACAACTCCGCCGATGCCAAGCGCATGACCAAGGCGCTGGCGTGGTGCATCAAGTCGAAGGCTTACCTGTTCGCCGCCAGCCCGGTGCACAGCGAGGATTATTCCGCCGACCGGAAGGCGTCGCATTGGAAGACGGCTTTCGAGGTGAACCGGCAGGCTGTGGACGCGCTCGAGTCTAACGGTTATTCGCTCAAGACAGCCGTTTCCAACCCCCGGCTCTATACGGGCAGGGCGGCTGCCTACAAGGAGTTGTTCACGTCGGTTTCGCTGACGTCGGCCGACGACCGGGAGACGATCTATCAGGGTGTGGGCCAGCAGAATTATATCGACCACAACTATATCGGCGCCCTGAACTGGCCCAACAACACGACCCGTGCCGGCGTCGTGCCGACCCAGGAGATGGTCGATGCCTATGAGGTGCTGAGCGCCGACGGGACTGCGGCCGAACCGCTGCTGAACCTTTCCAATCCCTATACCGCCGCCAAGACGCCCAACTACAACCCGAAAGCGCTGGACCTGGGCTACGATCCCGACGATCCCTATGCGGCGCCCCGCGATCCGCGCATGGAGGCCTGCATCATCCGTAACGGCGACAAGGTGCTGTGGAGCGGGGAGTTGCGGACCGTGGAGACCTTCGTCGGCGGCGAAAACGGAATCAGCGACGACACGAGCGAAAACCGCTTCACGCGCACCGGCTACTATTACCGGAAATACATCGCTCCGGATGTCGACGTGACCAACAACAAGGTCAATTCGGCGCCCTGGAAGTTCTTCCGGCTGGCGGAGATCAAGCTCAACCTGGCCGAAGCAGCCGCCGAGGCCGGGGAGCTGGGCGTTGCCAAGGCGCAGGTCGACGCCATCCGCAGCCGTGTGGGCATGCCGGCCCTGCCGGACGGCCTGACGCAGGCGGAGATGATCCTGCGGGTCAGGCACGAACGCATGGTCGAGCTCTGCTACGAGGAGTGCCGTTATTTCGACGTCCGCCGTTGGGCCGAGGCTTTCGCCGGTTCGCAGCTCTACCAGCAGTATTTCAAGCTGCCCTGCGAACGGCTGACCGCCATGTGGATCACGAAGAATCCCGACGGTACGTACACCTACGAAAGGCGGACGAACACCCTGCGGAATGCCAGTACGCAGCCGCGCGACGTGCTGCTCCCGATCCCCGAGGCCGAGGCGAACAACCTCTATTCGCTGACGAACATGCGCTGGCAGAATTCCGGTTGGTAATTTTTAACAGGAAACGATTATGAGAATACAGATCAAACATACAGTATTATTGCTCATGGCCCTTGTCGCCCTGCCGTGCGGCGTGGTGACGGCGCAGGAGGCCCCGACTTCCGGTGCCGGAACTGCGAGCGCCAAAGGGGCCGTTACGGACGCCGCCGGCGAACCGCTTTACCAGGTCGTCATTACCGATCCCGCCGGAAAAATGCTCGGCACGACCGATCTGAACGGCCGTTTCGAACTCCGAACGGAAGCCCCGAAACTCTGCTTCCGCACGGTGGGGTACGGCCTTGTCACGATGCCCGCGTCGTCCGATATGCGGGTGACGATGCGCACGGATGCGTCGCACAGGGACGAACTGCTGGATTACGGATACGGCGTGGTCCGCCGTCGCGGTACGCTCAGCGAGGCGGTCTCGGCCATCCGCGGCGAGCAGCTCGAAGACGTGCCCAACGCGAGCTTCAGCCAGCTGCTCGAGGGGCAGATACTGGGCCTGGGAACACTTGAATACTCCTCGGACCCGGGAAATGCGGGCGTATATAAATACGTCCGGGGTATCTCCTCGAACCAGGGGACGCAGCCGCTGTTCGTCGTGGACGGTATCGTCATGCAGGATTACAACGTCGAATACCTGACAGCCGCCGAGATCGACAACATCGTGCTCCTGAAGGATGCCGCCGCCACGGCTATCTACGGCTTGAAAGGCGCCAACGGCGTGGTCGTCGTCAACACCAAATCGGGGCTTCCCGGAGCGTTCGACGTGCGGGTCACGGCCGATTTCTCCCTGCAGCAGATCGCCCGCAAACCCGAGAAGACCACCGCTTACGAGTATGCTTCGCTGCGCAACCAGGCGTGGGCCAACGACGGTTCGGTAGGTGCGGCTCCCTTCTCCGACGACCAGATGGCCCGGATCAGGTCGGGTAACGACCCGCTCTATCCCGACAACGACTATTACGACGACTTCGTGCGCAACTTCGGCACGATGGAACGGCTGGGCGTCAGCTTCAGCGGGGGCAGTCAGCGCACGCGCGTGTGGTCGAACGTCAACTTCATGAACCAGACCTCGCTCCTGAAGCAGGAGACCGACGAGTATGTGGCCGCGCCCCGCCGTTTCTGGGTGAATTTCCGGGCGAAGATCGACGTGGACATCTCCAAACACGTCCGCGCGTTCGCCGGTGTGGCCGGTAACGTGCGCAACGACCGTCTCGCGTGGAACGGTTATACCAACGTCGGTATCTACGGAACGATTTTCTCGCAGCCTCCGACGATGATCGGCCCCACGACCGAAGACGGACGCGTTACGACGACGGAGAACTCCTCCCTGCCGACCTACGGTATTCTGAACCGCTCGGGTTATACCAAATACACGGGTATGTACGCTTCGACGTACGCCGGCGTGACGGTCGACCTGGATTTCGTCACGCGCGGGCTGAGCGTCACGGGCAAGCTGGCCTTCCAGTCGAGCAACGACCGTTTCAACTACCTGACGCAGGATTTCAGCCGATACTACTACGACTACACCCGCGGCGATTTCATGCAGCTGGGCTCCAACATGGACACCAATCTTTCGGGCGGGGTTTCCGGTATGTTTCAGTATGCCATCAGCTACATCGCCCAGCTGGATTACAAGCGGTCGTTCGGAAGACACGCTGCGGAGGCCCATCTCTATACGTATTACACCAACGAGCAGATGAACGACGTGAACGCGGATTTTCCCGCCGTGGGCCTTCCGCACGACGACCACAACACGGGTCTGAATCTCTCGTATGCATACGACGACCGCTATGTGGTCGGCGCGACGTTCGGGCTGACGGCTTCCGACGTATTCTCGCGCAGCAACCGCTACACCTTCGTGCCGTCCTTTTCGGCGGCCTGGGTGGCTTCGAACGAGGCGTTCCTGCGCGATGTGAAGTGGCTGAGCCTGCTGAAGGTGCGCGCCTCCTACGGCGAGGTCGCCCTCGATGATTTCGAGGTGGGATACTACCGCTATATGTATATGGATTACATCAAGAAAAACGGCGAAGTCCGCCTGCTGGGCAATCCCGATCTCGAACCCGAAATCCACAAAACGCAGAATTACGGTCTCGACCTCGGGCTCTGGGACAAGCTGAACCTGACGTTCGACTATTTCAGCCGCCGCACCGACAACATGCTTATCGAGAGCGGCAGCCGGGTTCCCGCCTACCAGGGTATTTATGTCGCCAACTACATGAAGGTCAACGAGGGCAGGATGAAGAACAGCGGTGTCGAACTGGGCATCTCCTATGCGACGGACCTCGGCCGCGGCTGGGGCATACACGCCGGTGTGAACTACACCCATGCGAAGAACGAGGTGATCTATGCGGGCGAGATGCCTTATCCCGGCGACGGAGCCGGTTACAAGGGCTATGCCTGTTCCCACCGGATCGAGGGCTATCCCCTGGGGCAGGCTTTCGGCTACCTGGTCGACCGCAGCAACGGCAGCGGATACATCTCGACCGACGAGGAGCTGGCGAAATACACGAAAATGTATTCCGAAATCGGCGTTCCGCGCAAGGGCGACCTCATCTACAGGGACGTCAACGGCGACGGGGCGATCAACGAGAAGGATCTGTCGCCCATCGGCAAGGGCACCCTTCCGACCGATTTCACGACCATCCGGGCGGGTTTCAGCTGGAAAGGGCTGGAGCTGGACCTGATGTTCCAGGGCGTGACGGGCTACTACGGTTCGGTCGGCTACCAGACGGAGCGCGATGCCAGCGGTATTTACAACGACCTGCACAAGGCCGCCTGGACGCCCGAGCGCTTTGCCGCGGGCGAGAAGATCAAATACCCGGCCCTGAGTTACAACGGAGCCTCCACCAGCTATGAGAACAGCGATTTCGACATCGTCGACCGTTCGTTCTGGCGGCTGAAAAACGCTTCGCTCTCCTACACGCTTCCGGCGCGGCTGATGCGCCATGCGGGTATCAAACGGCTGAAGATCGTGCTGAGCGGACAGAATCTATTCACCGCGTCGGGCCTCGACTCGAAGGTGATCGACCCCGAGACGGGCAGTATGACCCAGCTGCCGCCGATGCGCGTGATCAACCTGGGCGTGAAACTCGATTTCTAATCCGAAAACAGCGAATCGTTATGAAAAGAACAAAACATATCCTTTTATTGACCCTCTCTGCGGCGGCGCTGCTCTTTGCGGGCGCCGGCTGCCAGAAGGAGATGGACAGCGAGCTCGACGACCGTGCCGGGGATATGCGCAGCATCTACGAGCTGCTGGCGCGTGCCTACGACCACCTGAGGGCGTCGTTCTACGTTCCCGTCGAGACGGGACCTGCGGCGGGATTCACCGCCGGAGGCTATATGATGGCGGCCTTCTGCGACGAAGCGCAGGAGGCGAGCCAGTCGTCGGCCGTTTACGACTGGTACCGGGGCAGCGTTTCCGCCGCGGGCATGCCGCTGTGGTGGAGCGGCGAATACGCGGGCACGGACCGCTGGTCGGGGCTGTTCAACTGCATCTTCAGCTGCAACGAGGCTCTGAAATACCTGGAAGACCCCACCCTCGAGACCGACTACGAGGAGACGCAGCGCAACCAGATGATCGCCCAGGCCTATGCCCTGCGGGCCTACTCCTACCTCCAGCTTATCAAACGCTGGGGCGGCGTTCCCGTCCTGCGCGAGTCGCCCGGCAAGGACCACGACTATTCGAAGGACAGGCGGGCCAGCTTTGCGCAGTGCGTCGATTTCATCCTCGAGTCGTGCGACAAGGCGCTTGCCGCGGACGAAGGACTGCAGTGGTCGCAGCGATTGCTCAGCTACTCGAATCCCGAGCTGAGCCGTGCCGCCATCTGGGCCGTCAAGTCGCAGGCGGCGCTTTATGCCGCAAGCCCGCTGTGGGCCGACGACTGTGCCGGAACCGAAAAGTATACCTGGGCGCGAGCCGCCGAGATCACCAAGCAGGCGCTCGACCTCTGCACCGGCCACGGGCTGGCGCTCGTCGGCGACGCTACGGCGTTTCCGGACGAGTCAGGGGTCGGCCTGATCGCTTACGACAAGTTTTTCCTTGCCCCTTATCCCGGCTCCGGGGGCTGGGACACCGAAACGATCTATCAGCCTTTCAACTTCGGTCAGAAGCGGAGCCTCGTGTGGCAGTATGCGGGCATGCCGATCGACGACGGACAGGTGTCGGCCGGAGCCTGCCCCACGCAGGAGATGGTGGACGCCTACGAGGTCCTGAACGCCGACGGTTCCGAATCCACGCCGTTGCTGGACCTGGCCAATCCCTACCAGGCCGACGGTACGCCGAACATTTCGCAGAAAGCCCGGGATTTCGGCTATGCGGACTGCTCGGACAGGATGTATCTGAACCGCGATCCGCGCTTCTATGCGACCGTCTATTACGACGGGGTGACGGTGAAGCTCGATAACAGCGAATACGCGGTCGAGACCTTCGTCGGCGGCAACTGCGGTCTGTCGCTGTCGCCTTTGAGCCGGCGCAACACCTGTACGGGTTACTACCTGCGCAAGTTCAACAATGCCCGGTCGGGCGCCGCCGGCGGTAACAAGGACGGTTACATCCGGATGTATCGCCTGGCCGAGCTCTACCTCAATTTCGCCGAGGCGGCTTTCCGGGCCTACGGCAGCGCCGACCGGCAGGCTCCGGCCACCGAGGTCCTGGAGACGGAGGAAGGCGACGGCGGCGAGATGATCGAGAAGCTCAACACCTACGGAACGCCGATGAGCGCCCGCGAGGCGGTCGACGCCGTGCGCGCCCGCGTCGGCATGCCGGGTGTGGACGACAGCGGGGAAGCGTTTTGGCTGCGGCTGTGCAACGAGCGCCGTGTGGAGCTGGCTTTCGAGGAGCACCGCTTCTTCGATGTGCGCCGCTGGACGACGCCCGGCGGAGACCTCTCGAAGACCGACAAGCGCGTGACGGGCATGCGCATCGAAGAATCGGACGGCCGGAAGACCTACACCCGTTTCGCGTTCGACCGCCAGAGCTACACCTCCAAATTCCTCAAGTATCCGGTCAGTCTGGACGAGGTGCGCAAGATGCTCAGCCTGACGGGCGAGAACTGGCAGAACGACGGATGGAACTGACAAGACAACAGCAATAACCTCAACCAAAAAACAATGATTATGAAAAAGCAATTGAGATTTCTTGCGATGGCCCTGATGGCCGGCGCAATGTTCACCGCCTGCGGCGGAGATGACAAGGAAGGGCCGGTAGATCCTCCCAAACCGTCCGAGGGAATCGAAGGCGTGACCGTCGACAGCAAATTGAGCGGGACGGTGAAAGCCGGTTTCGCCGATGCGATCGAGATTATGGGCTCGGGCTTCGACCCGGCTCAGGACTGGGTGTATGTCGGTTATGAGAAGGACGGCAAAACCGAATACGTGCGTATCACGGACGATGTGCTGACGATCAAGTCGGGCCGCATCTCGTTCGGCGTGGGCATCGATGCCGCGTTCCTCGACAAGACTTTCAAGGTGTACCTCGACCGG
>CATKXN010000043.1 GCA_949840605.1 uncultured Alistipes sp.
ACGGCGGGCGGCGAACTCTCGATGGCCCTTTGGGCCAGGGGCGAGATGCGCGGCTCGGCGCTTCCGGCCTTCGAACTGAAAACCGAGGTCCGCGACGGCAGTTTCCAATACTCCTCGCGCCCGAAGGCCGTGACCGGCATCAACATCGCCGCCCGGGTGGCGAATCCCGGGGGCGTGATGGATAAGACGGTCGTCGATCTGTCGAACTTCGGCCTGAAAATGGCCGGGAACTCCGTTTCGGCGACCTTCCACGCCACGAATCTCGTCAGCGACCCCGTATTCCGCGCCACGGCTGCCGGGCGTGTCGATCTGGGAGCCGTGAAAGAGGTCTACCCGTTGGAGAAGGGCGTCGAGCTGGGCGGCCAGATCACCGCGGACCTCAAAGTCTCGGGCCGCATGTCGGATATCGAGAAAAACCGCTACGAAAAACTCGGCGCGCAGGGCACCTTCACCGTCGAGGAACTGGGGCTGACGCTCCCGAGCCTGCCGGCGGTGCATATCCGCCGTGCCGCGGCAACCATCACGCCCGCCGCGATGACTCTCGGCGAATTCGGGGTGATGGTCGGCAGGAGCGACCTTTCGGCCAACGGCCAGCTGACCAATTACATCGGCTACCTGTTGCGGGGCGACATGCTTTCGGGGCGTCTCTATGTGAAGTCCGAACTGCTCGACCTGAACGAGATCATGGACGCCATGCCCGCTTCGTCCGGGGCGGCTGAGGGCGAGGCGGTTGCCGCCGAGCCGATGCAGGCCGTCGAGGTGCCGCGCAACCTGAACCTCTCGCTCAACACCGACCTGCGCAAGGTGCTCTTCGGAAAAATGACCCTGAGCGACATCTCGGGCGAGATGAGCGTTGCCAACGGTGCGTTGTCGCTCAACCGGCTGGCGCTGGGCGTCTTCGGCGGCAGGGCCACCGCGTCGGGCAGCTACTCGATGGCGGCCGATCCGGCGAAACCCGCGCTGAAACTCAATGCCAATATCGCAGGCGCCTCGTTCCAGAAGACTTTCGAGGAGTTGGAGATGGTGCAGCAGCTCGTGCCGATCTTTGCTAAGACCGGCGGCGATTATTCGCTGACGCTCGACATGCGCACGTCGCTCGACGGGCAGATGTCGCCCGACCTGCAGACCCTCACCGCCACGGGTGAGATCAGGTCGGCCAATATCCGTGTGCAAAATATCGAGGCGTTCGACGCGCTGGCCAAGGCGCTGAACAACGACGATCTGCGGAAGATCGAGGCCCGGGACGTGGCGATCCGTTTCGCCATCCGGGACGGCCGCATCACCACGCAGCCCTTCGATCTGAAACTGGGCAGCGTCGGCATCAACCTTTCGGGCTCCACGGGCCTCGACCAGACCATCGACTACACGGCCAAGGTGGCCGTTCCGGGCGGCAAGACCCTGCAGTCGATCGGCGTGGGCATCGGCGGCACCTTCTCCTCGCCCAAGATCACGCTCGGCGTGAAAGAGGCTGCCGAGGAGGCCGTGAAGAACATCGTCGACGAGCAGATCCAGAAGCTCACCGGCAGCGAATCGCTCTCCGAGGAGATTCGGAAGCAGGCCGACAACCTCCGTGCGGAGGCGAAGCGGGCCGGGGAGAGGCTCGTCGAAGCGGCTGAGAAACAGCGGACGAAACTCGTCGAGGAGGCTTCGAAGAAGGGCGCTCTGGCCAAACTCGCCGCCGAAAAGGCCGGGGACAAACTGGTGTCCGAGGCCGGGAAGCAGGCCGCGAACCTCGAGGCCGAGGCCGAACGGCAGATCGAAAAACTCACGGCGAAAAAGGAGTGACCGGCATGCTCGTAATTTTCGCCGTCCTTATCGGAGGCATCGTGACGGGGCGCCTGCTTATCGGCCGGCGCCTCGCCTTTGTACAGCGTCTCATCACTGTCATCATCTGGACCCTGTTGTTCCTGCTGGGCGTCGAGGCGGGCTCCGACCCTGCGGTCGTAGGTTCCCTGGCGACGCTCGGAGGGGCGGCGCTGACGATCTTCGCCTTCTCCGTCGCGGGGAGTATTTTGGCGGCCTGGCTGCTCTGGAGGCGTATCCGCGGAGATGCCGTGCCGGCCGGTGACGGGGAGACCGCCGCCGACGCTCCGGTCTCCGCATGGACGGCCTTGAAGGGCAGTCTCGTGATCGTCGCCTTCTTCGCGGCGGGATGTGTCGCGGGGTTATTCGCACCGCTCGACTTGGCCGTGTCGCGGGTCAGCACCTGGGTCCTTTATGCGCTGATGTTCTGCGTGGGAATCACGCTGGGCAACGACGGCACGCTGGCCGGACGGGTCCGGCGGCTCGATCCGCTGCTGGCGCTGCTGCCCGCCGCCACCGTAGTCGGCACGCTGGCCGGGGCCGCCCTGGCGGCTCCGCTGCTCGCCGAATGGTCGCTGACCGATTCGCTGGCCGTAGGTGCGGGTTTCGGCTACTATTCGCTTTCGAGCATCTTCATCGCCGATCTCCGGGGTCCCGAGCTGGCCACGGTCGCCCTGCTGTGCAATGTCATGCGCGAGCTCTTCACGCTGCTGGCCGCACCGCTCGTCGCGCGCTGGTGCGGACCGCTGGCCGCCGTGTCGATCGGCGGTGCGACGACCTTCGACACGACGCTTCCGATCATCACGCAGGCTGCAGGCCGCCCCTATGCCGTGGTGTCGGTCTTCCACGGCTGCGCAGTCGATTTCAGCGTCCCGTTTCTGGTGACGTTTTTCTGCAGCGTCTGAAAAGACGAGCGTCCCGCGGGACGCTTATTTTTTGATGTAGGATTGCAGCGCCTCGACATATTCGGCGAAGGCGTCGCGTCCGGCCGCGGTGATCCGGCACACCGTGCGGGGCATCTTTCCCCGGAAGGTCTTTTCGACTTCGATATAACCGGCTTTGGCGAGTTTGTCCAGCTGCACCGAGAGGTTTCCCGCCGTGGCGCCGGTCTGCTGCCGGATGAAGACGAAGTCGGCGCTCTCGACCCCGATCAGGATCGAGACGACGGCCAGCCTCAGTTCGGAGTGCAGCAGGGGATTCAGTTCCTTGAACATCGGATCAGCGTTGCGGGCGGTTCGACGTATGGTTGAGGATATGGCCCGGGACGATCATCATCACCACGAATCCCGCGATGAAGAGCAACGGCTGCCACATGTTGCCGGCGATCAGCGTGCACGGGGCGAGGACGATGGCCGCGGCGCCTCCGACGATGGTGGGCGTGAAGCGGATGATGAGTCCCGTCACGGCGGTTCCCATGCCCATGATGAGCAGGATGATGAAGAGAATCGGCAGGCGCATGGGCGTGAAGAGCGTCAGCAGGCTGACGAACAGGGCTGTGGGCCCCATGACGAACCAGACGTTTCCGATCACGCGGTCGACGAACGTGCGGGCCTCGCCCTCGTTGGATTTTCTGCGTGTGAGACACATCTACAGCCACCCCAGCACGGGCAGCAGCAGCCACAGGTAGTTCCAGCGCGGGTCCCGGAACCCGATGACGGCGCCCCAGACGATGCATGTCGTCAGGACGGTGGCGTAGCCCCACGCCAGCAGCGGGCGTCCCGAGTTGCGGGCGATGCGGCTGCGGGTGTTTTCGATCATGCGGCCGATGAGCTCCAAGCTCTCGGCGGCCTCCAGTTTACGGTCTTCCATAGTCGTGTTTTTAACGGTTGCGGGACTCGGTTTCGTCGTCACAGCCGAACAGATAGCGGACGAGCGAGAGCAGGATGTTCAGCCCCCATCCGGCAATGACCCAGATGACCCACCAATGGTGGGGCGTGGTGTACCGGTTGACGAAAGCTAAGAAGCCGCAGACCGCGAAGTAAGTCGCGATGCGGCGGCTGAAACGGCGTGCGAAGACGCGGCGTTTGTCGGTTTCGGCGGGGATGATCTCCATGATTTTCGGTTTTGCGGGCCGGGCCCTGTTCTTAATTCTGTCGTAAATATAAAGTAGTTTATAATGTAAACCAAATTTCTGGCCGGAAATTTTTCGAAAAAGCCGGATACCTATGTTTATTAAATCAGGAAGCGGTGCTTGCGAGTAGGGGATGCCGTATTTTGACCGGCGATTGCGTTTTTTGATCTACTTGGCTGTTTTTGGCTTATTTTATCGTTTAAGTATGGTGCGACTCCGGCGAAAAAATGCTAAGTTTGCGGAAACCTGAACGAAAACCGGTGATGAAAAAAATGATTTTGCTCCTCTTCGGCCTTGCGGCGGCGTGGAGCGTTGCGGCGAAGGTCACTCTTCCCGATGCCATCGGCAGCAACATGGTGCTGCAGCAGAATACCGATGTGAAACTCTGGGGCCGGGCCGATCCGCGTGCGGCGGTGCGTGTCACGACTTCGTGGGGTGCGAAAGCCTCCGCGAAGAGCGACGGGGAGGGCCGTTGGGAAGTGACGCTGAAGACCCCCGCCGGCAGTTACGAACCGCAGCGGATCACCGTTGCGAGCGGCGGAAAGCGTGTATTGGACAACGTGCTGATCGGTGAGGTGTGGTTTTGCAGCGGGCAGAGCAATATGGATATGCCTCTCGGCGGCTATTGGAACGGTCTGGTCGGGGGCGGCAACGAAGCGATCGCCTGCGCCGATGCGCAGCGCGGGCGCATCCGTTTCCTGAAAGTGGCCTATTCGCAGGGCTATACGCCGCAGGAGCATGTTCCGGGCGTCTGGAACGAATTCACGTCGGCCACCGCCGCGCGGTGCAGCGCCACGGCCTATTTCTTCGCCGATATGCTTTCGCGGGCGCTGGATGTCCCGGTCGGGGTGATCGACAGCTCGTGGGGCGGCAGCCGCATCGAGTGCTGGACCCCGCGCGCGGCGCTGGAGACCTATCCGGACATCGACCTGGACGAAAAGGCCGTCGCCGAACTGCCCGACTACATGCGTCCGATGGCGATGTACAACGCCATGGTCTACCCGCTGACCCGCTATACCGTCCGCGGATTTCTCTGGTATCAGGGCGAGTCGAACATCGGCCGCCACACGGAGTATGCCGCACGGATGGCCGACATGGTGGCCGGGTGGCGTGCGCAGTGGGGGCTGGGCGAACTGCCGTTCTATTTCGTCGAAATCGCGCCTTTCAGCTACGGCAACGGGCTGTCGCCCTACCTGCGCGAGGCGCAGTGCCGGGCGCAGCAGCTGATCCCCGGCAGCGGCATGGTGTCGACCAACGATTTGGTCCTCCCCTGCGAGGAGGGCAACATCCATCCCCGCGACAAGCGCAGCGTGGGCCGCCGGCTGGCCTTCTGGGCCCTGAACCGCACCTACGGCAGGAAGGATGTGGCCTGCGAGAACATGCAGTTCCGTTCGGTGGAGATCCGGGACGGCAAGGCTTACCTCTCGTTCGACAACACCTTCGGCGGTTTCGGCCGGGCGTTCGACCTGAGGGGTTTCGAAATCTGCGGCTCCGACCGCGTGTTCCGTCCCGCGCAGGTGCATTTCGAGGGCAACGAACGGCTGATCGTCTTCCTGCCCGACGTCCCCGAACCGGTGGCCGTGCGCTACGGCTTCCGCGATTTTCAGCCGGGCAACGTCGTCAACACCCGCGAGCTTCCCCTGGTGCCGTTCCGCACCGACGATTTTTAATCAGAAACCAATCTCCCGATTTCTATGAAACGCATACTGCTGTTAGCCGCCGCGCTAGCCGCGGCGTGGACCGCCGCCGCGAAGATCGCCCTTCCGGAGATCATCGGCGACAGGATGGTGCTGCAACAAAATGCCGAAGCCAGGCTCTGGGGCTGGGCCGAGCCGCATACGGCGGTGAGGGTCGCCGCCTCGTGGGGCGCGAAAGCCTCCGCCCGGAGCGGAGCCGACGGACGCTGGGAAGTGACGCTGAAACCCCCTGCGGGCGGTTTCGACCCGCAGCGCATCACGATCGCCGGGGACGGCCGGATCGAACTGAACGACGTGCTGATCGGCGAGGTGTGGTTCGCCGCCGGGCAGAGCAATATGGAGATGGGCGTGCAGGGATTCCTCAACTGCCCCGTGGCCCGTTCCAACGAGGTCATCGCCCGGGCAGACGCCCGGCGCGGCAGAATCCGTTATGTGAAGATTCCGAAAACGGCCTCCTACACCCCCGAAGAGTGTGTCGCAGGCCGATGGAACGAGTTTTCGACCGAGACGGCCCCGCTGTGCACGGCCGTCGGCTATTTCTTCGCCGAGATGCTGGGCGACGTGCTCGGCGTTCCCGTGGGCGTCATCGACTGCTCGTGGGGCGGCAGCCGCGTCGAGAGCTGGACGTCGCGGGAGATTCTGGAGACCTATCCCGACATCGACATTTCGGAAAAGGGCATTGCGTCGACCGACGAATGGCTGCGCCCGCTGGTGATGTACAACGGCATGCTGCACCCCGTGGCGGGCTACACCGTCCGCGGATTCCTCTGGTACCAGGGCGAATCCAACGTCGGGGCCCATACGGTCTATGCCCAGCGGCTGGCCGAGATGGTGAAGTTGTGGCGCGGCCTGTGGGGACAGGGCGAACTGCCGTTCTATTTCGTCGAGATCGCTCCGTTCAACTACTGGGGCAGCGACCTCGCGGCTTTCCTGCGCGAGGCGCAGTGCCGGGCCCAGGACGTGATCCCGAACAGCGGCATGGTCTCGACGAACGATCTGGTCGAGCCTTACGAATGGTGCAACATCCATCCCGCGAACAAGCACGACATCGGCTGCCGGCTGGCCTGCATGGCCCTGAACCGGACCTACGGAAAGAAGGCCGTCCATTGCGACAGCCCCCGTTTCCGCTCCGCGGAGTTCGCCGGCGGCAAGGCCGTCGTTTCGCTGGACAACGCCGAATACGGGTTCAACCGCCTGGTGGGCATCGAGGGTTTCGAGGTATGCGGTTCCGACGGGGTGTTCCGCCCGGCCGATGTTGCCGTCGACGGACAGATGCGGCTGGTCGTCACGTCGAAAGAGGTGCCGGAACCCGCGGCCGTGCGTTACTGCTTCCGCAACTTCCGGATCGGCAACCTCGCCAACAGCTGGGGGCTGCCCGTCATTCCGTTCCGCACGGACGACTATCAGCCCCGGCCCTGAACCCCGGCCGGCACCAGGTCCGCCCATTCGGGATGGCGCCGGATGTAGGCCCCGACGAACGGGCACTGCGGCACGACCTGCAGTCCTTTTCGGCGGATGTCCTCCAGGGCGGCCCGCACCAGCTCCTTGCCGATGCCCTGACCCTCGTATCGGGGCGGGACCTCGGTGTGGGTCAGGACGACGAGCCCTTCGCCCGTCACGTATTCGATCAGAGCCATGTCGCCCTCCCCGAGATCGAGTTCGTAGCGTTTCTCGGCGGTGTTGTGGATCACGGTGTGTTTCTTTTCCATCATGTCGGTGTTTTTGGTTGGACGTATTGCGATTTATCGTACTTTTGTCCCCGGTTATGAACTCCGTTGCAGACATACTTCTCGACTGGTACGCCCGGGAAGGGCGCGACCTGCCGTGGCGCCGCACGCGCGATCCCTATCGGATCTGGCTCTCGGAGGTGATCCTCCAGCAGACCCGCGTGGCGCAGGGCATGGAGTACTACCTCCGTTTCACGGAGCGGTTTCCCGACGTCGCGTCGCTCGCCGCCGCGTCCGAGGACGAGGTGATGAAGCTCTGGCAGGGACTCGGTTATTACTGCCGCGCCCGCAATCTTCATGCCGCCGCCCGGCAGGTCGTCGAACGCTTCGGCGGACAGTTCCCCGTCGTGTTGGAGGAGGTCCGCTCCCTGCGCGGCGTGGGCGACTACACCGCCGCGGCCATCTGTTCGGCGGCCTGCGACGCTCCGTGCGCCGTGGTCGACGGCAATGTCTACCGGGTCCTCGCGCGGCTCTTCGACCTCGATGCGCCGATCGACTCCGCGGCCGGAAAGCGTGCTTTCGCCGAACTGGCGCAGTCGCAGCTGGACGCCGCGCATCCGGGACGCTATAACCAGGCGATCATGGATTTCGGGGCGCTCCGATGCACCCCGTCGTCGCCCCGCTGCGAGGCGTGTCCGCTGGCCGGACGTTGTCTCGCCCTGGCCGCCGGGACCGTCGACGCGCGTCCCGTGAAGCGGGGGAAAACCCGTGTCCGCGACCGCTGGTTCAACTACCTGCACGTCTCGTCGGGCGACCGGACCCTGCTGTGCCGCCGCGAGGGACGCGACATCTGGCAGGGGCTTTACGAATTCCCGCTCTTCGAGACCGAAGGGCCCGCCGAACTGCCGGAACTCGTGCGTCTGCCGCAGTTCCGGGAGCTGCTGGGCGACGCCCCGTGGCACCTCATGCGGAGCATTCCGCTGCCGAAGCACCAGCTCTCCCACCAGACGCTCCGTGCGGTCGTCCACCGCATCGAAACACCTTCGCTGACGCCGGCCGCCGCTGCGAAGGCCGTTCCGACCTCCGCGCTGGGCGACTATGCCGTACCGCGGCTGATCGAGCGTTACTTGATCAAGTACCAGATATAAGCGATGTAAATCGCCACGAACAGGGCTCCCTCCCAGCGGTCGACGGCCTTGCGTTTGAAGGTGAAGGCCGCGAGGAACACCACGACCGAACTCAGCACGACCATCAGCAGGTCCCAGACCGTGATGCCGCCCATCGAGAGCGGATGAATCGCGGCGCTCACGCCCAGGATGAGCAGGATGTTGGCGATGTTCGACCCGATCACGTTGCCCAGCGCCATGTCCGCCTTGCCCTTGTACAGCGACACGAGCGACGAGGCCAGTTCGGGCAGCGACGTGCCGCCGGCCACGAGCGTGATGGCGATCACCGATTCGCTGATCCCCAGCTTGCGGGCGATCGACGTGGCGCTGCGGAGGAACATTTCGCCGCCGAACACCAGTCCCGCGAGTCCCCCGACGATCATCACCGTCGTCAGCCATACGGCCAGGGGCGCTTTGACTCCCTCCGCCGGAACTGTCGCTCCGGGACGCTTCGTCTTCCGGGTCGAGTACCACATCAGCAGGATATAGAGCACGAGCATCGCCGCGCCGTCGAGACGCCCGATGCGGTCCGCCGCCCCTTTGCAGAAGAGCGAATCCTGGGCCAGCGCCAGCAGGAGCAGCGACGCGAGCACCCCGAACGGGATGTCGCGGCGGATGTTTCCGGCCGTCAGCGGTACGGGGCGTATCAGGGCGCAGACGCCCAGGATGACGAAGACGTTGAAGATGTTCGACCCCACGACGTTGCCGATCGCCACGTCGCTCTTGCCCGCGATGGCCGAGAGCACCGATACGACCAGTTCGGGCGTCGAGGTGCCGACGGCCACCACCGTCAGTCCGATGATGAATTCCGGCACCCGGAAGCGCTGCGCCAGCGCCGCGGAGCCGTCCGTGAGGAAATTAGCGCCGGCGAGGATCAGCCCCAGCCCGACGATCAGAAGTAAGATATCCATAGTTTAAGCCAGCATAATCAGACTGACGGCCATCAGGGCCATGCCGGCCACCACGCCGTAGATGGAGATGTGCGCTTCGCCGTATTCGCGGGCCGCGGGGAGCAGTTCGTCGATCGAGATGAAGACCATGATGCCCGCCACGCCCGCGAGGATGCACCCCATGAGCGTCGGCGACATGAAGGGCATCAGCACCAGATAGGCCAGCAGGGCGCCCACCGGTTCGGCGAGGCCCGACAGCAGCGACAGCCGGAAAGCCTTTCTGCGGTCGCCCGTGGCGTAGTAGATCGGGATCGACACGGCGATTCCTTCGGGGATGTTGTGGATGGCGATGGCCACCGCGATCGCCACGCCGAGGGCCATGTTGTCCACGGCCGAGGTGAAGGTGGCGATGCCTTCCGGGAAGTTGTGGATGCCGATGGCCAGCGCCGTCATCACGCCCATGCGCATCAGTTTGGGATTGTGGGGCTGGCGTTCCATCTCCTCGACGCGGTGGGCCTCGTGGGGGTTCTCGAACGAGGGCACCAGCCGGTCGATGATGCCGATCAGCAGGATGCCGGCGAAGAAACTCGCCACGGTGACGACCGTGCCGGGACGCGCTCCCCACTCCTCGGTGAGGGAGGCGTTCGCCTGCTGGAACAGTTCGACGAACGAGACGTAGATCATCACGCCGCCCGACAGACCCATCGAGAACGACAGCAGCCGTTTGTTGGTGCGTTTGGCGAAGAAGGCGATGGCGCTGCCGATGCCCGTCGCGAGACCTGCGCCGAGCGTCAGCAGCAGAGGGATCAGGATATTGTGTTCTTCCATGCGGTCATGTATGTTTGACAAAGGTACGAAAAAGCCGGACGGGGCCAAAACCGGATTGCGCGCAGTCCGGTAAAACCTTCCGACCTCTAAAAGTGTCGTTACGACACCAAAGACAGTGCAAGGAGAGTGCAAACCGGAGTTTACTCCGGGTTTGCCGAACCGCAGCCTGTCTAAGCCGACGTTTATCTTCGGCAAAGATAGTGCATAAAACGAAATACCGAACCCGCAGGGATTCGGTATTTTCCGATAGGACTATTGTTATGACTTTTTGACCTTTTGCGTGCGGCTATTCGTGTGCCTCGCGGAGCAGCCGGCCCAGGATTTCGATGCTGTCGGCCGTGATGTGGGGCTGCGGGTCGGCCCGGTCCGCCACGTCGAGCGTCGTCTCGCCCGAGAGCACCAGCACGCCCGTCGCCCCGGCGTTGTGGGCCATCTGCACGTCGGTGTAGATGCGGTCGCCGACCATGGCGATCTCCGACGGCTGCAGTCCGTGGCGTGCGAGGATGCCCGAAAGCATGTTGGGGTCGGGTTTCCCGAGTGTGATGTCCGGACGGCGTCCGGTGGCGTGCTCGAGGCAGGCGCAGATCGAACCGCAGTCTACGAGCACGGTCGGCTGGTCGGTGGGGCACACCCGGTCGGGGTTGGTGGCGATGTAGGGCACGCCCTGCTTGACCCACCACGCCGCGCGGCACAGCCGGTCGTATTGCAGCGTCATGTCGAACGCAGCCACGACGACGTCGGGCACGTCGTCCGCCGAGTCGGCGCAGGATTCGAAGCCCGCGGCCTCGAATTCCGAGATCATCGACGGCGTGCCCAGCAGGAAGAGCCGCCGGGCGGCGGGGTAGTGGGACTTGATGTAGTCGATCGTGGCCAGCGCCGTGGTGTACATCTCGTCGCGCGTGGCCTCGATGCCGAGCTTGGCGAGTTTGTGCAGGTAGTCGTCGATGCACTTCGAGGGGTTGTTCGTCAGGAACGAGTAGCCGATGCCCTGCTCGCGGAGCCCGCGCAGGAACGCCTGCGTATAGGGGAAGAGCGACATGCCCATGTAGATCGTGCCGTCCATGTCGAGCGCCACGTGGCGGATGCGGCGCAGGCGCTCCATCAATTCGCCGTGCTCCCAAACGGAGCGGTATTCGTGAAAGTTTTCCATATCGTTATTTTTTGTCGATGCGGTGTTGCTTGACGACGGCCCCCGAGGGGTCCACCACTTTCAGGTCGATGCCTTTCGGGGAGGCCGACACACGGAGGCAGTCGTTGTTCGAGTTGACGAGGATCGGGAAATCGACTCCGCGGCTGCCGTCGTCGATCCACTGGTAGCGGTGGTAGTGGCCGCAGAGCATCAGGTCGATGCCCTTCCCGGCGAGTTCCGGG
Source organism: uncultured Alistipes sp. (assembly GCA_949840605.1). Next base: position 11,494 of record CATKXN010000043.1, read on the forward strand.
ACGAACAGCCGGCGGATCTGCCGCTCGCCGTACCAGCTCGCCCGGCCTCCGGGGATCATGTGCATCAGGACGATGCGCACGGGCGCCGTGAGGAACTCCTCGCTTCGGACGACCTGTTTCAGCCACGCGGCCTCCCGCTGGCGGTATGCGTCCCAGTCGCCCAGTCCGTAGTAGCGGATGTCGCTGTCGGGCTTGTCCTCGCAGCCGTCGAGCACGAGGAAGAAGACCGGGCCCCGGCGGAACGTGTAGTAGGTCTCGCCGGTCGGCGTGGGGAAGAAATCGGACCAGTTTCCGGAGCAGACGCCGCGGTTCTCGTGGTTGCCGCGCACGGCGGCCAGCGGAATGCCCGCGGGGGTGAGGATCTTCGACGCCGACGCGAGGCAGGCGTCCCAGAGGGTTTGCGGAGTCTCGATCTGGGTGGCCAGGTCGCCGTTCAGGCAGACGAAGTCGGGCTTCTCCGCGGGGGCGTCTCCGATCAGCAGGCGGAAGACCGAGTCGCGCGAATGGATGTCGTTGACGACCCAGAAATCCGCCTTTTCCTGCGCCGGGTCGAGGGTCGTTACGGGGTAGGGCTTGTGTTTGAGGATGTCGCTGCCGCAGCCGTCGTCGAGGATGACGCGCTTGTTGCCTTCGTTGAGGACGACGCCCCGCTGCATGATGCGGTAACGATACGCCGTGCCGGGCTTCAGTCCGCCGACGCGCACGCTGTGCATGCGCCCGATGCGCTGGCGGCCGAGGTGCGAATCGTAGAATTTCGGACGTTCGGCGGCATAGAAATGCGAACCGTCGTCCGGGGCCAGCTCCACCCATCCGACGGCGTCCGCCGTCGTGCTCCAGACGACGGTGAAGCCTTCGTCGGTCACGTTCAGCAGGTAGGGGCCGTGCTCTGTGCGTATCCGGGGCTGTGCCAGCGCCGCGGCCGTCGTCAGGAGGAGGCCCAGCAGCAGGATCGTTCGTTTCATGGCGAAAGTAGTTTCGTTCGGAGTTCAAAGGTATGTTTTTATTTTCTTTTTTCCAATCGGGACCTCGAAAAATCCGAAATAGAAACAATATAGATACTCAAAAGAAACGATTTTTATTGCTTTTCGTTGTTGAAAGGAAAATAATTCGTATATTTGCCTTTGCTTTGAGAGTACTCCGGATGTTCCGGCGATATTCCGTTTATACGATTACATTATGAATAAAGTAGAGAGCGCCCTTCAGCGCACGACCGACACCAAAGCGCTGGTGATCGGTGTAGATACCCTGCCGCAGACCGCGGAGATGTTCAAACGCCTGTTTCCCGCCGGCCGCGCCATCGTCGTCGCGGACCTCAATACGTGGGGGGTGGCCGGAAAAGAGGTGCACCGCATCCTTGCAGAAGCGGGCGTCGAGCAGGACGAACCGCACATTTTCACCGATCCGAAACTCTATGCCGAGTGGTCGTTCGTCGAGGAGCTCGACGGCGTGCTGGCCGCGACTGACGCCGTGCCTGTCGCCGTGGGTTCGGGTGTGATCAACGACCTGTCGAAGCTCTGCTCGCATCACAACGGCCGCCGTTACATGGTGGTCGGCACGGCCGCCTCGATGGACGGCTATACGGCCTACGGCGCCTCGATCACCAAGGACGGCAACAAGCAGACCTTCGACTGCCCCGCACCGCTGGGCATGGTGCTCGATCCGTCGATCTCCGCCGCGGCGCCCGCCGAAATGTCCGCTTCGGGATACGCCGACCTGATCGCCAAGATCCCTGCCGGCGCCGACTGGATGCTGGCCGACGCCGTGGGGGCCGACAGGATGGACGACTTTGCCTTCGAACTGGTGCAGGAGGGGCTGAAAGAGGCTCTCTGCGATCCCGCAGGGGTGCATGCCGGCAATGTGGCGAAGGTCGAGCAGCTGGCCGAAGGGCTGCTGCTGAGCGGTTTCGCCATGCAGGCCACGCAGTCGAGCCGTCCGGCTTCGGGCGCCGAGCACCAGTTCAGCCATCTGTGGGACATGGAACACCTGCGGTTCGACGGCGCTTCGGTGTCGCACGGTTTCAAGGTCGGCATCGGCACGCTCGCCTCGACGGCTTTCCTGGAGATGCTGCTCGACGCTCCGGTGGAGCAGCTGGACGTGGAGAAATGCGTCGCCGCATGGAAATCGTGGGAGGAGACCGAGCGGGACATTCGCGCCGTCTTCGGCGATGATCCCGAGTTCGTGGCCCGCGGTTTGAAGGAGACCCGCGGCAAGTATGTCGATAAGGAGGGGCTGCGCGAGCAGCTCACGCGGCTGAAGCAGGCGTGGCCCGAACTGCGCGGCCGTATCCGCAGCCAGATCATCCCCTTCGGCGAGGTTCACCGCCGGCTGGAGCTGGTCGGAGCCCCCTGCGAACCGGAGCAGATCGGCGTTTCGCGCGCCCGCTTCCGGGCTTCGTTCGAGAAGATTCCCTACATGCGCAGCCGCTTTACGGTCGTCGACGTGGCTTTCCGCTGCGGCTGGATAGAGGAGTGGCTCGACCGGCTGTTCGGGCGGGGCGGCGTCTGGCAGGTCGGGAGCCGGGAGGGGATCGGCGCGGAACAAGCCGTTCCGGCCTCCTCGCGGATGTAGCGCAGGTGCGATTTTCGGGGGTGAAACGGAAATTTTACCGAAATAATGCGGGTTATCGCTCCGAAAGTCGTATCTTTGAATTCTGAAACTGCTAACTTTCATTTCGAAATGACCTCAGAACAATCCAAGCGCTTCAAGTATTGGCAGATGCGCACGATCATCGCCACGATGATCGGCTATGCGCTCTTCTACTTCGTGCGCAAGAACTTTTCGCTGGCCATGCCCGGCCTCGAAGCCGACCTCGGTATTTCGAAGACGAGTCTCGGCGTATTCCTCACCCTGAACGGCCTGATCTACGGCTTCTCGCGCTTCGCCAACGGCATCCTGGCCGACCGGATGAACGCCCGCTGGTACATGGCCATAGGCCTTGCGCTGTGCGCCCTGGCCAACTTCGCGTTCGGCTTCGGCGAGGACGTCTCCTACTGGATCACGGGGCAGCACGACGGCAGCCAGTTCACCAACACGCTGATTCTCTTCATGGGTGTCATGTGGGTCGTCAACGGCCTGTTGCAGGGAACGGGATTCCCGCCCTGCGCGCGCCTGCTGACCCACTGGATTCCGCCCACGGAGCTGGCGACCAAGATGTCGGTGTGGAATACCTCGCACTCGATCGGCGCGGGTCTCGTGGTGATCCTCTGCGGCTATGTCATGGGTACGCTGGGAACCAACATGACGGCCGATCCCGACGCCGTGGCGTCCATCGCCGCCAATCTGGGCGTCGCGCCCGACGATGCCGCGGGCATGGAGCGGGTGATGGTGGCCGCCGCACACGTCGGGGCGTGGAAATGGTGCTTCTGGATTCCTTCGGCCATCGCTTTCGCGGGGGCCGTCGGACTGGTCGTCTTCCTGCGCGATACGCCGACCTCGGTGGGGCTTCCCGAGCTGGAGGGCACCGAGACCGCCAAAGTGAAAACCGAGAAGAAAGGCGCCGAACACAAGGCGTTCCTGATGAAATACGTCTTCAAGAACCCGCTGATCTGGATTCTGGGTTTCGCCACCTTCTTCGTCTACATCGTCCGCTTCTCGGTGCTCGACTGGGGGCCGTCGCTGCTGAGCCAGTCGAAAGGCGTTTCGATGTCGCACGCCGGATGGCTCGTGGCGATGTTCGAGATCGCCGGCATCCTCGGCATGCTCTTCGCCGGATGGGCCACGGACAAGTGGCTCAAGGGACGGGCGCACCGCACCTGCGTCTTCTGCATGGCCGGCGCCGCGCTGTTCGTCTTCCTCTTCTGGCAGCTTCCCTCCGACGCGCCGATCTGGCTGCTGTTCGCCACGCTCTGCGCCGCAGGGTTCTGCATCTACGGCCCGCAGGCGCTCATCGGCATCGCCGCGGCGAACCAGGCCACGAAGAAAGCCGCCGCCACGGCCAACGGTCTCACGGGGCTGTTCGGCTATGCCTCGACGCTCGTTTCGGGCGTGGGCCTGGGCTTCGTCGCCCAGCATTACGGCTGGAACTGGGCCTACGTCGGCATCCTCGGCATGGCCGTCGTGGGCATGCTGGTCTTCCTGCTGATGTGGGGCGCCCGGGCCGACGGCTACGAGACCGAAGCGGAATAGTCGGAAAAGGTTTCATTTTAGATGATGATAAGGACTGCGGTCCGGGAGGGTCCGGCCCGTGACGGGTGCGGACCCTTTTTTTGCGATATATGAAAAGTTTTCTTACCTTTGGCGCCGGCGCCGGAACGGCGCTTTCAGGGGACGGGAGGTTCTGCCGAACCGCATGCAATTCGGTTTTGACCCCGTCCGGGATTTTTGTACAATGACACGTTAAATCTTCGACCGATATGCTGAGCATCGCCGAACGGCACAAATACATCCTCGACAACCTGAACAAATACGGGTTCGTCCGGATCACCGACGTGGCCAATGAACTGGGCGTTACGAAGGTGACGATCCGCAAGGACATCAAGATTCTCGAGAGCAAGGGCTTATTATATAAGGTGCACGGCAGCGCCCGTCCGGCCAATCCCCATGTCGCGGACCTCGACGTGCACGTGAAGGACAACATCAACCGCGACGCCAAACGGCGCATCGCGCAGCGGGCGGCGGAGATGCTCGGCGACGCCGATTCGATCATCGTGGCCTCGGGCTCCACGGTCTACGCCTTCGCCGAGGAGATCAAGATGCGCTCGTGGCACCACCTGAACATCGTCACGCCGTTCCTGCGGCTGGGCGTGCTGCTCAACGAATCGGAGAACGTCGCCGTTGTGCAGCTGGGCGGCACGGTCCACAAGAAGTCGCTGTCGGTGCTGGGCGAGGAGGCTGCGCGCGAACTGGACGACTGCATCTGCTCGAAGGTCTTCTTCGGGGTGGACGGCATCGACCTCGAACACGGCATCACGACCTCGACGATCGACGAGGCGAAGCTCACGCGGCGGATGATGCGCGCGGCGTCGCAGGTGGTCGTGCTGGCCGATTCGTCGAAATTCGGGCAGCGGGGCTTCGGCCGCATCTGCGCGCTGGAGGACATCGACGTGATCGTCACCGACGGGGGCATTCCCGAACAAATGGTCTCGATCATCGAGGAGGCGGGCGTCGACCTGATTATCGCGAAGTAGCCCGGGGCGGCCGACGGACGGTTGTGCGGCGATTGTTGAAAAATTTTTCCGGAAAAGTTTTGCAGGGGCGGCGAAAAACCCCTATCTTTGCACACAATTACAGCGACACCTGAGTCCTATGAATTGCAAACCCAACATAGCATCGGCGCAAGTATTCTGGCAGCAGGATTACTGGTCGGGTTTCCAGTCTCCGACGGATTCGGGCATTATTGTTTTATTAGGGTAACTGTTTCGGTTGCCCTATTTTTTTGTGCTCGTACAAGATGAAAACGTATTATATCAACGCGACGATCTACCGCGGGGGGCGGTTCGAAACGGGCCGTCTCGCCGTCGAGGAGGGGCGTGTGGCCGCGGCCGGGGAGCCGCAGCCGGGCGACCGGATCGTGGACCTCGGGGGACTGTACCTCGTGCCGGGACTGGTCGACGTGCACGTCCACCTGCGCGAGCCGGGTTTCCCGCAGAAGGAGACCATAGCCACCGGTACGGCCGCGGCGGCCCGCGGAGGGTATACCACGGTCTGCTCGATGCCCAACCTTTGCCCTGCGCCCGATACGCCGGCAGCGCTCGGCGAGCAGCTGGCGATCATCCGCCGCGATGCTGCGGTGCGCGTGAAGCCATACGGCACGATCACGATGGGGCAGCGCGGCTGCGGCGAGCTGGTCGATTTCGCGGCCCTGGCTCCGGAGGTGGTCGGATTCTCCGACGACGGCCGCGGCGTGCAGTCGGACGAACTGATGGAGGAGGCGATGCGCCGGGCCGCGGCGGTCGGCAAGCCCATCGTGGCCCACTGCGAGGTCGACGACCTGCTGCGCGGGGGATATATTCACGACGGGGTGTACTGCCGCGAACACGGACACCGGGGCATCTGCTCGGAGAGCGAGTGGCGGCAGGTTGCGCGCGACATCGCGCTGGCCGAAAAGACCGGCTGCCAGTACCACGTCTGCCACGTCTCCACGAAGGAGAGCGTCGAGCTGGTGCGGCAGGCGAAGGCGCGGGGACTGCGGGTGAGCTGCGAGACTGCGCCGCACTACCTGCTGCTGTGCGACGAGGATTTGCAGGAGGAGGGACGCTTCAAGATGAATCCCCCGCTCCGGAGCCGCGCCGACCGCGAGGCGCTCCTTGCGGGCATCGCGGACGGCACGATCGAGGTCGTGGCCACGGACCATGCGCCCCACACCGCCGTGGAGAAGTCGCGCGGGCTGGCCGGGAGCGCCATGGGCATCGTGGGGCTGGAAACCGCCTTTCCGCTGCTGTATAAATACCTGGTGCTGCCGGGCGTGATCACCCTCGAACGGCTCCTCGGCCTGATGTCGGAAAATCCCCGGCGTCTCTTCGGGCTCGAAGGGGGCGTGGAGGAGGGCGACCGGGCCGATTTCACGGTGCTGGACCTCGGGGCGCAGTACCGGGTCGATCCCGAAACGTTCCTTTCGAAAGGGCGTGCCACGCCCTTCGCCGGATGGGAGGTGCAGGGCCGCGCCGTGCTGACGGTGGTGGACGGCAGGGAGGTTCATTCCGAGCGAACGGAAGTGAGCGCGGGAATCTGACGGAGACGCTGTAAGGTTACAACTTCCGGGCAGATTGCCACGTCGCTACGCTCCTCGCAATGACGGGGAGAGTTGAAAGATGAAACGGTATGGTGGATGGATTTCCTGCCCGATAAACACGCAACTACGAAATCAAACAGATAAGGATGAAAGCATTTACGAAAAAAATTGTCTTGGAGAACGGCCGAGAATTCTACGGCTACGGTTTCGGAGCCGACCGCGAGGCCATCAACGAGATCGTCTTCAACACCTCGATGGTGGGGTATCAGGAGATCATGTCTGACCCGTCGTACACCGACCAGATGGTGGTGATGACCTACCCGCTGATCGGCAACTACGGCATGGCCGACGAGGATTACGAAACCAAAACGCCGACCATCGGCGGCATGATCGTCCGCGAGTACAACGACTCGCCGTCGAACTTCCGCTACACGAAGACGCTGAACGAGGTTTTCGAGGAGCATGACATTCCGGCCATCTGGGGCGTCGACACCCGCGCCCTGACGCGCATCATCCGCGACGAGGGCACCCAGAAAGTGATCGTCACCGACGCCGCGACGCCCCGCGAGGAGGCCCTGCGCAAGCTGCAGGAGTATGTCATGCCGCACGACATGGTTTCGCGCGTAAGCTGCAAGAAGCGCTGGATGTCGCGCGTCCCCAACCACAAATACGACGTGGTGGCCGTCGACTGCGGCATCAAGTACAATATCATCCGTCTGCTGAACCGCGTGGGCTGCAAC
>CATKXN010000044.1 GCA_949840605.1 uncultured Alistipes sp.
GCCGATCACAGATTCGATGGCCGCCAAAGAGTTCTCGGGCCAGTTGCGCCAGTCGCCCCGGTGGCAGGCCACAAGAACCTGTTTCGAAGTCGGATCGTGAAGCTCCGATACTACGGTTTCGGCACGGCGGGTCGGGACGGGCGACGGAGATGTGCAGCCGATGAAAAAGGCCGCCAGAAATAATGAACAATAAAAGGTTTTCATAATCGCAGTGTTAAGAATTCGGATCAAATTGGTTCCGGACAAGCACGAAAAAAACATTCCTGCAAAAATCTTTCGCGGAACACTCACCCGGCCTTTTCTGCGGACGAAAACCGAAAACATCCGGAGACCTCGGCAAATGTATGTAAAATTTATGGAAACACAACGCGGAATATCAAAAAAAAACATACATTTGCAACGACGCAATCTCCGATTCAATACGCTATGAATCAAAATAATATGTCGGACTCCCTGCTGATCTCGGCCCTGCGCGACGGGAACATAGATAGTTATAAAACTATCTATGCGAAGTACTATGCGAAGGTCCGCGGGTTTGTTCTCCGCCTCACCCGGACGGAGTGGATCGCCGACGAAATAGCGCAGAACGTCTTCGTCAAAATATGGACCCACCGCGAATCGCTGGTGATATGCGAGGGGGGGGGTAACCTCAACGGCTATATCTTCATGATCGCCAAAAACGAGATCGTCAGTTATTACCGTTCACGGCGGCAGATCGTCGCCTATCAGGAGTCGTTCGTCGAGGACGTGCGTTTCGACGCCCGCATCGACGAGTCGATCGACTCGAACCGCCTTGCGACGCTGATCGAACACATCGTGGCGGCCATGCCCCGCGTGCGCCGCGAAGTCTTCGTGATGAGCCGTTACCGCAACATGTCCAACGCCGACATCGCCGCCGAACTGGGCATCTCGAAACGCACCGTCGAAAAGCATATCAGCCTCTGTCTCGAACAGTTGCGGCTCGAACTGGGGACTTTTCTGCACTGACCTGCGTACCCGGAGCCCGGAAGCCCCGGGATTTTTTTCACAAAAATCGTCCGATCCGTTACGTGCGCTCCGCCGTTTCCGCGTATTATTAGCGACGGCAGGGGAACAGGCCCCGCGCCCCGAACGGAAAAACGACCTATGACAGACAACCGACATACCGATCCCGAAACCCGCCGTGCGGAGGAGTTCCGCCGCGCCGTGGAGGAGGGCGACACCGATCGGATCGAACAGCTGCTGCTGCAGGAAGAGGAGGGCGCATTCGACGACGAGTTGCGCGCTGCGTGGAACGAACCGGTCCCGACGGTAGACGCCCGCGACGTGGACGACGCATTCCGTTCGTTCGAACGTCGCATCCGGCCGCGCCGCAGTATGGGATTTCTCGCCGTGCTGCGCCATGCCGCGGCCGCAGCCGCCGTCGTGGCGATCGCCGTACTCTGGTGGCAGGTCCGCCACGAAGAGGTGCGCATCGTCGAAACCCGGTGGGCCGAGTGCTCGACCGCTTACGGGCAGACCCGCGAACTGACCCTCGCCGACGGCACCCGCCTATGGATCAACGCCGGGTCGCGGGTGCTCTATCCGACCGATTTCCACGGCAAAGAACGACGGGTTTACATCTCGGGCGAGGTCTGCCTCGACGTGGCGAAAGACCCCTCCCGGCCCTTCTGCGTATCGGCCGACGGCGCCGAAATCCGCGTCCTGGGTACGCAGTTCAATGTCAAATCGTACCTCGGCGAACGGGAACTCACCACCACGCTGATGAGCGGTTCGATCGAAATGCGCCTGCCGGGCAGCGAAGAGGTCTACCGCCTGACCCCGGGAAAGACGCTCCAGTACGACCGGACATCGGGCGACATCTCGCTCTACACCACCCCCGAATACAACTATCCCGCCTGGTACCGCGGCGAGTTCACCTTCCACAACGAGACCCTGCAGGCCATCGCCGCCGAACTGGAACGCAAATTCGACGTGCGGATCGTCATCCGCAACCCTGAAGCCGCCGGCACCCGCTTCTTCGCCGGGTTCGTCAACGACGAATCGGTGGACGAGATTCTCGCGGCGCTGAACATCCAGAAACAATTCCGCATCGAGCGCCGCGGCGACGTGATCGACATCTATTGACGTCAAAAAAGATAGAAAATCCGAGTATTCACCTAAAAACCGCTACCTGCCAGAGAGAATCCGACCGAACACCCACCCCTCCGACCGAACCGAAACCGAAACCACTCCACTATCACATCTAAATCAACCCCAATGAAGAAAACTTCTGCTTTAGGAGGTTTTCCGGGACGGAATTTGCCCGGAAAAATCCTGACAATCCTGCTCGCGGCCCTGTTTTTCGTCTCCGCCGCCGCGGCGCAGAGCCGGCAGCCGGTCACCATCGACGTCAAGGACGCCACCGTCGAAAGCGTCGTCAGCACGCTGAAAAGCCGGTACGGGTTCTCCTTCGTGATGCGCAGCGACGAGGTCGACCTCACGCGCCGCGTCACCATCCGCCTGAAACAACGCCCCGTGGAAGAGGTCCTCGAAGCCTTGTTCCGGGGACAGCCCGTCAACATCGAATTTTCCGGCCAGAACGTCATCCGCATCAGCCGCAAGGCTCCCGAATCCGCCGTGCAGCAGCCCGTTTCGGGCCGGGTGCTCGACGAGAACCGCCAGCCGGTGATCGGCGCAAGCGTCATCGTCCCCGGCACCACCACGGGCGCCGGCACCGACCTCGAAGGCCGTTTCACCATCACGCCCGGCCCCTCGCGCAAACTCCGCGTCTCCTACATCGGCTACACGACGCAGGAGGTGACGATCCCCGAGTCGCAAACCACGGTGGAAATCGTCCTGCGGCCCGCCGAAAACGACATCGAGAACGTCATCGTCGTCGGTTACACGCCGATGCGCAAGAGCGATTTCACGGGAGCCATCGCCAGCGTCAAATCCAGCGAACTGTCGACCACCACGGCCACCGTGGGGCAGTCGCTCGCCGGACGCGTGGCAGGCGTCGAGGTGCGCCAGACCAGCGGTGCGCCGGGCGACGGCGTGCAGATCCGCATCCGCGGCGTCAACTCCTTTTCGGCCAGTTCGTCGCCCCTCTACGTCGTCGACGGCTATCCCGCCTCGGAGGACGTCTACATCAACCCGGGCGACATCGAGTCGATCGACATCCTGAAGGACGCCGCCTCGGCGGCGATCTACGGATCGCGCGGCGCCAGCGGCGTGGTGCTCATCACCACCAAGCGCGGCTCGTCGAAGAACACCCGCGTGTCGTACGAATTCACGATCGGCATGCAGCAGGTCGAGCGGAAACTGGACCTGCTGAACGCCGCACAGTTCCGCGACCTGCTGATCGAGGCCCGCAACAACTCCTACCGCACCAAGGCCACGGCCGCAGGGGTCGCATGGAGCCCCTTCGACGACAACTCGGTCCGCACGGCCAAGGGGTTCACGCTTTCGGAGGTCGGCATCCCGGGGGAGTTTTTCGACTTCACCACCGGACAGCCCGTCGCCCCGGCCTGCGACACCGACTGGCAGGACGCCATCTTCTCCAATGCGATGACCATGCGCCACAACGTGCAGGTCTCGGGCGGCAAGGACTTCCTGACCTACATGGTCAGCATCGGACGCCTCTCTCAGGAGGGCATCATCTCGCCGTCGGACCACGCCCGGACCAACATGCGCGTGAACCTCGACGCCCAGGTGACGAAGAAGATCACCCTGCAGACCAACTTCTCGCTCTACGACGTGAAGAACCGCGAGGTGCAGGCCGCCGGACGCTGGATCAACGACGGCGTGATCCAGAGCGCCATGATGATGATCCCCGGATCGCCCGTCTACAACGCCGACGGCTCCTACGCCACGGGCTACATGGTCGGCCTGAGCGCCGGCGGGTGGGGGATCAACGGCGTCGAGAATCCCGTCGCCCTGGCCAACGAGCTGGACATCCGCAGCAAGTCGCAGCGCACGTCGGTCAACGCCTCGGTCAACTACGAGGTGATCGAGGGCCTCAACCTGAAGGCCAACCTCGGCATGCAGTTCTACAACTACCGCTACAACTACTACCGTCCCCGCTCCATCGGCCGCAACTCGGACCTGGCGAACAGCGCCGGCATCGAAACCTACGTCAAGGCCCAGAGCCAGTTCGACCAGGACGTCGACCGCCTGGGCGAGTTCACGGCCAACTACAAGAAGGATTTCGGCCGCCACCGCCTCGACTTCCTGGCGGGTTACACCATGCAGAAGAAGACCTACGACCGCGAAAAGATCGAAGCCACGGGCATGCCCGACGACCGCATCCACGAAATCACGGCCCACGGTTCGGCGGCTTCGGACGTGACGATCAGCAGCAGCACGCGCAAGGCCGCCTGGACGATGATGTCCTACCTGGCGCGCGTCAACTATGCCTTCGACGACCGCTACGTCCTCACCGGGACGTTCCGCGCCGACGGTTCCTCGAAGTTCGGCCCCGACAACCGCTGGGGCTATTTCCCGTCGGTATCGGCCGGCTGGACCCTTTCGAACGAGCCGTGGCTCAAACCGTTCTTCGGCAGCGACACCAGCCTCAAGCTGCGCGCCTCGTGGGGTCTGAGCGGCAACAACGACATCGGCAACTACGAACACCTCGCAGTGCTCGACAACGGCGGCTATGCCGAGGGCTCCACCCCCGGCGCGGCCTACTGGGAGTCGAGTTTCACCGACGGCATGCTGGGCTGGGAGACCACCTCGCAGGTGAACGTCGGCGTCGACCTCAGCCTGCTGAGAGGCCGTCTGAACCTGATCGCCAACTTCTACAACAGCCGCACCCGCGACCTGCTCTACACACAGCCCGTTTCGGGCATCTCGGGATCGACGAGCGTCGTGACGAACGTCGACGGCGCCCTGCTGCGCAACCGCGGCGTGGACCTGCAGATCGACGCCCGCATCCTCACCGGCAAGGTCCGGTGGAACGCCAGCGGCAACATCTCGTTCAACCGCAACAAGGTGCTCTCGCTGGGCGCGCTGGAGGACATTTACAGCGTCGGCGAACGCAGCGTGACGAGCTACGTCACCCGCGTAGGACTGCCGATCGGTTCGTTCTTCGGCTACAAGGTCGGTGGCATCCTCTCCGAAGCCGACATGGTCAACATCCGCGAAGACGCCCGGTATTACGACGCCACGACCAAATCGTTCCCTGAGGGCTACCGGATGAAAGGTCCGGCCGTACCGTCGTACAACGCCGCCGAAGCGGGCGACGTGCGGTGGTCCGACACCAACGGCGACGGCGTGATCGACGAGAGCGACCGCACGGTGCTGGGCAACGCCTATCCGAAGTTCACGGCGGGTTTCAACACCTCGGTCGAGTGGAAGAACATCGACCTGGGGATCGTGCTCACGGGTTCCTACGGGGCATCGGTCATCAACTTCCAGAAATACTACCTCTACAACATGGAGGGTTCGAGCAACCAGCTCGTGTCGGCCCTCGACCGCTACCGCTCCGACGCCGATCCGGGCCGCAACAACGTCTTCCGCGCCGCGCGCCACTCGACGACGAACGTTTCGCAGCGCATCAGTTCGCAGTTCGTCGACGACGCCTCGTACCTGCGCATCACGAACATCTCGCTCGGCTACACCTTCCCGCAGAAGGTGATTTCGAAACTCCGCCTGCAAGGGCTGCGCATCTACGCCTCGGTGGACAATGTCTGGACCTTCACCGACTACGAGGGCTACAACCCCGAGGTGTCGTACAAGAGTTCCAACCTCCTCCCGGGATTCGACTGGGGATGCTATCCGCTGGCACGGACCTACAGCCTCGGCGTAAGAGTCACATTCTAACCTGAAAACCAAACGACGATGAAAAGACTATTATACGGTTTCTGCCTCGCGGCGCTGCTCTGCGGCTGCACGGATTTCCTCGACGAGACAGACCCCAACGCCGTGACGAACAAATCCTACTACAAGAACACGTCCGACGTCGAAATGTCGGTCCGCGGCTGCTACAACGCGCTCTACGGCGAGGGCTACTTCGGCAAGATGTACCTCTACACCGAGGTGCGTTCGGACAACACCACACAGGAGATTCCGGGCGTCAACAACGGCGTCTACTACCAGTTCCACAACTACACGCTCCGCACCGACAACACGTTCCTCTACAAGCATTACACCGACCTCTACCTCTGCATCAGCCGGTGCAACATCGTGCTGGCGCATATCGACGACGTGGAATGGGCCGACCGCGCCCGCCGCGCATGGCTCGAAGCCGACGTGCGTTTCCTGCGCGCGCTGAGCTACTATTACCTCGTGGCGCAGTGGGGCGACGTGCCCTGCATCACGCAGACCTTCGCCACCAAGGACGAGGTGCAGGCCGCCACGAAACGCGACCCGAAGGCCGAGGTCTACAAGGTGATCGCCGGCGATCTCGACTATGTGCTGGGCAGTCCGCTCGAAACCGTCAACAGCGCTTCGACCGTGGGCCGCGCCTCGAAGGCCGCCGCCTTGGCCCTCTACGGCAGGGTGCTGCTGACGAAAGCCGCCGATCCCGATTTCGCGTCCGACCGGAAACCGCTGGCGACGGCCGCGCAGCAGAAGCTGACGGAGGCATGGGGAACCCGGTCGTTCGGAGAGCTGAAGGAGATCGACTTCGCCTCGCTCTGGAACCTCGACAGCCAGAAATCCTGCAAAGAGCATATTTTCCAGGTCAACTACCTGAGCGGCAACGAGAAACTGGGCTCGGACTACGCCTGGCTCTTCCAGCCCGAGGCTACCACGGGGCTGAATTCGAACAAAGCCGGACAAGGGCACAACATCTTCGAACAGAACCTCGTCGACGAGTTCGAGCAGGGCGACCGGCGCATCGCCTCGACATACGCCCGCTACGCCGGCTCGGACGTCTGCTACTGCACCAAATACGCCGATCTGGTGTGCGGCGTGAGCGGCTACGGCGGCAACAACTGGATCGTCTTCCGCTACGCCGACGTCCTGCTGATGCTGGCCGAGGCCGAGTACCTGCTGGGCAACGAGGACCTCACGGTGAAGTACATCAACCAGGTCCGCGCCCGCGCCGGACTGGCCGACTACGACCCCGCCTACATCCCCTCCGACCCCGAGGAAACCGTGCGCACGGTTTGGGAGCAGCTGATCCACGAACGCCGCTGCGAGTTCGCCGGCGAGAACCAGCGCTGGTTCGACCTCGTGCGGATGTACCCGAAAAAGGAGCTCGTCGAACTGATGCAGGCCAAGAACAGCAACTTCGGCGAAAAAGACCTGCTGCTGCCGATTCCCAACACGGAGTATCTGCTCAACCCCTCGGGCATGTACCAGAACCCGGGCTATTAATCCCTAAAACAACGCCAAAACTATGATACGAATCATCAGACATACCCTCGCGGCACTCCTGCTGCTCGCCTTCGCGGGCTGCGCCGAGGACACCGCGACTTCGATCAACCTCGAGACGCGCCACTTCGCCATCGAAAGCAGCAACCCCACGCCCGCCTGCATGGAAAGCGTGCGGCTGGGACTGACGGCCATCGACGCGCAGGGCAACCGTACCGACGCCGCGCTGCTCGACGACATCGTGCGTGTGGAATGGGACTTCGGCGACGGCTCGAAACAGGTTTCCGACGCAGGGTCGGCCTTCCGCCACCAGTATGCCGAGGAGGGCAACTACACGATCAGCGTGCGTGTGACGCTCGCTTCGGGCAAGACCCTCACCGACACCTCGTTCGCACAGGTCGCAGGCCGCAGCATCCGCTACGAGATGCAGCACTACGACGGCAAAAAGGTCTGGATCATGGCCCACCGGGGCCGTTACGACGACATGGCCGAGCACGGCATCCCCGAAAACACGGTCGACGCCTACCTGCACTGCGCGGAACTGGGCTGCGTGGAGATCATCGAGACCGACGTGCGCACCACGAAAGACCGCAAACTGGTTGTCTGCCATGACAACACCACGGTCAAGGCGGCCAACGGCGGCGGATTCATCAAGGACATGACCCTCAAACAGATCCAGTCGTTCAAACTCTACGACCGGCTGGGCAACGTCTCCTCCTACACCTTCAACACGCTGGAAGAGGTGCTGCTGGCCTGCCGCGGCAAGGTGTGGCTCAAGCTCGACAAGATCGTCGACAACGACATCGACCTCGTCTACGAAGCCGTGCGCAAGTGCGGCATGCTCGACCAGGTGCTCTTCTATTTCAGTCAGGCGCAGAACACCGACGACGACGGCGACCTGGTGAATACCGGCGTGGAGTGTGTCGAAAGGCTCAACAAACGCACCCCCGAAGCGGTGCTGCATCCCCACAGCAATTCGCTGGCATGGCTGAACACCTACGACGGCAAACCCAACGTGCAGTCGTTCGAGGTCTCGACAGCCTACGCCATGCAGCCGGGACACGAAGTCGTGAAAGCCATGCGCGAAAAAGGCCACATCGTGATGACCAACCTGCTGGACTACGACTATTGGTTCACGCAGGGCGACACCTCCGTCGTGGACATCTTCCTCGAAAACGACTGCAACGTCATCCAGACCGACGTCTGCATGACGCTCGACCGCTACCTCAAAGAAAAAGGGCGGCGCTAACCCCAAACAACGAAACGACCATGATGAAAACAACCATTTCCAAATATCTGATCGCGGCGGCATTCCTGCTGCTGGCCGCCGCCTGTTCGTCGGACAGCACCTCCGGAGGACCCAAAGCGGTGCTGACGGTCGGCTTCACGGCCGACGGCGATGAGTTCCGCCAGGGCGTGCCGATCCAGTTCCGCGGCTCGGCCTCGGTCGAAAACGGCGAGATCGCCACCTATTTCTGGCATTTCGGATTCCGCGGCGACGACTCCAACCACGCCGAGGTCCGCGACCCCGAGGTGACCTACCCCTCGGGCGGCACCTACACCGTGAAATTCACCGTCACGAGCACCGACGGAGCCGTGGCGACCGCCTCGAAAGAGATTTATGTGGTTCCCGACAACACGCTCCCGGCTGCCGACTTCAGCTGGTCGCCCGCCGAGGTGATCGCCGGGCAGCCCGTGCGGTTCACCGACCTGTCGTCCGACTCAGACGGCGAGATCGCTGCCTGGGCGTGGGATTTCGGCGACAACGCATCGTCCGGCGACCGGAATCCCGAACATACCTACGCCGCCGAAGGTTTCTACCTCGTGACGCTCACCGTCACCGACGACCTGGGCGGCACGGCCCGGAAACAGTCGACCCTGCGTGTGGTTTCGGCCTCGGCCGAGAAGCAGTGGCGCCTGCTTTGGAGCAAACAGTACTCCACGGGCGGTTCGCTGGCGACCGTCTCGGCCGCCGTGGGCGACAACGCGCTGGTATATGCCATGTCGAGCGCCGGACAACTCTGCGCCTTCGACCGCGAGGGCACGGCCAAATGGACCTTCGACCTGACGCAGAACGGCACGGTGCTCTCCGCCGAACGCCTCGCAACGCCCTCCGTCGACACCGACGGCACGGTCTACGTCGCCGTGGGCAACGGCGCGAGCGGTTCGAACGGCTACCTTTACGCCATCGACGGCGCTTCGGGCGCCGAGAAGTGGAAACTGCTGCTCGACGACGGGGCCTATCCCGACCTGCAAATGCCTGCAGTCACCACCTCCTGGGTCACGGTAGGCAATCACGGCACCAACGGCGCATTCCGCATCGTGGACAAGGCCACGGGAGCCGTGAAATACGCCATACAGCCTTCGGGAGGCGTCTACGGCGGCATCTGCGCCACGAAAGGCGACGTATTCTTCTCGTGCGCCAAGAACGACCGCGGTTATTTCACCTACCTCCCAGCGAACGGCGACTGGCAGATGTCCACCCTCTCGAACAACTACGGCTACGGCCACAGCGGCAAATACGGCAATCCGGCCCTCGACGACGCCGGCAACCTCTATCTGGCCCTGTGCGAGGGCAAGACCGAAAAGGGCCGCATCGCCAAATACCCCACCGCAGGTTTCGACGACACGGGCTCCGTCCAGGCCGCATGGAGCTATCCGACGGCGGCCCCGGTCACGGTCGGCGGCTGTGCGCTGGGCACCGGCGGCGAGGTCTACGCGCTGACCGAAACCACTTCGTCGGCCGCCGGCGAACTGATCGCCCTCTCGGCTGCGGGCTCGAAGCTCTGGAGCTACGCCACCCCCGAACCGGCTTCGGGCGTCCCGGCAGTAGACGCCGACGGCAACGTCCACTACTGCGACAAGGCGGGCTATTACACCGTGCTGACCCCGGCCGGGCAGGTGCTCTACCGCGAGAAGCTGGCCGATTCGATGGAAACTTCGCCCGCGATCTCGGATTTCGGCGTCATCTTCGTCCTCGGACAGAAACAGGGCGGATGCTGGCTCTTCGCCGTGGACATCGGCGTGGCCGGACCGGCCGACTCGCCGTGGGCGCAGCGCGGACAGAACGCCCGCCGCAGTTCGGTACAACGTTAAATTCTACAATCCGGAACCATGAAAAAGATTATCATATACAGCATCGCGGCGCTGACGGCCTGCGCGGTCGCTTGCAGCGACGACACGACCTCCGGCGAGGAGCCCGCGGGCACGCAGATCGACGTGTCATTCACCTGCGCAGGTCCTTCCGAGGGATTTTGGACCCGCGAAGAGATTCGTTTCACCAACACCTCGAAAGTCACAGGCAGCACGGCCTCGGCCTTCGAATGGGATTTCGGGTTCGAGGGTGCGGGAAGCACCTCGGACGAAGAAAATCCTGTCGCCGTCTTCCCTTCGGAGGGCGAAAAAACCGTGACGCTGACCGTCACCGCGGCCGACGGCACGAAGGTCTCTGGATCGCGGAAGATCGCGCTCCAGCGCAGCAACGAACTGCCCCGGGCAGCCTTCTCGTTCCTCCCCGAAGCGCCCTGCGCCGGGGACGAGATCGAGTTCACCGACGTTTCGACCGACGCCGACGGCGAAGTCGTGGCCTGGGCGTGGTCGTTCGGCGACGAGGCGACCTCCGACCTGCAGAACCCGACGCACGCTTATGCGGCGGCCGGCACCTACACCATCACGCTGACCGTCACCGACAACGACGGCGAACAGGACACCCGGACCCAGAACATCACCGTCAGCGAAGCCCCCGAAGCAGCGCTTGCATGGAGCGTGAAGATCGCCGACGCGGGGCAGATCAACCACGGCGCCGCAGCCGTCGCCAACGGCTGTGTCTACGCCGCCACGACCGCGGGCGAACTGGTGGCCGTGAACGTCACGACCCGTCAGATCGAGTGGCGTTTCAACCTCAAAAAGGACGGCGCGGCGCTCGGCGACCCGATGAACACCCCTTCGGTCGACGCCGACGGGACGGTCTACTACGCCGCGGGCAAATCGAGCAAGGGCTTCGTCTACGCCATCGACGGAACGACGGGCGCCGAGAAATGGAAATACGAGTTCGGCGGCACGGGCGTGCGCATCGAATACAGCTTCCCGCTGATCACCGACGACTGCATCATCACCGGAAACCGCGGCACCAACGGCAGCGTCGTGGTGCTGAACAAGGCGGACGGCTCGGAGAGATTCCGCGGAGCGCCGACGGGCGGCGTGGGCGGCTGCCTGGCGGTTCTGCAAAACGGCACGATCATCTCCTGCTCGACGAGCACCAACGCCTTCACGGTATCGACGTTCCTCAACGGAACGTGGAATATCTGCAGCAAGGCGCACAACCTCTGGTACGGCCATTACGCCAACGGCGTGCAGCCGGCCGTCGACCGTGCGGGGCGCGTCTACCTCTGCATCCAGAACAAGACCACGGGCGGCGGTTCGGTCGGCCGTTTCGACATGACGGCGTTCGACGGCACGGCATCCCCCGAACCCGAATGGCAGGTCGACTGCAACGCGCAGATCAAGTACAGCGGCTGCGTGCTGGGCGCCGACGGCACGGTCTACGCCGTCTCGCAGCACGACAGCGGCACGGGCGACAAGGCGGGCGAACTGCTGGCGGTCGGAGCCGACGGCACGCTGCGGTGGAGCTGGCCCACGGCATCGAAGATGCTCTGCATCCCGGCCGTGGACAACGCCGGAAACATCCACCTCGCCGATCAGGGCGAAGGCAACTACGTCATCGTAGGCCCGGACGGCAGCGTGATCTTCAAGGAGCGGTGCTGCGCCAAGGCCCACACCTCGCCCGTGATCGGCGACGACGGCACGGTCTACCTCCTCGGCGAAGAGACCAAGGGCGGCGCATGTTACATCTACGCCTACAAACTCAAATCGGCGACGGGTCCGGCGGCATCCGACTGGCCGCAGTACGGACAGAACGCACGCCACACCGGCATGCAGCCCAAATAGCACGGTTCGGTCGGGCTGCGGGGCGGAATCTTTCAGGCGCAAGACGCCTGCGGGTTCCGCCCCCTCTTTTTGCCGCCGGAACGGCCGGGCGCGATGTTTTATCGAAAAACGATAAATATTTTTTGATATTCAAAATTTGTTCCTATATTTGTCGCCGGAACGATCCTAAAACAAACATTCCGCGACTATGGATTTACTCACAGTAGAACACGTCACCAAACGCTATGCCTCGCACACGGCGCTCGACGACGTATCGCTCGCCATCCCCCAGGGCTCGGTCTACGGGCTCCTCGGCCCCAACGGAGCGGGCAAAACGACTCTGATCCGCATCATCAACCGCATCACGGCGCCCGATTCGGGCCGCGTGCTGTTCGGCGGCCGCGAAATCGCCCCGGAAGATGTATACCGCATCGGCTATCTTCCCGAGGAGCGCGGCCTCTACAAGAAAATGAAGGTCGGCGAACAGGCCGTCTTCTTCGCCCGCCTCAAAGGCCTCCCGCGCCGCGAAGCCGTCGTGCGGCTGAAGGAGTGGTTCATCAAATTCGGCATTCAGGAGTGGTGGGACAAGAAGGTCGAGGAGCTCTCGAAGGGCATGGCCCAGAAGGTGCAGTTTATCGTCACGGTGCTCCACGAGCCCAAGCTGCTGATCTTCGACGAACCCTTCTCGGGCTTCGACCCCATCAACGCCAACCTGCTGAAAGACGAAATCCTGGGGCTGCGCGACAAGGGTGCCACGGTGATCTTCTCGACGCACAACATGTCCTCCGTGGAGGAGATCTGCGACCACATCACGCTCATCAACAAGTCGCACAACATCCTCTCGGGCAAGGTCGACGACATCCGCCGCCGCCACGGGTCGAACATCTTCGAGGTGGCCTACCGGGGCGACGAGGCCGTCCTGCGGCAGGCCGTCGCCGGGCGCTGCGAAATCCTCGACGGAACGCAGGAGGAGTCGGTCTACCGGATGCTCAAACTCCACGTCGAAAGCGACTCCGAAGTGCGCGGGGTGATCTCCGCCGTCAACGAAGCCGTCGAACTGCGCTCGTTCCGCGAAATCATCCCTTCGATGAACGACATTTTCATAAGAGCCGTGAACGGCAAACTCTAAAACGGAAAAGCCATGTCCAACATATCCATCATCATCCAGCGCGAATTCAACGAGCGCGTACGCAAAAAATCCTTCATCATCACCACGCTGCTGATGCCCGTGCTGATGATCGCTCTGATGGCCGCCCCGGCGCTCATCATGCAGTTTTCGCGGGGCGACGAGAAGGTCATCGCCGTCATCGACGAAAGCGGTCTGATAGCCCCGAAGCTCGAAAGCGACGAGGAGATCCGCTTCGAGACCACGGAGCTCCCGACCGAGGAGGCCCGCCGGGAGCTGACCGACAAATTCGGCGTGCTCTGGATCGGCGCCGACGTCCTGGAAAACTCCAACAACGTCCGGCTCTACGCCAATTCGTCGTCGTCGCTCGCCCTCGAAAGCAACATCACGGGACAGATCGAGCGCATTCTCGAAGGCGAGAAACTCAAGGCCTACAACATCGAAAACCTTTCGCAGATCCTCGAACAGGTCGAAACCAAGGTCGTCATGCAGACCTTCCGCAACGACAAGTCGCAGGAGGAGGACACGCAGGCGCAGTCGTCGGCCGTGGCCACGGGCGTGGGGTACGTCCTGGGATTCATCCTCTACATGTTCCTGCTGATCTACGGCTCGATGGTCATGCAGTCGGTGATCGAGGAGAAGAACAACCGCGTGCTGGAAGTGATGGTCTCGTCGGTCCGTCCGTTCGACCTGATGATGGGCAAGATTCTCGGCGTGGCCTCGGTGGCCATCGTGCAGGTGCTGATCTGGGGCGTGCTGATCGCCGGCGTCGGGGCCCTCGTGATGCCCCACCTGATGCCTGAAGACGTCATGGCAAGCGCCCAGGCCATGCAGCAGGGCATGCCCGACGCGGCCTCGATGACCGACATGAACCCCGAGATGCTGCAGGCCGTGGCCGCCATGACCGACCTGGGCTATATCGTGAAGATTTTCGCCAGCCTGCTGCTGTTCGTCTTCGGCGGCTACCTGCTCTACTCGGCGATGTTCGCCGCCGTGGGTTCGGCCGTGGACAACGTGCAGGACGCCTCGCAGCTGCAGATGCCCATCACGCTGCCGATCATCCTGGCCCTGCTGATGATGTTCGTCGTGATCCGCGACCCCAATTCGCAGATGGCCTTCTGGTTCTCGATCATCCCCTTCACCTCGCCGATCGTCATGATGGCCCGCATCCCCTACGACATCCCGCTGTGGGAGATCGTCCTCTCGCTCGTCATTCTCTACGGTTCGTTCGTGGGCATGGTGTGGGTCGCGTCGAAGATCTACCGCGTGGGCATCTTCATGTACGGCAAAAAACCGTCGCTCAAAGAGCTGTTCAAATGGATTCGGTATAAATATTGAGCGAAGTTGAAACCGCCGCGAGACCGGGCAATGCTGTTCCGCTCCCGCCCGCTGAAGCTTTACGGCGTTCCGCCGCGTATCCAAATCCGACCCACCCCGGCTAAGAGCCGGGTTTTAGGGACGATGCGCGGATTTCCGGGTTCGGGTCCGGCTCTGCGCTTCCACCTTTTAAAAGCCGTTTCTTAAACGGCCTCAGGCGGGGGCTTGTCGCGACGCACCCAATGCGCCTCCCAAAATTTCAACTTTTCTGTTATCGGAATAACAGATTTACTGAAAATTTTCATAAATTTGTCCCGGATTAGGACTTACCGAAAATCATTTCAACAAAATACTTAAAAATCAAACAGCTATGATCTCGATCGACAACTACGATTTCAAAGGCAAGCGCGCGATCATCCGCGTGGATTTCAACGTGCCCCTCAACGAGAAGGGCGAAGTGACGGACGACACGCGCATCCGCGCCGCCATGCCCACCGTCAAGAAGGTGCTCGCCGGCGGCGGCTCGGTGATCCTGATGTCGCACATGGGACGTCCCAAGAAGAATCCCGATCCCAAATATTCGCTCGAACAGATCGTTCCCGCCATCGAGAAGAACCTCGGCGTGAAAGTCGAGTTCGCCGGCGACTGCATCGGCGAAAAGGCTGCCGAAATGGCCAAAAACCTCCAGCCCGGACAGGTGATGCTACTCGAGAACCTGCGCTTCTACGCCGAGGAGGAGGGCAAGCCCCGCGGCCTGGCCGAGGACGCCACCAAGGAGGAGAAGGAGGCCGCCAAGAAGGCCCTGAAAGAGGGTTCGCAGAAGGAGTTCGTACAGAAGCTCGCTTCGTACGCCGACTGCTACATCAACGACGCCTTCGGCACGGCTCACCGCAAGCACGCTTCGACGTATCTGATCGCCAAGAAGTTCCCCGACGACAAGATGTTCGGCTACCTGATGGAGAAAGAGGTGAAGGCCATCTCCTCGCTGATGGAGGCTCCGGCGCATCCGTTCTGCGCCATCATCGGCGGATCGAAGGTGTCGTCGAAGATCGGCGTCATCAAGGCCCTGATCGAGAAGGTCGATTCGATCGTCATCGGCGGCGGCATGACCTACACCTTCGCAGCCGCACAGGGCGGCAAGGTCGGCGACTCGATCTGCGAGCCCGAGATGTTCCCCGTAGCGCTCGAGATCCTCGAACTGGCCAAGAAGAAGGGCGTCGAGCTGGTGATGTCGCCCGACGCGCTGGTCGCCGACGCATTCTCGGAGGACGCCAACACCAAGGAGGCTCCGGCCAACGACATTCCCGACGGATGGGAGGGTCTGGACATCGGCTCGAAGGGCAAGAAGCTCTTCCGCGACCACATCCTGAGCTGCAAGACCATCCTCTGGAACGGTCCCGTGGGCGTGTTCGAGATGGACAAGTTCGCAACCGGCTCGAAAGAGGTGGCGCTGGCCATCGCCGAGGCCACCAAGAAGGGCGCCTACTCGCTCATCGGCGGCGGCGACTCGGTAGCCTGCATCAACAAGTTCGGTCTGGCCGACCAGGTGTCGTACATCTCGACGGGCGGCGGCGCGCTGCTCGAGTACATCGAGTTCGGCGACCTGCCCGGCGTTGCGGCTATCCGCGAATAGACCGGACGTCCCGCGAAACAACTATCCGAACGGGGGCTTCCGGTTGATCCGGAGGTCCCCGTTCCACAAAAACCCGAACCATATGAAAAAAATCATTCGTTTTCACGCACCTTTTCTCGCCTCGGCATTGCCTGCGCAAGCGCGGCACTGCTCTCGGCTTATCGAAAACGTTCTTTTCGCAGCAACGATGGCCTGTATGACAGCCTGCCAGAATACCCCGAAAACCCCGGCGATCGACATGGCCAACCTCGATCTTTCGATAGCCCCGAACGCCGATTTCTACGAGTACGCCACGGGCGGCTGGCAGAAAAACAACCCCCTGAAACCCGAATACGCGCGCTACGGATCGTTCGACATCCTGCGCGACAACAACGAGAAGCGCATCAACGAGCTCTTCTCCGGCATGACGAAGCAGACGGCACAGCCCGGAAGCGTCGAGCAGAAGATTTCGGACCTCTACAAGATGGGCCTCGACTCGGTGCGCCTGAACGCCGAGGGCGCCGCCCCGATCCGGGCCACCGTAGAGGAGATTCTCGCCATCGGCGACCGCACGCAGCTGACCTCCGCCGTGGCCAAACTCCACACCTCGATCGCCAATCCGTTCTTCGGCGTGGGCGTGCAGTCCGACCTGATGAACAGCGACATCAACGCCCTCTACGCTTCGCAGCCCGGGCTGATGATGGGCGACCGCGACTACTACCTCGATGCCGAGAACGAGTCGATGCGCACCGCCTACAAGGAATATCTGGGTAAGATCTTCCGGCTGGCAGGCGTTCCGGAGGCCGACATCGAAAAGGCCGTCGCCGGCGTGATGTCGATCGAGACGAAGCTCGCCGAGAAGAACTGGTCGAGCGTCGAGCTGCGCAACATCCCCGCCATGTACAACCCCATGTCCAAGGCCGATTTCGAGAAGGCTTACGACGCCGTCGACTGGGCCGCGTACTACAGGACGATGGGCATCGGCGACTTCGAACAGATCATCGTGACGACCCCTTCGGCGCTGGCCAACGCCAACGAGCTGATGAAAAACGCCCCGCTGGACGACATCCGCTACTACCTGGCAGCCCAGTACATCGACGCGGCAGCCGGTTACCTGAGCGACGACTTCATCGACGCCTCGTTCGACTTCTACGGACGCGCCATGTCGGGCAAGCAGGAGCAGAAGCCCCGCTGGAAGCGCGCGATGTCGGTGCCTAACGGCACCCTCGGCGAAGCCGTCGGCGAGATGTACGTCGCCAAATACTTCCCCGAGAAGGACAAGGCCCGCATGATGGAAATGGTCAGGAACCTGCAGTCGGCGCTTTCGCAGCACATCGCCGGGCTCGAATGGATGTCCGACGCCACGAAAGCCAAGGCGCAGGAGAAGCTCGCGGCATTCACCGTGAAGATCGGCTATCCCGACAAGTGGAAGGACTATTCGACGCTCGCGATCGACCCCTCGAAGAGCTATTGGGAAAACATCGTCGAGGCCAACAGATGGTACACGGCCGACAATATCGCCGAGCTGGGCAAACCCGTGGACAAGGACGAGTGGCACATGACCCCGCAGACGGTCAACGCCTACTATAATCCCACGACCAACGAAATCTGCTTCCCGGCCGCCATTCTCCAGCCGCCGTTCTACAACCCCGATGCCGACGACGCCGTGAACTACGGAGCCATCGGCGTGGTGATCGGCCATGAGATGACCCACGGATTCGACGACCAGGGCCGCAACTTCGACAAGGACGGCAACATGAACAACTGGTGGACCGATGCCGATGCCGAAGCGTTCAAGGCCAAGACGGAAATTCTGGTCAAGCAGTTCGACGCCATCGAGGTGCTCCCGGCCAAGGACGGCCAGCCCGCGGTCTTCGCCAACGGCTCCCTCTCCCTGGGCGAGAACATCGCCGACCAGGGCGGCCTGCGCGTGGCCCGCACGGCATACCGCAATTCGCTCGAAGGCAAGGAGACTCCCGCCCCGATCGACGGATTCACCCCCGAACAGCGGTTCTACCTGGGTTACGCCGCGCTGTGGGCCCAGAACATCCGCGACGAGGAGATCGCCCGTCTGACGAAGCTCGACGTACACTCGCTGGGCAAATGGCGCGTGAACGCCTCGCTGCGCAATCTGCAGGACTTCTACGACGCGTTCTCGATCACCGACGGCGCGATGTTCATGCCCGCAGAAGAGCGCGTAATCATCTGGTAACCCCGGCTTAAGAAGCCGGATTTAGGGGCAATCGGCAGTTATTGCAATTCTGATCCGGTTCCGTGCTCCCGCCCGGCTAAGAGCCCGCCTAAGAGGCGGGTTTTAAGGGGCGACCGAAAGTTGACAAGTTGCCTATCCGGTTCTGCGCCCGGCTAAGAGCCGGGTTTCAGAGGGCGAAGCCGGGCTATCGGGTTTCCGAGCCAATTCTGCGCTCCCGCCCGCCTAAGAGCCGGGATTTAGGGGCGGCTGAAAACCGGAAAGGTTCCGAGCCAATACTACGCTCCCCGTTAAACAGAAAAGCGTCCGGGAATTCCCGGACGCGTTTCTGTTTTGAAAGTCAAAACCCGAGAAATAAAACGT
>CATKXN010000045.1 GCA_949840605.1 uncultured Alistipes sp.
GTCAACAACGATTTCGGAGGCCCCTACTGGGACACGAAGAACGCCACGGCACAGCGTTCCTACGCCAATTCGCCGCACAAGTTCGTCACGAAGTGGGACACTCCGATCCTGATCTTCACCGGCGAGCGGGATTTCCGCATCCCCTATACGCAGTCGCTCGAAGCCTTCACGGCGGCCCGCGTGCGGGGCATCCCGGCGCGGCTCGTAGAGTTCGAGAACGAGGCGCACCAGGTCTTCAAGCCCCAGAACTCGCTCGTCTGGAACCGCGAATTCTTCGGCTGGCTCGACAAATACGTGAAATAACCGATCCCTACTCCTGCGATCAGGCCGTCCGACCAACCGGGCGGCCTTTTCTTTATCCGTCACTTTCGGAGCCGATCCGGCCCCGACGCCGTCCGCAAAATCTTTGAAAATTGGGGGATATTCGTGATGAAAAACCAAGCGTTCATTGAATTTATTTCCGGAAAACCGATCGCATACCTATTTTTGTATACATTTTGACTAAAGGATTCACTTTATGCGACGAACTTGGACAACCTTGCTTGCGCTGCCTCTGGTTTTCGCCTCATGCTCCGACACGCCGTCAGCAGACACGAAACCCGCAACAGGTACCATCGAAGTTACGATAGGCTCGGGCCCGAAAATCGACATTCAGGCCCATACGCAGACCCGTACCGAACTGAACGAAGACGGCGAATCGATCCGGTGGGCCGACAATGACCGGATCATGCTCTGGGCCGTCAATTCCCAGGCGCAGCAAACGATCGACCGACAGGTCTTCAAACTCTGGCACTACAACGCGGAGTACAATACGGCCAAATTCACGGCCACCGTCCCGGAAATGCCCGAGGACACCTACACTTATTACGCCGTATCGCCCGCACCCTCCGAGACCGACGGTCTGGAGGTCCGCTACCGGATTCCCGCCGAGCAGGACGGCACGTTCTGCGGCGATTTCGATATCCTGGTCGCGGCCCCGGTCGAAGGCCCCGCACTGCGGCAGGGCGACAACAGCGAGACGGTGAACTTCGAGTTCGAGCACAAAGTCCACGTGCTGAAGATCGGCATTCCGTCGAACAACCTCGGCGAAGACATCTCGAAAATCACGCTGACCTTCCCCGTACCCGTCGCAGGCATCCTGACGGTGAACGCCGCCGATCCCGCCGCCGCACCGCAGTTGACCGACGGCAGCAACATCCTGACGCTCAATTTCGACACTCCGAAGAAATCCGGCGACACGGTCTACGCCGTTATCGCGCCGGTGGAACTCACGCCGGAACAGACCGTGACGGTCACGGCCACGGGCGCCACCCGCAAATCGCGGCCGAAGACGTTTGCCGGGAAGCATTTCGCCGAAGGTCACACCACCCCGATCGCTTTCAACATCCCGACTGTCGGTCCCACCACCCTGCGCATCAGCCTGCCCGACGCCGGCAAGAGCACCCTCGGTGAAAATATCACCTGTTTCACGCTGACAGCCGCCGAAGGCGTCGATCTGGGCGAAGGTTCCCATGTGCGCACCTTCCCGGTGGCGGCGGCCGGCGATTTCGATTTCGTGTTCGACGAATACCCCGCAGCCCTCGCGGGCCAGTCCGTCGCCGTCAGCTACGAGTCGGAGAACGCCCGGCTCAGCGGCGGTTCGTTCGACATCCCGGACGTACTGCTGGCCGGAGACACGAACAACATTGCAACCCTGCGTGTACCTTATCTTTACCAAGAAGACTTCTCAACCAGCATCAGCGCCCCGTTCGAAACCAACAGCAACTGGAAAAGCAGCAATTTCAGCGACACTTCTGCATCTTCATTGAGCAATCTGCCCTCCGGATGGACCGGGACATGTGTAGGCGGAATGCCCGGCATAGGAATCCGAGTAGCGAGCCATTGTATTCACGGACTATTTACGGTTTATACCCGCTGTCCGGGACGTATCGACAGTTGTCCCATTAAGACAATTATACCCGGAAAAACTCCCAAGGTAATAGTATCCTACACCTATGGCGGCGACCGCTTCGAAGGTACGGGATCTGGCGGCAAAATTTTAGTATCGGCCGGATATACGACCGGGAACGATAACCCAATCAAAAGCGACCAAGCCATCGCCTCGATCAAGATTCCCGAAACTGCCATCGACATAGACGGTCCCCAAACAAACAACTCCGACTATACCTTAGGAAGCAAACACCCCATTTCTTATGAAATCGAACAATGCCCGCATGGAGTTCGTCTAAGTTGGCGGGTATATAACGATCGAAGCAGCACTGGTAACGGAACCTACTGGCTCTACCTCGACAATATCAAAGTATCCATCGCCAACGAATAACCGCCATGAAAAGAGATCTTATCTTTGTCCTTGCATCGGCGGCCGTCGCAGTCGCGGGATGCAGCGAAACGAACGAAACGAACGCGGAGCGGGGTTGCGGCACGATCCGAATCGCCTGCCAAACCGACCTCTCGATCGACACCGGGGCGGAGGCCTCCCCGAAGGCCACCCGCAACGAAATCACGGCTCCGGCCGGCAGTGAATTCACCCTGCGGATCACGGGCGCCGATTTCGACCGCTCGTGGGAAAGCGTCGCGGCATTCGAAGCCGAAGAAAACGTCTTCGTAGAAGGTCCCTACAAAATCGCCGTCGACTACGGCGACCCCGAGGCAGAAGGGGCCGGCAAACCCTATTTCTCCGGTTCGACCGACATCGACGTGGCGGCCCGCCGCGTCAACACCGCCCGGATTACGGCCCATGTCGCCAAATCGCAGACCTTCGTCCGGGTTACGGAGGCTTTTTCGAAATTCTACCACGACGCGGAATTCACCGTAACAACCGGTTCGGGCAACGAATTCACGTTCCGTCCCGACGCAAACGGAGACCCGGAGCGCATCTGGGTGAAAGCGGGCACGAAGCTCACGGTCAGGGGTACGGCCCGCGGCCAGAGCCAGGACGGCGAGAAGGAAGGGCCCCTCTACGCTTTCTCCGCCGAGACGCTCGACGTCACCGTGGCGGCCACCTGCCACATCTTCACGTTCGATGCGTCGAACGCCGGCAGCGCCTCGCTGAACATCGTCCTCGGCGAAGGCGAAGGCGAAACACGGGTAATCCCCGTCGAACTGAACGAAGACGCCATCTCAAGCAAATAAAAAACGACGAAATATGAAAACTTTTTCCATCATCCTGACAGCAGCCATCGCGGCGATCCTGTTCGCGGCAGGCTGCGTGAACGAGGAGCCAGCCTACAAAAAGGAACCCGGCACCACCCCTGCATCGGACGGCACAGGCTATCTGTCGATGGCCGGCATGACGATGCGCGTCATCTGCGACGACCGGACCGACACGCAGCCCGACGACACGTCGGGCGAAACGGTCAAACCCCAAACGCGCGCCGGAGAGGCCCAGCCCGACGTCGACACAT
Source organism: uncultured Alistipes sp. (assembly GCA_949840605.1). The sequence goes on from CATKXN010000045.1 coordinate 3,405, forward strand.
TCATCGTCGAGATCTTCGACGCCAAGGGGGCATCGGTCTACAAGGACACGTATGCCAACCTGCAGGCCGAAACGGCAGCGAACGACGGCAGGATGGAACTTCCGGCAGGCAGCTACAAACTGAAGGTCCGTTCGGAAGAGCCGGGCTCGAAACTCGCCGACTGGGATCATCCGGTCTATTTCGCGACACGCGAATTTGCGATCGAGAAAAGCAAAGACACCCTCCTCGAAGAGATCGTCTGCACGCTGAACAATATCAAGGTGACGGTCGCCTGCTCGAAAGACCTCGCGGACCGGCTCACCGAGGCGACGATCTCCACAGTCTCGCTGGGCGAGACGTCGATGGTCTTTGCCAAGGATGAGACACGCGCGGCCTATTTCACCTCCCTCGCAGAGCTCAACACACTCAAATTCAACCTGTCGGGAGCTTTCGCCGACACGCCCGACACGCCCCTGCAATTCAACAAGGAGATCCCGAACGTCAAGGCCGGGCAGTGGCGCAAGATCACGCTCGTGATTACCTATGCCGACAAGGGCGGGATCAAGTTCGACATCGACGTCAAGAATTTCGTGCTTGACAAAGAGATTCGGATCGACGGCACGGCGAACCTTTGGGAACCGGTCTTCGAAGAGGCGCCCGACCAGACGGCCCCGGCGATCGAATGGCCCGGTCACGACCTCAAGGAGCCGTTCCGGATCACATCCTCGATGTTCGATGCCGACGGCAGCTGCACGGAGCCCTTCGCGCTGAACCTCATCGCTCCCAACGGCATCGAATCGTTCGTGCTGACCTTCTCGTCGACGAATCCCGCCTTCCTGGAGGCCCTTGCGCAGATTCAGATTCCCGCTTCGCTCGACCTCTGCGCCACCACGCAGGGCCCCGCCTATGCGATTCTTTCGGGCTTCGGGCTTCCGCTGGGCGACAAGCTCCGCGGCGCGACCTCCAAACGGTTCGACATCGCGGGACAGATTCCGATGCTTTACGCCGATCCCGGATTCGAAGGCACCCACACCTTCGCCTGCACGCTGACCGACGCCAAGGGCCTCACGACCTCGGCGGAGCTCCGGCTCGAGATCAGCAAAAGCACGGCAGACGCCCCGGCTATCACCGGCAACGGATTCGAGATAAATGAGATACAAACGCCCTCGGCGTCCGACATGGTTATCGACATCACGGCTGAAGCCGGAATTCAGTCGATCGATGTGACCATCGACTCGGACAAACTGACAGGCGATGTGCTCGGAGGACTGGGAATTCCCAGCCGATTCAACCTCTGCGACATCGAAGGATTCACCGACGAAACGGGGCAATTCCACGACGCCGCAGACGTAGCCGCCGCAATTTCCGAACTCGGCTTCCCGGTCAACGACGAGGTCAAAAACCAAACCGCAATCCGGCTTACCATCTCCGGCGGATTCATCTCACTGCTGCCGACTGTGGCTCCGGGCAAAAACAATTTCGTGCTGACGGTAACGGACAACGCCGGTCTGTCTGCGACCAAAACCCTGCAATTCTTCTCTGAATAGCCATGAAACGGACATCAATCCATATCCTGCTGCTCTGCACGGCCCTGACCGCCGCATCCTGTTCCGGGGAGGCGACGGACGAAGGCGGCGCAGCGGGCACGGGTGTGGTCGAAATGAACATTTCGACCACCCGCGCCGAAGCCGACGCGGAGTATGACCCGAAGGACCACCTGGTCGCACGCATCTACAATTCGCGCAACGAACTGATCCGCAAATACACCTCCGAAACTTTCGTAAAGCAGTTGGAACTCATCGCCGGGGAATACCGGATCGCTGTCGAAGCCGGGGAGGCAGTCCCCGCCTCGTTCACCAAACGCTTCTACAAAGGCGAAGAGACCTTCGCCGTCAATCCCGGCCAAACCACCGAAGCCGAGGTGAAATGCCGCCGGCAGAACACCGCCGCCGAGGTGAAATTCGACGCCTCGGTGACCGGGGCTTTCGATCCGGGGTTCCGCTTCTGGATCGTCGCCGGCGACAGCTTCGACGCAGAAAAAGCCGAGCTGGAGGCTGTTCCGGCGTTGAAATACACCTCCGACGCCACGGGTTACTTCACCCTGCCCGAAGGGGTGACGACCTTCGCCTGGCACTTCGAAGGCACCCACTCCGAGCGCGGGCAGATCGTCATGGAGGGCAAACAGGAGCAGATTCAGGCCGGAGGCAAATATGTCTTCACCTGTCTGTTCTCGAAGGACCTGCCGGGCTTCATCCAATGCGTCGTCATCCAGGTCGACACCTCGTCCGACGAGCAGGACGACACGATCGTCTTCAGCCCCGACCCCACCATCGAGGGCGACGGATTCGACATCACCCGGCCCCAGGGCTATATCCCCGGCGACAGCTGGACGAGAAGCTACAAACTCGCGGCCATGGCCCCCCTGAAAACCGCGGAACTCCGGTTCGGCGAACAGACCTACGACCTGATGAACAATTCCGCAGAGGGAATCGACGTCGTGCGGAACAACGACCTCAGCCTGACGGTCACCCTTTCCGAGGCGTTCCTCGCAGGGTGTCCCGCCGGCATCCATTCCGCCTCGTTCCACATCGCCGACACGAAGGATGCCGAAACCACCGTCGCCTCGGAGTTCCGCGTGCAGGGCATCCTGCCGGTCGGAAAGGAGGATTACGACCTCTGGACCAACACGGTGACGCTGCGGGCGCAGGTCGTCGATCCGAACGTTACGGCGGTCACTTTCGGACTGAAAAACGGAGAATCGTGGCTGGAAGCGGAGGGAACGGCCGACGCAAACGGCTGTTACACCGCCACCTACCGGCCCGGCTGGAACAAATCGGCGAACGCGGCCGGACTGACGGTCTACACGCCGGAACCCGGTAGCGGCATCTGGGCCGGCGGCAGCTACGAATTCCGCGCCGTGATCGGAGAAGTTCAGTCCGAAGGTACATTTACCGCTTCGGATGCCGCAGAACAGAGAATTCCCAACGGTGACATGGAAGACAGCAATCTTTCTTGTTTCACAATCAACAACGAAACGACAGATTTTTGGGGCAGCGGCAACAATATCACCAAAATAATCGTGACGATCAACCTATCGGACCTTTGCACGCAACAGGATAAAAACGGGTCCAACTGTGCTCTGCTTAAATCGGCGGCCGCAGGAGCCGCAGGATTCAATATGCTGGCGGCAGGCAATCTTTTCTCAGGAACCTTTGTCAAACCCTCGACCCAAGGTACGGTCGGGTTCGGCAAACACCTTCCGTGGACAGCCCGGCCGAGAGCCATGCGGGTGAAATACCATGCGACCATTGGAGACGTGGATTATGTCAAATACAAGGATGACAGCGGGAACGATCCGATCGCAATAGGGCAGAAAGATAAAGCCCGCATCTTCGTAGCCATCGTTGACTGGGATGCTCCACACAATGTATCATCGGGGACAAGCGATCCCTCGGGCATGTGGGATCCCGAAACGGGTGTCGGTCTGAGCGACAAAGAGACGCTTATCGGCTACGGATCGGAATGGATCACCGAATCGACATCCGGCGACGACTGGATAGATGTCGAACTGCCGATCTACTATTACGATCATGTTACCAAGCCGACAAAAGCCTACAACGTGGTCATCTCCTGTTCGGCAAACGCCTATGGAGACTATATGAACGGTTGCAGCACCAACAAACTTTACGTCGACGATTTCGAATGGGTCTATTAACAAATAAACGCAATCCGATGCGCAAACTATTTATCCGCCCGCTCGTCCTCGCGCTGTGCCTCTCGGCCGCAGCGCAGGGCCTGCGCGCACAGGGAACAGCCCCGGATACCGATACGGAAGGTCTGCAACCGAAGACAGTCAACGAAATGCGCCGCGAACGCGGACTCACCGACACCCACAACCTCTTCGTCCCCAAGGGACAATGGGTCTTCGGCGGTACGGCCTCCTATTCGACCCATTCCAACGACAACTACAAGTTCCTGGTGGTCGAAGGCATCGACTCGAAAGGCTACACCTTCCGCGTCAGCCCCCTGATCGCCTATGCCGTGCGCGACAACATGGCCCTCGGAGGCCGTTTCATCTACTCGCGGACGCTGCTCAAACTGGACAACGCCGAACTCCACTTCGGCGATTCGGAAACGGGTACGAACATCGTGGCCAAGGACTACTACGCGCTGCGCCAGACCTACTCGGCGGCGGCGATCTGGCGCCAGTACATCCCGCTGGGGCGCAACAAGCGTTTCGCGCTGTTCAACGAAATGTCGCTCTCGGCCGGCGGCACGCAGGCCCGCTTCGCCAACGACTCGCCCGTGAAAGGCACCTACGAGACAGGCTACACCCTCTCGCTGGGCATCTCGCCGGGCATCGTGGCCTTCGCGACCAACAATATGGCCGTCGAAGTGAACGTCGGCGTGATGGGCATCACCTACAACCACGCCAAGCAGGTTCACAACCAGGTCACCGTGGGCAAACGCAACACGAGCATGATGAATTTCAAGGTCAACATCTTCTCGATCGGCCTCGGCATGGCCTTCTACCTCTAAACCCGGCACAGAAATGACACGAATCATCCTATTCCTCCTTTCGACATGCCTCGTCTTCACGGCCGCCGCCGAAACGCCGTCGGCCCGGGCCGCAGAGATCGCCCCGGCGGTATCCGCCATCTCCGCGTCCGCCGCTGCGCCGGAGAAGCAGCAGCGTTTCCTGCCCACGCGCCGGCGCATCGACCGCGAGATCGACAAACTCAAATTCGCCTACAAAGGCGAGGTGATGATGGGACTGACGGCCTCCTACGGCACGCTGTCGAGCGACGACACCGACGTCATGCTGCTGATCGACGGCATCGACGCCGACGGATCGATCGCCACCGTAAAACCCTTCGTCGGCTACTTCTACCGCGACAACAACTGCCTGGGCGTGCGCTTCGGCTACCGCCACATGGGCGGCAGCCTCGACAACGCCCGCTACGACCTCGGCGAAAGCAACGACGCCTCGGGACAGATCCCCAGACTCGACATCAACAGCGACAACTACTCGTTCGGCATCTTCCACCGGTCCTATGCGGGGCTCGACCCGAAAGGGCGTTTCGGACTGTTCGCCGAGTTCGAACTCTCGCTGGCGACCGGCTCTTCGAAATTCTCCTATCAGCCGAACACGTCGAACGACGAGATGAAAACCACGTACAGCGACAATACGCAGCTGAAATTGTCGTTTAATCCTGGAGCCGCCGTCTATATCTTCCCCAACGTCTGCGCCACGGTGTCGTTCGGGCTGGGCGGCATCCAGTACAATTCCGTCACGCAGAAGGACGAGAACGGCAAAAAAACCGGTTCGCGCGAGGCTTCGAACATGCGCTTCCGGCTCAACATCGCCGCCATCAACTTCGGCATGACGATACACCTGTGGGACAAGAAAAAGAAGTAAAGTTATGACCAGATACCTGAAAACAACATTCGCAGCGGCCGCAGCGCTCCTCGCAGCATCGTGCGTCAGCAACGACATACCCTACCCCGTCGTCGAACTGCGCATCGCCGACGTCGAGGGACAGGGATTCTCGGTTTCGGAGAACAACGTCACTTCGCGGGTCGTCACCCTCACGCTCGACGAAGCCACCGACATCCGCAACGTGAAGATCGATGCCGTGACCTACGACGCCGTCGTGCACAGCATCGAAATGGACAAGGCGGAACTCCTGAATCAGGTGCGCAGTTCGCAGGAGCTGACCGGCACGTTCAACCTGCTCTCGCCGGTCTACACCACGCTGTCGCTCTATCAGGACTACGACTGGACGATCCGCGCCGTGCAGACCATCGAACGGCGCTTCAACGTGACGGGGCAGATTGGCGCTACGGAGATCGACCCCGAAAACCGCATCGCCAGAGTCTGCGTCCCCGACGACACCGACCTGGGACATATCGAGATCTCGGAGCTCAAACTCGGCCCCGCCGGCATCACCTCCTACTCGCCCGCGCTCGAAGAGCTTTCGGGCAGCAGTTTCGAAACGGTGCGTTTCGTAGACGTCACCTGCCACGGCGTCACCGAGCGGTGGCTGCTTTACGTGGAGACGACCAACGTGAAAGTGGCGCTCCGGGAAGCCGACCTGTGGCAGAATACGGGTACGGTCACCGCGCTCATCTCCGCCGAAGAATACGCCTCGGGCGCCGCGCTGGAATACCGCATCAAGGGCGACACGGAGTGGCAGCCGATGCAGGAGAAAGGCTACGACGCCGGCATCCTGACGGCGACGATCGCCCCCGATTGGAACACCGAAACCAATCCGTACGGCCTGAAAGTTTACAAACTGGCGCCGAAAAAGGGATTGTTCGCAGGCCACACCTACGAATTCCGGCTGCTGGTCGGCGGCAGCGAGCAGGGCGCTCCGTTGGAGTACACGACTCCCGCGGGCAACACCATTCCCAACGGCGATATGGAAGACGCTTCGATGAGCTGCTGGACGCAGCACAACAAGACGGCCGAATTCTGGGGCAGCGGCAACAACACCTTCACCAAGGGACTGTGTACGCAGGCGGCCTTCGCCGGCGGCACGCGCGCCAAGTTGCAGGCTACCTCCGCCGTGGGGGTCCTCGCCTCGGGCAACCTCTTCTCGGGACTTTTCCAGAAGGACCTCATCACCCGGGGAGTCGTCTCGTTCGGTCAGTCCTACACCTATAAAGCCCGTCCCAGGGCTCTGAAAGTGCAGTACTTCGCGGAACATATCGGCACCGTCGACATCGACAAGAAATTCGGCGCACCGATCGGAATGGGGGACCAGGACCGGGCCCGCATCATGGTCGCCATCGTGGACTGGAACACCCGCCGCGAAGTCGGATCGGGCACGGAACGTCCCACCGGCACCTGGGACCCGCAGGAAGCCTCTTCGACCGAAGAGGGGAAGGTCATCGCCTACGGATCGCTCTTCATCGACGAGAGCTCGGCCGGCGACCGGATGATCGACACGGAAATCGAACTCCACTTCTACGACCGGGAAGCCAAACCCTCCGGCCTGTACCAGATCGTGATCTCCTGCTCGACGAGCGCCTACGGCGACTACATGGCAGGCTGCAAGTCGAACGTCCTCTACGTCGACAATTTCGAGTGGGCTTATTGACGCCGTTCCCGCCGCCGGCATCAGAAAAGGGGCTTCGCCTGATGGCGAAGCCCCTTTTCCGGTATCGGCAGGGCACGAAAAAAGCAGGACCCGTCACCGGATTCTGCCTTTGCTATGCACCCGCCCGCAGTTACTCCCGGCAACGCGGCAGTATCTGTCGTAGCGTCCTATCACGTCGTTCACATAGGCCAGCGTCTGACGGCTGCCGGTGAAACGACCGCATTTGACCACTTCGCTCTCGTAATACGCGGGATCGGCCTTCAGGCTGAGGTAACGCGCCACGACCTCCCACGAGTTGGGGTCCTCCCCGTTCAGCTTCGCCAGACGGCGCGCATCGCTCACATGGCCGATGCCGCCGTTGTACGACGCCAGGATGATGCTCATCCGGTCCTTCTCGGAAACGCCCTCGGGAAGACGGAGCGTCGACGCGATCTTCGTCAGCAGCTTGTTCGCCAGCCGGATATTGGTTTCCGGATCGGCGACCTCCGTCACGGGGACGTCGAACTGGCGCGCTACGGACGGCATGATCTGCATCAGCCCGCGGGCTCCCCTGCGCGAGGTGATGTCGGGCTTGAAGCGCGATTCGTGGTAGGCGATGGCGCTCATCAGCCGCCAGTCGTTGCCCTCCTGTTCGCTGATGCAGCGGATCAGGTCGTCGTAGGCCGAGATGACGTAGCTGCCCTCGGGGAGCAGCGAACGGTTCATCGCCTCCATTCCGTTCAGTGCGCTGTCCGTCGCGGGGGCGCTGAACCGGGCGTTGAAGCCGTAGAAAGTAGTCAGAATGGTTAAGAACGCAAACGTTAATACGGTCTTTTTTAACATAAAAGGTTGTTTTGCGGGCAGTTTACACCGCGCAGAACAGCACGCTAATCATAGAATCCCCACGAGATACCGATTTTGAACATGCCCGGATTCAGCGGATAACGAGCCGCCGAGAAATACTCTCCGTTACCGAACAGTCCCTTGTTCACATGCTGATATTTCAGAAATATCCGCATTCTCTTCCACTTGGCCATTGCGAAGGCGTCCACGTAGGGATAGTTCCCCACTTCGACCTCGCGCTGGTTGTAATACACCGACAGTGCCGGATTGTAGCTGGGCGCATAATACCGCGTATTATAGCGTCCGTCCAAACCGATCTGCAGGCGCAGCACATCGCGCACGACCCAGAACTCGTAGTAATACGAGAGGAAGGCGCTCACAAGCGGAACGGGTACAACATCTTGATCCGTACTCCACTGCAACAATACCCTGTTGTCCAAATGAAGTCCGCCTAAGCGGAAATCTTTGCGAGCATACACACTCGTGAGGCTGACGTTTCCGCTGTGCTGGCCGACGTTGCTGTCCGACATGTAGTAGATCTTGTCGGAGACGACTCCCTGCCATGCCCCCGCTTCGAAAGCGAAATCGGGGACCGAAAACTTGACCTCGAACCGAGTTTCATTCTCCTTGTTCAAAGGAGTGTTCCATATGTAATGGTTCGAGAATAGATTCTCCTGCCAGTAGTTGGGCGAACGGCGGTCCATCGTGAACCGGCCTTCGAGAATCAGGGGGTGTCCGCGGAGGTAGCCTTTCAGCGCGAGGTGCGCGCCGATCGAAAGGTCTCCGCCTCTGTATCCCGACGGGTAGAATTTGAGATTTCCGTCCCAGTCGACATATTTCTTTATCTTTCCGCTGACCGAGCCGTAAAAGAAGTAACTCGTCTTGTTGACCTTCGTATACTTGCCCGTCAGATAATCTTTCAGTTCGAACTGCGAGTAGGTGTGCATGTCGATGCCGACGCCGGCGTCGATCGTCCCCACCACTCCGTTGCGGTCCCAGGGCTGCGCCTGCACGAAGAAACGGTTCGAGACGACCCGTTCGTAGATCGAGTCGCGCGTCTCCACGGGGTTGATGTACCAGTGGTCGTAGTAGTTGCCCTCGGCCGAAATGTAGTTGCCGTTCTCGTCGCGGTGGTCGCGCTCGTTGGTATAGGGCTCGTTCTTGTCGGTGTAGACCTTGCTCCACGAACTGTACTCGAACGAGTGGCCGATGTAGACCGCCGAGAGGTTGGCCATCGAGAAGTCGTGCTCGGTGAGACGCTGCAGCGGAATGCCGTAGGACTGCGTGACGAAGAAGGCGTTGTTGCGGTAGAGGTTCTTCGCCTCGGCGTCGGCCAGCCGCATCGGCACGCCCGAGGGCATTTCGAAAACGGTGTCCGCAATGGCCCAGTTGCCGACCACGCCGCCGTTCTCCTGCTGTTCGATGTGGTTGTTGTAGTAACCCGCATGCACCGAATAACGCTTTCCGGTATGGCTTATGGCCACCGAAAGGTTGTGGTTCTTGGTCCGCGACCAGACGTACTGGCCGCGCGTGCCCCGCGCCTTGTAGTCGACGTTGAATCCCGTCGTCGGCGAAATGTTCTGCGCGTGCATGATGTTGAAATTCTCCTCGCGGAAGCGCTTCTGCCCCGACTCGGCGTAACTCATGCGGATGATCGGCTTCTTCGTGTTATAGAAGGGCACGTTCTCCATATTGTAGGTGTACGCATAGTAGGGACTCGCAAAACTGAAATCAAAGAACTGAGGCCTCCGGAAGTAGTTCAGCGGCAGCGACGTCTGCCCCAGGGCTCCCTGGGCGATGTCGCCCACCTCCTCGCGATAGAACGGATAGTCGATCCGGTAATCGGTCAGCGTGGTGTCCAAAGGACCGATCTCGACGCGGTTGAAATCGCGGCTCACGTGCCATTTGAAATTGTTCAGCGCACGTATCGAATCGTTGAACAGGTAGGACTCCAGCGGCTTGCGGATCTTCCGCTCCTTTTTGGTCGTATCCTGCTGCTGCTCCCCCTCCTCGCCTTCGGGCTGCTCGTACGGGTTGTTGCCGTAGAGATTTCCCGACTGGCCGTTCTGCCGGGCGCGCATCAGGGTCTTCGCATCGAAGCCCTGGGAACGCACCGCCTGAGGCACTGCAAAAAGCAGACCGAGCAGAAGCACCAGCAATATGCGATTCGAAAATCCCGACATATTCAGCCAACAAGCAATTATTCGGCTTTCTCACAGCCGGTTGCCCGGCAGGCGATCCCCCGGACGAGTGAAACCAGAATATAGAGTACGATAATCAGCGGCACGGCGTACCCGCGCAAAACAACTGCCATCCCGGCGCTGACGAGCAGGAACGTATAGCGCAGTTCGTTCCCCTTCCAGCCGAAGCCGTGGAACTTGAGGGCGAACATCCTCACGTCCGAGATCATCAGCAGCCCCACGACCACGGCCACGGCCAGCGCCGTTTCGCGGAGGAGCGTCAGCCCGTAACATTCGGCCAGCAGTCCGAGCGAGGCGCAGAGCATCGCGGCGGCCGGCGAGGGCAGCCCGCAGAATTCGCTCCGCTGCGTGTCGTCGATATTGAATTTCGCCAGCCGCAGCGCCGCAAAGGCCGTAAAGGCGAAGACGATGAGCCCGAGGGCTCCCTCCGGCAGCCAAACGCCCGGCATCCGCTGGTAGAGGACGTACATCACGGCGGCGGGCGCAAACCCGAAAGTGATGTCGTCGGCCAGCGAATCCAGCTGCAGACCGATGGGCGAACTCTGGTTGAGCAGACGCGCCGTGAACCCGTCGAAAAAGTCGAACACGGCAGCCAGGACCATCAGCCCGAAAGCCAGCGTCAGGTTGCCCCAGGCCAGCGCCGACACCGCCGCGACCGAACCGCAGAGCAGGTTCGAGAGGGTCAGCAGATTGGGTATGGTGAAGAATTTGATTTTCATTGCCGGGTCGAAAATTAATTTTCCAATAGGCGGCAAAGTTACTAAAATATTTTTATCTTTGTCGAACTTAACTCCATAATATAACTATGGCAAGCAACAAATATTGCGTCATCATGGCAGGCGGCATCGGGTCGCGCTTCTGGCCCAAAAGCCGGCAGTCGATGCCCAAGCAGTTTCTCGATATCCTGGGGACCGGAAAATCCTTTATCCGCCACACCTACGAACGCTTTGCAAAAATCGTCCCGCCGGAAAATTTCCTGGTGGTGACCAACGACAAATACAAGGGGCTGGTGCTGGAGCATATTCCGGAGATCGGCGAAAAACAGGTGCTCTGCGAGCCCGTGGGCCGCAACACCGCCCCCTGCGTGGCCTATGCGGCCTACACGCTGATGAAGCGCAATCCCGATGCCGAAATGATCGTCACCCCGGCGGACCACCTGATCCTCAACGAGGACGACTTCCGGGAGATCATCGCCGAATGTCTCGCCTTCGCATCGGAGCACGACGCGCTGATGACCGTGGGCATCAAGCCCACGCGCCCCGACACGGGCTACGGCTACATCCAGGTCTCGGACAACCGGCCCATCAGCAAGGTCAAGTGCTTCACCGAGAAGCCTGACCTCGAACTGGCGCAGGTGTTCCTGCAGTCGGGCGAGTTCTACTGGAACTCGGGCATCTTCGTATGGACCGTGCGCGCGATCATCGAGGCGTTCGAAAAATACCTTCCCGAACACCACGCGCTGTTCAGCGGCGTGATGCGCGCCATCGGCACCGACGCCGAGCGCAACGTACTGGAGATCGCCTACTCGGAGTGCCGCGCCATTTCGATCGACTACGGCGTCATGGAGAAGGCCGACAACGTCTACGTCCGCTGCGGGGAGTTCGGCTGGAGCGACGTCGGGACGTGGGGCTCGGTCTACCAGCATTCGCGCAAGGACCGCTACGCCAACGCCATCCCCGAGAAGGGGTGCTACCTCTACGACACGCGCTCGTCGATCGTCTCGCTGCCGAAGGAGAAGATCGCCGTCATCAGCGGCCTGAAAGAGTACATCGTCGTCGACACGGACGACGTGCTGCTGATCTGTCCCCGCGCCGAGGAGCAGAACATCAAGAAATTCATCGACGAAGTGAAATTCAACAACGGCGACAAGCACATCTGATCCGGGATCAGATGTGCTTGATGAAATCATCCCATACCCTATGATTTCCATTGCCCGTCACGATGCATTCCAACGTTCGTATTCACGTTCACGGCGTTCCGCCGTGTCTGCAAGTCTGACCCTCCCCGGCTAAAAGCCGGGCCTTAGGGAGCGATGTCCGGGTATTCGGCTTCGAATCCGGTTCTACGCTCCCTCCTCCTAAAAGCCGTTTCAAACGGCCCTCGGAGGGGACTTATCGCATGCGACCGAATCGTCTCAAAATAACACTTGCCCAAAATCTCCCATGAGCGACCTTTACGACCTCTTCCTGCAACATCCCCGGATCTCGACCGACACCCGGCAGATCGAGCCGGATTCGATATTCTTCGCCCTGCGGGGCGCCAACTTCGACGGCAACCGCTTCGTCGCGGAAGCGCTTGAAAAAGGAGCCGCCTGCGCCGTCTCGGACGACGCCGTCGCGGCCGCCGCCGACGACCGCATCCTGTATGTGAAAGACACGCTGCAAGCCCTCCAGGAGCTGGCCCGCGAACACCGCCGGGCACTGGGCATCCCGATCCTCGCCATCTCGGGCAGCAACGGCAAGACCACGACGAAAGAGCTCGTCAGCCGCGTGCTGAGCGAGCGTTTCGCGGTCTACGCCACGCGCGGCAACCTCAACAACCACATCGGCGTACCGCTGACACTGCTTTCGATGACCCGCGACACGGAATTCGGCGTCGTGGAGATGGGCGCGAGCGCCTGCGGCGAACTGGCCCTGCTGACCTCCGTCGCCGAACCCAACTACGGCATCCTGACCAACGTCGGACGGGCCCACCTCGAGGGTTTCGGAGGTCCCGAAGGGGTTCGCCGGGGCAAGGGCGAACTGTTCGACCACCTCGCCGCGAACGGCGGGCGCGCCTTCGTCCCCTCGGACGACGAAGTACTGACGAAGATGGCTTCCGAACGCGAATCGCTGGCCGCGGAATACTACCCCGCCACACTGGCCGACGGCATGGAGAACCACCTCGAGGGAGTTTACAACCGCCACAATATCGCAGCGGCGGCGGCCGTGGGGCGTTACTTCGACATTCCCGACGAACGCATCCGCCACGCCATAGCCGGCTACGTTCCCGACAACAACCGCTCGCAGCGCACCGAAACGTCCCGCAACACGCTCGTCATCGACTGTTACAACGCCAATCCGTCGAGCATGCAGGCGGCCGTCGCGAATTTCCTGGCCGAACCGCTCGGCGTACGGCAGCGCCGGGTGCTGATCCTGGGCGACATGCTCGAACTGGGCGACTGGTCCGCGCACGAGCACACGGAGGTCATCCGCCGGGCCGCGCAATCCCCCGACGCCGAGTTGCTGCTCGTCGGCAAAGAGTTTGCGAACGCCTATGCCTCGCTCCCCGAAAAGCCCGCCCGCACGACCCTCTGTCCCACGCGCGAAGAACTGCTCTCGCTGCTGCGGCTCTCCCCCGTCGAGAACGCCCTCGTACTGCTCAAGGGTTCGCGCGGCATCGGGCTTGAGAAAGCGATCCCCGAACTCTGAATGCCCGGTTCCGCCCGAGGGGCCGGACTTCCGGAACGGCGCCCGGCCGCAGCGGCCCCGCAATCGCCGGGGCTTTTTACTGCGAATTTCGAAATTATTTTGTTATTTTTGCCTGTTGTAAACCTTCAAATCAAAACTATGACACTCAACGAATACCAGCAGCACGCCCTCGAAACGGCGATCTATCCCGACGAGCGCCGCATCATCTACCCCACGCTCGGACTCACGGGCGAAGCGGGCGAAGTCGCCGACAAGGTCAAAAAAGTGATCCGCGACGGACACGAGGAGTTCACCCCCGAAAAGAAACTCGAGATCGTCAAGGAGATCGGCGACGTGCTGTGGTACTGCGCCACGCTCTCGCGCGACCTGGGCTACGAACTCGACGACGTGGCGCAGATGAACGTCGACAAACTCCGTTCGCGCATGGAGCGCAATCACATCACGGGCAGCGGCGACAACCGCTGACCGGCTAATCCACGATAAGCAATGGAACAGGAAAAGATTCTCACCTCGCTGCCCGAAAACGCCTACCGCGAACTCAAACCGGGCGAAGAATATACGCCCGTGATGCCGGCCTCGTCGAACCCGAAGGAGGTGACGCCCTACTCCGTAATCATGGGCGTCGTCATGGCCGTCGTCTTCTCGGCCGCCGCTGCCTTCCTCGGCCTCAAGGTCGGGCAGGTCTTCGAAGCCGCCATCCCCATCGCCATCATCGCCGTGGGCATGGGCTCGGTGCTGGGCAAAAAGAACATGCTGGGACAGAACGTCATCATCCAGTCGATCGGCGCCTCGTCGGGCGTGATCGTCGCCGGAGCGATCTTCACCCTCCCGGCCCTCTACATCCTGGGGCTCGACGCCGCCTTCTGGCAGGTGTTCCTCTCGTCGCTGTTCGGCGGACTGCTGGGCATCGTGCTGCTGATCCCTTTCCGCAAATACTTCGTCAAGGAGATGCACGGCAAATACCCGTTCCCCGAGGCCACGGCGACCACCGAGGTCCTCGTCTCGGGTGAGAAGGGCGGCTCGCAGGCCAAGCTGCTGGCCGTCGCGGGCCTCGTAGGCGGACTCTACGACTTCGTGGTCGGCACGTTCGGCCTCTGGACCGAATCGGTCTCGACGCGCATCTGCGCATGGGGCGCCGTCGCCGCCGACAAATTCAAGGTGGTCTTCGGACTGAACACCTCGGCCGCCGTGCTGGGACTGGGCTACATCATCGGCCTGAAATACGCCATGATCATCACCGCCGGCTCGTGCCTCGTGTGGTTCATCCTCGTGCCGATGGTCGGGTCGCTGGCCGACGCGGTCGATCCCGCCGCGATGATCTCGCTGCTGGGCGTGACGCGCGCCGACATCCTCGCCGATCCGCAGTCGATCTTCACGGCCGAGAACCTCTTCGCATTCATCGGCAAGCCCATCGGCATCGGCGGCATCGCCATGGCGGGCATCATCGGCATCATCCGCCAGTCGAAGATCATCCGCCAGGCCGTGGGCCTCGCGGTTTCGGAGTTCGGCGGCGGCAAAGGCGAAGGAGCTGCAGCCGTAGAGCGCACGCAGCGCGACCTCTCGATGAAGCGCATCCTCACGATCCTGATCGCCACGCTCATTTCGGTCTTCGTCTTCTTCCACTTCGGACTGCTGGGCGCCAACTGGACCCAGTCGCTGACGGCGATCCTGATCGTCTTCGTCATCGCGTTCCTCTTCACCACCGTGGCGGCCAACGCCATCGCCATCGTGGGCACCAACCCCGTCTCGGGCATGACGCTGATGACGCTGATCCTCGCGTCGCTGGTACTGGTGAGCGTGGGTCTGAGCGGCACGACGGGCATGACCGCCGCGCTGGTGATCGGCGGCGTGGTCTGCACGGCCCTGTCGATGGCCGGCGGATTCATCACCGACCTCAAAATCGGCTACT
>CATKXN010000046.1 GCA_949840605.1 uncultured Alistipes sp.
CCGCCGCGGGTTTCGAACTTCGCCAGCCGGGCTGTTCGGCGTGCCTTGCGATGAATGCCGACAAGATTCCCGCGGGCAAATACAGCGTCTCGACCTCGAACCGCAATTTCGAGGGGCGTCAGGGGCCCGGCGCCCGCACGATGCTCTCGGGCGTGGCCGTCGCGGCGGTCGCCGCCGTGACGGGACGGATCGCCGATCCCCGCGAAGTGTTCGATATGTAAAAGATCATCATTATGTCCATACCCAAATTCGTGACCTTCACTTCGGGGGCGGTGCCCGTCGAGGTGGAAAACATAGATACCGACCAGATCATCCCGGCGCGTTTCCTGAAAGCCACCGAGCGCAAGGGATTCGGCGACAACCTCTTCCGCGACTGGCGTTACGACGCCTCGGGCGCGAAGATCGCGTCGTTCCCGCTGAACGACGCCCGCTACGGGGGGCAGATCCTCGTCGCCGGGCGCAACTTCGGGTGCGGCAGTTCGCGCGAGCACGCCGCCTGGGCCATCGCCGACTACGGTTTCCGGGTCGTGGTGTCGAGCTTCTTCGCCGACATCTTCCGCAACAACGCCCTGAACAACGGTCTGCTGCCGATCCGCGTCAGCGAGGAGTTTCTGAAAGCCGTGTTCGACGAGATCCGCCGCGACTCCGCGGCGCAGTTCACGGTCGATCTGGACAACCAGACCCTGACCGTCGTGTCGGACGGCCGCAGCGAGGGTTTCGAGATCGACGCCTATAAAAAACGCTGCCTGCAGAACGGCTACGACGATGTGGACTACCTCCACAGCATCGCCGACCGGATCGCGGACTTCGAAGCCGCCCGCAAACAGTAGACCGTGCCGATGCTTCGTCCGGTCGAAATAATGGATACGACGCTGCGCGACGGCGAGCAGACGTCGGGCGTTTCGTTCAACGCCCGCGAGAAGCTCACCATCGCCCGGCTCCTGTTGGAGGAGTTGCGCGTGAGCCGCATCGAGATCGCTTCGGCGCGGGTTTCGCAGGGCGAGCAGCAGGCCGTGCGCGCCGTCGCCGAATGGGCCGCCGCCAAGGGATATGCCGACCGTGTCGAAGCCCTCGGGTTCATCGACGGCGGGCTGTCGCTCGACTGGCTGGGCGCAGCCGGTTGCCGGGTGGTGAACCTGCTGGCCAAAGGCTCCCGCAAACATTGCGAGGGGCAGTTGCGCCGCACGCCCGAACAGCACCTGGCGGATGTGCGCGCCGAGATATTTGCCGCCGTCGACCGGGACATGCGCGTGAATCTCTACCTCGAGGACTGGTCCAACGGCATGCGCCATTCGCCCGGCTACGTCTATACGATGCTCGACGGACTGGCCGACGCCCCCGTCGAGCGCTTCCTGTGCCCCGATACGCTGGGCGTGCTCGATCCCTACGATACCGAACGTTTCTGTTGCGATCTGGTGGCGCGCTACCCGCATCTGCGCTTCGATTTCCACGCCCATAACGACTACGACCTGGCCGTGGCCAACACCGCCGCCGCCGTGCGGGCGGGGTTTCACGGGGTCCATGTCACCGTCAACGGGCTGGGCGAACGCGCCGGCAATGCGCCGTTGTCGAGCACCGTGGCGGTGCTTCACGACCGGCTGGGCTGTACGACCGGCATCGACGAGACGAAGATCAACCGCGTCAGCCGCACGGTCGAATCCCACACCGGCATCCGCATTCCGGCCAACCGCCCGATCGTGGGCGAAAGCGTCTTCACGCAGTGTGCGGGCATCCACGCCGACGGCGACAATAAGAACAACCTCTATTTCAACGAGCTGCTGCCCGAACGCTTCGGCCGCGTGCGTGAATACGCGCTGGGCAAGACCTCGGGCAAGGCCAACATCCTCAAGAACCTCGAAGTGCTGGGCATCGACCTCGACGAGGCTGCGATGCGCAAGGTGACCGAACGGGTGGTGGAGCTGAGCGACAAGAAGGAACTGGTGACGGTCGAGGACCTGCCCTATATCGTCGCCGACGTGCTGCGCTACGACCTTGCGGACAATCCGGTGCGGATACTCAATTACAGCCTTTCGCTGGCGCAGGGGCTGCGTCCCGTGGCGACGCTCAAGATCGAGATCCACGACCGCCCCTACGAGCAGACTTCGGCCGGCGACGGCCAGTACGACGCCTTCATGCGGGCCCTGCGGCTGATTTACCGCGAACAGCTCGGCCGCGAGTTCCCGATGCTGCGCGACTATGCCGTGTCGATCCCGCCAGGAGGCCGCACCGACGCCTTCGTGCAGACGATCATCACGTGGGAGATGGACGGCCGCGTGTTCAAGACCCGCGGGCTGGACGCCGACCAGACCGAAGCCGCCATCAAGGCGACGATCAAAATGTTGAATATCATCGAAATAAATTATAACGACAATGAATGTTAACATCGCTCTATTAGCCGGCGACGGCATCGGTCCCGAGATCGTCGCCGAAGCCGCCAAGGTGCTGGACCGCGTGGCGGAAAAGTTCGGACACAAGATCACCTATACCCCCGCGCTGGTGGGCGCCGCGGCTATCGACGCCACGGGCGACCCCTATCCCGACGAGACGCACGCCGTGTGCCTGGCCGCCGACGCCGTGCTGTTCGGAGCCATCGGCGACCCGAAATACGACAACGACCCCACGGCCAAGGTGCGTCCCGAGCAGGGCCTGCTGCGGATGCGCAAGTCGCTGGGGCTGTTCGCCAACCTGCGTCCCGTGGCGCTGTTCGACGCCCTGGCCGACCGTTCGCCGCTCCGGGCGGAGGTCGTGCGAGGGACGGATTTCATCTGTGTGCGCGAACTCACGGGCGGCATATATTTCGGACGTCCGCAGGGACGCGACGACGACGGAAAACGCGCTTTCGATACCTGCACCTACACCGTCGGGGAGATCGAGCGGGTTCTGCACGTGGCGTTCCGGCTGGCCTCCTCGCGCCGCCGCAAACTCACGGTCGTAGACAAGGCCAACGTGCTCGAAACTTCGCGTCTGTGGCGTGAAACGGCCCAGCGCATCGCAAAGGAGTATCCCGAAGTGACGGTGGACTATATGTTCGTGGACAATGCCGCCATGCAGATCATCCGTCAGCCGGCCTGTTTCGACGTCATCGTGACGGAGAACATGTTCGGCGACATCCTCACCGACGAAGCCAGCGTCATCAGCGGTTCGCTGGGCATGCTCTCCTCGGCGAGCGTCGGCGCCGAGGCGGCCCTTTTCGAGCCCATCCACGGCTCCTATCCGCAGGCCGCGGGCAAGAACATCGCCAACCCGATGGCCACGATCCTCTCGGCCGCCAGGCTGTTGGAACACCTGGGGCTCGACGCCGAGGGCAAAGCCGTGCGCCGGGCCGTGGACAAGGCCCTGGCCGACGGCGTCGTCACCGAGGACCTCGTCGCGTCGGGCGCACGGGCGTATTCGACCTCCGAGGTGGGGGACTATGTCGCCGCGAACATCTGAGAAACCGATCGGTCATTGCGATGCGGACGTAGGTCCGACGCGGCAATATCCCGGCGTTACGACTGCCCGTCGGATTGCCGCACTCGCTACTCGCTGCGCTCGTTCGCAATGACGGTGAAAATTACTCGTGGATTCTATGCAGACCGTTTTTTCGCGGTCTGCTTTTTTTGGTGTCGTAACGACACTTTTATCAGTCGAGGACGTTTTACCGGACTGCATGCGATTCGGTTTTGTTCCCGTCCGACTTTTATGTATCTTTGGCTTCGCCTTAAATACTCCCGCTCGGCAAAATGCAAGTGAACTTGCTTTTGCCCTCGCTTATTCGTATCTTTGTGTCCTAAATTATTTATCATGGCAGGATCGAACTTCGTAGATTACGTAAAGATATTCGCCCGTTCGGGACACGGCGGCGGCGGCTCGACGCATTTCCGGCGCGAGAAATTCGTGGCTTTCGGCGGCCCCGACGGCGGTGACGGCGGCAAGGGCGGCAGCATCATCCTGCAGGGCGATAAGCAGTACTGGACGCTCATCCACCTCAAATACCAGCGCCACCAGTTCGCCGAAGACGGCGAGCACGGCTCCGGAGCCCGTTCGTCGGGCAAGGATGCCCGGGACATCATCATCCCCGTGCCGCTGGGTACGGTCGCCAACCGCATCTATGAGAACGAGGACGGCACGACCACGACCGAAACGGTGGGGGAGGTGACGGCCGACGGCGAACGGCTCGTGCTGCTCAAGGGCGGCCGGGGCGGTCTGGGCAACTGGCATTTCAAGAGCGCCACGAACCAGACGCCGCGCTATGCCCAGCCGGGCGAGGAGGGCGAGGAGGGTACGTTCATCCTCGAACTGAAGGTGCTGGCCGACGTGGGGCTGGTAGGCTTTCCCAATGCGGGCAAATCGACGCTGCTGTCGGTGGTTTCGGCCGCGAAGCCCAAGATCGCCAACTACGCCTTCACGACGCTGGAACCCAACTTGGGCATCGTCGAGGTCCGCGACCACAAATCGTTCGTCATGGCCGACATCCCGGGCATTATCGAGGGTGCCCACGAGGGCCGCGGCCTCGGAACCCGCTTCCTGCGCCATATCGAGCGCAATTCGGTGCTGCTGTTCATGATCCCCGCCGACAGCGACGACATCCGCCGCGACTACGAAATCCTGCTGGGCGAGCTGACGCAGTACAATCCCGAACTGCTGGACAAGGAGCGTCTGCTGGCCGTCACCAAATGCGATATGCTCGACGACGGACTGATCGCCGAGATGCGCGGCCATCTGCCCGAAGGCGTTCCGTCGGTTTTCATTTCGTCGGTCTCGGGGCTGAACATCCAGCAGCTGAAAGATATGCTTTGGGAGGCGCTGCAACGGTAGCGTGCGGTTCCCGAGCGCCGGGACCGGGCGTCCCGACACTCAGAATGCGCCGTGTACGGCGTTGCGGTCCCGTGAAAAGACAATCTCGCGGTGAGTGACGCGGAGCGTGTACTTTCCCGCGAAATAGTCGATGATCCCGTACAGGGAGCCCGTACCGGAAGGTACGGGCTCCTTTGCGTAAGCGCACGTCGCGGCGCTCCGCACGATGAATTCATGGCCCTCGGCGTCGAGGATCGTCCGCTCGGTGGCGACGGTGCGCCCCGTATCGGGATCGGTGTCGCACCACGTCTTTCCCGGCTCGGCGAACCGCACGCCGTCGAACCGGACCCGGGTGTCGATATGCCGGGGCCCGACATCCCCGAAGGTGAGCGGGACGGCCCGGTGTTTTTCGCCCTCCTGCGGCAGCGTGACGCGGATGTAACGGGACAATTCTTCGCGCGGAATGGCCCCGGCTCCGTAATCCCCGGGGTCGGAACCTAATTCGATCTTTCCGCCGTAGTTGCAGAGCGTCAGTCCGTTGCACCGCACGGTGGCGACCGCTCCGAACGGATAGTCGTCGGCCAGCGAGGGATGATCGGCTGCGATCGCGATGCCGCCACTGGCATCCTCGACGACGATCGTCCGGTCGAATTCCCCGAAAAGGTCGTTGGCGGTGATGAATCCCCGGATGGTGACGTCCTGCGTGACGGCGACGCTGGCGCGGCCGTCGCAGAGCGATTTCAGGTAGGCGACGGTGTGCCGCGACGCTTCGGGCGTCTTTGCGAATCCGGGTTCCGTGGATCTGTCGCACCCGGCCAGCAGCAGCAGGCTAAGGCAGGCAATCGTTCTCATCACGCAGTTTGAGGAGGTAACGCCCGTCGCCCGCGGCGTCGTATTGGAGAATCCCCGTGAGCGACACCGCCCCGACGGGGACGTCGGCATCGGCGAACCGGGCGTAAGGGCGGACATAAGTGTAAACGGTGTTGTCGTCGGCGTCGGTGAAGCGTTTGTATCCTGCCCAGGTCGCCGCTGTGAGCTCTCCGGGCGTGTAGCGGAGGCCGTCGATGCGGACCAGCGTGCCGCAGAGGGCCGGGGTGAGTTCGTCAATCCGGCGCAGGGCGGGCGTGGGGGAGTGCAGGCTTTCGCCGCTGCGGACGAGCGCTGCGGCCAGCGCCGGCTGGGAACCGATGTAATCGGTCGCATAGCCGCTGCCTGCGGCCGGAGCGCGTCCGACCTGCAACACGCCGCGGCTCTCGGCCACGGTCAGCCCTTTCAGGCGCAGCGTTACGCGGCATCCGATCGGAAAGTCGTTGTGCAGATGGTCGATGCCGGCCATTACTTCAAGTCCGGCTTCATCGTCCTCTATGCAGAGCGTGCGGAAGAAATTCTCCGCCCGGTCGCTGGTCGTAACCCTCCCTGCGACCACGATGTCGCCCGTGACCGTGAAGGGCGTTCCGGCATAGCGCGCCCGCAGTGCGGCGACGGTCTCCGTCGCGGGTTCTCCGGGGACGCTGCCGTCCGGCTCCCCGAACCGGGAGTCGTAACACCCGGCCGTCAGAAGCGCGGCAAGGAGAGCAAGAACGGGAATAATGCAGCGGAACCGAGACATATTTTTCAGCAAAAACATTCCGAAACGTTAATTTTGCCGTTTCAACGGCACTAAGCCCCTGCCTGAGGCGGGGGTTTGGGGGTGGGTCAGACTTGTAAACGACGCCGGAGGCGGCGACAACGACCGTCGGAAACGAGATTGCGGGACCAAATCGTATCCGGGTATATTACGCTTCGATGCGCGAATCCTTCAGGCCGAGGAAGTAGAGGATGCCGTCCAGCCCGATCGTCGAGATCGACTGCCGGGCCGTGGCCTTCACCTTGGGTTTGGCGTGGAAGGCGATGCCCAGACCTGCGAGGTTGAGCATCGGCAGATCGTTGGCGCCGTCGCCGACAGCCACCGACTGTGCGATGTTGATCTCCTCGAACTGGCACAGCAGCCGCAGCAGTTCGGCCTTGCGGCGTCCGTCGACCACCTCGCCGACGTAACGGCCCGTGAGGCGCCCGTTCTCGATCTCCAGTTCGTTGGCGTAGACGTAGTCGAAGCCGTATTTCTGGCGCAGGTAGTTGCCGAAATAGGTGAATCCGCCGGAGAGAATCGCCGTCTTATAGCCCACACGCTTGAGAATGGTCATCATGCGCTCCAGCCCTTCGGTGATGGGCAGGTTGCGGGCTATCTCGTCCATCACCGCGACGTCGAGCCCCTTGAGCAGGGCCACGCGCCGTGAGAAACTCTCGCGGAAGTCGATCTCGCCGCGCATGGCGCTGGCGGTGATCGCGCGCACTTCGTCGCCCACGCCGGCCCGTTCGGCCAGTTCGTCGATCACCTCGGTCTCGATCAGCGTCGAATCCATGTCGAAGCAGATCAGACGGCGGCTGCGGCGGTAGATGTCGTCCTTCTGGAACGAGACGTCGAGGCCGATGTCCGAGAGGTTCATGAATCCCGCCTGCATGGTGCTGCGCTCCTCGTCGGTGAGCGATCCGCGCACCGAGAGTTCGATGCACGATTTGGCCGCGCGGTCGTCCTCGCAGAGGGGCATGCGGCCAGTGAGGCGCTTGATGGCGTCGATGTTGAGCCCGTGTTCGGCCACCACCTTCGTCACCTCGGCGATGTGGCGCGCCGTGACGGTGCGGCCCAGCAGCGTGATGATGTAGCGGTTCTTGCCCTGGCGGCCCACCCAGTCGTCGTAACGCTCTTCGGTGATGGGCGTGAAGCGGATCATGACGCCCAGTTCCGAGGCCTTGAAAAGCAGCTCTTTCATGATGCTTCCCGACTTGTCGGAGGTGGTCTTGATCAGGATGCCCAGCGTCAGCGACTGGTGGATGTTGGCCTGGCCGATGTCGAGGATGAAGGCGTCGTAGCGCGCGAGAATCTCGGTGAGCGACGAGGTCATGCCCGGCTTGTCCTCGCCCGAAATATTTATCTGAATAATCTCAACGTTGTTCTGCATGGGTATCAATGTATGGTGTTTTCTGTCGCATTATGCAAAATCCGTAGACAAAGTTAATAAAGTTCTCCTTTTTTTGGCTATTTTTGCGCGAAAACAAAAATAAACGGAACTATGTGGACATTTTTAGCTGCTGAAAACCCGGCGCCACTGATGGTGCCCGACAGTGTGCAGAAGGCCCATTTCGCGGAGGCGGTCGAGAAGCTCGCCAATATCGATTTCCATGCCCTGATGCAGTCGCTGCTGTCGGAGTCGGTCTGGATACTGATAAAGATCGCCATCGCGCTGGCCATCTATTTCATCGGCCGGTGGGTCGTGCGACGCATTCTGAAACTCGTAGACGTCGCCATGCAGCACCGCAACGTCGACATCTCGCTGCGGTCGTTCACGCGCAATACGATCAGCACGGTGTTCACGCTCCTGCTGGTGCTGATCGTCGTTTCGACGCTGGGCGTCAACGTCACGTCGCTCATCGCCGTCGCTTCGGCCGCGACCCTGGCCATCGGTATGGCCCTGAGCGGTACGGCGCAGAACTTCGCCGGCGGGGTGATGATCCTGCTGATGAAACCCTACCGCGTCGGCGACTATATCTCGGCCCAGGGACAGTCGGGCACCGTGCGCGACATCAAGCTCTTCTCGACGGTGATCACCACGGCCGACAACCAGACGATCTACATTCCCAACAACTCGATCGCCACGGCCATCATCGACAACTATTCGACGGCCGATCTGCGCCGTGTGGACTGGACCGTGAGCATCTCCTACGGCGATGACGTGGATGCGGCCCGCAAAGCCGTGCTGGCGATGCTGGCAGCCGATTCCCGTATTCTGAAAGACCCCGCGCCGGTGGTGTGGGTCGCTGCGCTGGCCGACAGCTCGGTGAACCTCACGATCCGCGCATGGGTGAAGAACGGCGATTACTGGAATGTCTTTTTCGAGCATAACGAGGAGTTTTACAAGGAGCTGCCCAAGCACGGCCTCAGCTTCCCGTTCCCGCAGATGGACGTACACGTGAAAAAGGAGTAGGCTGATGAAACGGACGCTGTTCGCCGCTGTTGCAGCGCTGTGCCTCGCGGCCTGCAATTCCGACTCCGGGCCGGAGAGGACGACTCCTGCGGAGTTCGGCGAAGTGACGTTTTCCCCGGCCGAGGTCACGTCCGATACGGAGGTCGCGGTAAAGGCGTCCATAACGAGCGAATACGGATTCCGCCGCGTGGACATCGTCTATTTCCTCGACGACGACGAATCCTACGTGCTGTTCGCGTCGCTGATGCGTTCGTTCGAAGCCGAAACCAAGGCGCTGACCTACAGAGGGATCATTCCGCGGCAGAAGGCGGGCCGGAAAGTGACTTTCCGGGTCCGTGCCATCACGACTTACGACGTGGTCACATACTCCGATCCCTAATCGTATACGATTCCCGGCGAAGAGGAGGATGAAAAACCCGAACAACCCGAACAACCCAATTAACAACAAGTAATAACGCAATTATTATGGAACTGAAAGAGATTCTGGCCATCTCGGGCCAGCCCGGACTTTATAAATACGTCGCGCAGTCGAAGAACGGCGTGATCGTCGAGTCGCTGCTCGACGGACGCCGCATGAACGCCGCGGCGAATGCCAAGGTGAGCGCCCTGACGGAGATTTCGATGTTCACCGAGGGCGACGACATCGCGCTGGCCGACGTCTTCACCCGGATTTACGCCCACACCGGGGGCAAGGAGGCTATCAGTCACAAGGAGGCTCCCGAGAAGCTGAAGGCCGCGTTTGCCGAGGTGCTTCCCGAGTACGACCGCGACCGGGTGCACGTTTCGGACATGAAGAAGTGCTTCGCATGGTACAACACGCTCGTGCAGGCCGGATTCACGGAGTTCAAACTCCCCGCAGAAGAAGAGACGAAATAACCCCGAGGCACCGGAATCATGGAAAAGAAGACGAAAGTGCTGGCCCTGGTGGCCCACGACAATATGAAGCGCGACCTGGCGGAGTGGGTCGACTGGAACAGCCGCAAACTGAGCTGTCACCATTTGGTGTGCACGGGAACGACCGGCAAGATGGTCGAGAAGACGCTGCGCGACCACAAGGAAGAGCACGAGAACGACGGGCCGAAGCCCGAATTGCGGATCACGCTGTTGAAATCGGGTCCGCTGGGCGGCGACCAGCAGCTGGGATCGATGATCGCCGACGGCAAGATCAACGCGCTGATCTTCTTCTGGGACCCGATGTCGGCCCAGCCGCACGACGTCGATGTGAAGGCGCTGCTGCGCCTGGCGACGCTCTACAACGTTCCGACGGCCATCAACCGTTCCACGGCGGACTTCCTGATCTCCTCGCCGCTCTACGAGGACGACGACTACGAACCCGTCGTGAAGGATTACAAAGCCTACGTCGAGCGGGTGCTGAAATAGTGGATATTTATTACATGAAAAATCCGGAACTGCGGTTCCGGATTTTTTGTATTTAAGGAGCGAGTATCACGCGGCTGTCCGTCAGCTTCACTGCTCCGTCCGCAGTCGTGTCGCGGGCTTCGAGATACATTCGGTGGGGGCCCGGCGGCGTACCTTCGGGTAGCTGCCCCGTCCAGATATGCGGCGAGGGATTATTACGGTGGGGTGAACGGCGTGCGTATTTCGATTGCAGGTACCCCTGCCGGTTGCGCAGTCGCGACCGCAGGACCGCAGGTGCAGGCATGGCCGTATGTGTCAGCGTCTGCCATGCGCCGTCGTCGATTCGCATCCGAAGCTGCGTTTCCGGGCCTCCGGCGAAGAGGTTTACCACGACGCTCCCTATCGGCAGGGACGCCAGTTCCTCGATCTCCCGATCCTGCGGATTGCCGTTGGCTATCCATACTTCGGCTTGATATGCTTCGTCGAGACCTATGCCTTTGAACAGGAACGTGTATTTCGCCTTGTCGAAGTCGATGCGGAAATAGTTGCGCGGGCTTCCGCAGGGCTGCAGCGAACGCGGAACCAGGTCCAAATTCTGCTCTCCGGTCCAGAGCAGCCCGCAGACTGCTCCGGCAACTAACTCCTGTATGTTTTCCGCCAATCGCTTCCGGAAGACTGAATGGGTGTGACCCGAAAGCATCAGGCAACGGCGTCCGTTGAGCAGTGCAAGCACCTCGTCCTTGTTTTTGACGGCTGTCATCGGAATATGCTGCGCCATGACCACGAGCTTCTCCCGTGGCACCCGCAGCAGATCGTTGCGCAGGAATCGTAACTGCTTTTCGGTCAGCTTGCCGACATAGCTGCGGCGTCCCTCCGTGAAGACGTTGTTGAAGACGATGAAATGGATCGGTCCATAGTCGAAGGCATAGGTGTCGGCACCGAAAGCCGTGTTATAGCGGGTGACTGTCCGGACGCTGTCCATATCCCGGTCGTGGTTGCCCGGAAGCGTCCACGAAGGCATCGGGAGCTTGTCGGCCAGCTCTCCGAAAAGCGGAAACAATGCGCAATCGTCGTTTACCAGGTCGCCCAGAAAGAGCGAGAAGGCTATGTCATGGCGGTCCGATAATTCCGAGAAAAAGGTGCGTGCGGCATATCCCGCTTCGGTTGTGTCGCCGAACTGCACGTCGCCCACGGCGGCGATGCTGAAACGGTCGGGTTGCCGGCGGCGGACCAGTCCGAAATCTGTGCCAACGTCTGCCGTGCTGTCGGAGTAGTATCGGAAGCGGGTGTTTGCGATTCCTCCGTCCGGAAACTCGTATCCGGACGGAAGAATCGGGAAAACGCTCGCGTGCTCCTTTGCTGGCAGCACGTAGCGACCTTTCCGGTCGGTGACGACGACTGTATCCCCGTCGGATACGGGAAAGCCTTTCAGGGCAGGTTCGCCTTTGTCCCGGATGCCGTTGCCGTTGCGGTCGAGAAAGAGCGTTCCCGAACGCATGGGCTGTGCGACGGCCTGCGGCGGCGTTGCGATCATCCCTTGTGCCAGAAACGCCAGCGTCAGAAAGATGGAAATCGGTTTCATAGGTAAAATTGTCGATCGGATATTCGGGTAAAATAATGCGAGCCTTGCGGCCCGCATTATTCGAGTGCAATTTTATTACACGATCCGGATCAGCGATGTCGGAGATATAATATATAGTCCTCGACGATTTTTATTCGTTCGATATATTCACTGGGTATTTCAATAGCAAATTCTTCTTCAATGGCCATGGCCGTTTCAAAAACATCCAGACTGTCCATGCCTAAATCCCTTTTGAGATCGGAATGAAGATAAATCTGACTGATGGAAATATTTAACTGTTCGCTGATAATTCTCTGAACTTTCGAGAAAATAATATCCGGGTTGTTGTAGGAACCATTAAAATGGTTTTTTACATAGTTGACCAGATCCCCAAAGGTTTCGATATTTTCTTGTTCAACCCATGGTATGTTCACCGCGAGCCGAAAGTTAACCTCCGAAAAAATCTGTACCATATCCTTCTCATCGGCCAGCAAATCCCAAGATAATTTTGCCTCGCCTGAGATTGCATCATAGTCGGTATTAAGGACATAATTTATAATAACGACAAGCTCTTCTTCGGGGAAAAATACTACAGTCCGGGGCATATCTGCAGACTGTGCCATTACGACAGTCTGCTCCTGCCCATCTTTTAAAGCGGGTTCGTCCGAATTGTCCTGTGTCTGGCACGACATCATCGAGATCGTCGCCGCAAAAGCAAGGGTCATTGCATAGGCCCTTGCTGTGTGAATCGTCTTTTTCATGGATTGGTCATTAGGATTGGTGCTGACGCTTGATTCTAAATTATTCCACAGTCGCCAGTTTGTAGAGATGTATCTTGGCCGGCGAGACGATCACGCCATCAACCTTTTCTGCATTAACATTGTATGCGAGATAGGCTGTTCCGTTTTCGGCGAATTTGAATTCGAACCCGTCAACTGCCTCCGTGCTGAGTTGAACAGCGGTCTTCCAATCCTTGGTCGTGTTATCCAATGAAGTGGCAAATAAATGATTATCGGCATCCTTATATGCAGCGTGCAGCGTGCCGATAGGGCTTACCGCTACCCGGCAAAAGTTTGGACGAGTTGCGGTATGTGTTGGCAAAACCGTAGCAACGAGGTTGAATATTTTGGTTGCAGGATCGAACTTTATAACCTGTGGGATTCGGTTGTATGCAATCCCTAAATAAATATTCCCTTTTTTGTCTACTGCAAGATCATGGTCAATCAGATCGATAGGTACATAGCTGTCTCCTGCCTCGTTCGGTTTGACGTATGCCTCTATGATAGTAGACCATGCATTGTTCTCAAATTTGTAGATGGAGATCGAATGGGGCGTATTAGTTGCAGTCTCGGCAGGGTTGTGAACCGATACATACATTGCATTTTCTACGCTACGGGCTATGACTGAATATGCTCGTTGGCTGGGGCGTCCGGAAATCGACTGGTTCTTATTCCAGCCGTTGTTGTACTCGGTAATGTTAACGAAACGTTCTCCCAAGACCCCAGCGGCTCGGTTCATCGTGAATGCGAACATTCTCTCACCTACTGATCCGATCGTAGGTCCTACCGTAGTCGGGCGGTCGATATCCGTGCATTCCTCCGTCCAGGCAGTTCCGGTACGTGTCGCGATAAATCCTTTCGCTACGCCGGAAACGGGATCATAGTAGAAAATGTAAGGTTTCCCCGAGGCGCTGAATCCAAAGGCGGGCATACTGGTGCGTCTTGCCGCAACTGTATCCGGCTGGAATTTTCCGTTACTTACTTTGGCGAAAATGGCTACATCTTCTGCACTTGTCGCTCCGTCGGCGTTCACAAGAAGGGCCGGTTGGTCGTCGGTCGGGTCAATCTCCAGTCTGAAATCATTAGTTGTTTGTTCCCACTCCGTGACCTTGGTCCAGACGGCTTCGGGCAGTTCGCTGACCGTCACGGTGTAGAGAGCGTTTTTCTTGCCGAGGCTTACCAGGTAGTCTACCGGATCGCTGAAGTCGTTGGCCGTCGTGCCGCTGACCTGCGCCGTGCCGTTGACTGTCACCGTCGAGTCGCCGTCGGCCGTTTCGAACGTCGCTACGAGCGCCGAGAGGTCGGTGTCGGCCGGTACCTTTACGCTGATCGCCGTGCCGGAGATCGTGCCGGTGTAATCTTTAATCAGATAATCGGGATTGTTTTCAGCCTTGAAACCGAATGCCGTGATTTTGGCTTCGCCCTTCGGGCCTTCTTCTTCGCCGGTTTTGTCGTCGCCGCATCCTGCGGTGAACAATACCCCAAGGCAGCAAATCATGGATAAGAACTTTTTCATATTCGTATAGATTAAAAGTGATAGTTACATGTTTACTTTGCGGATCGTATGCTGCCGCGACAGCTGGTCGGGACCCGGGAATCCGATTGTGAACCCGAGGCTGGTGTTTTCGATGCGGATCGTGACCGTGTTGTCCTTCGACGGGTCGATCTCGTTGGGCAGCCAGCGGACGCGGATCGGCATGGAGTAAATGCCCGGCACGAAAACGATCTGGTTGCCGGTGGTCACGCGTTCGAAATCGACGCCGGCTTTCAGCCCGTCGCCGACGTTGAATGAGTAGTCCACGATCAGATTCTCGTCCAGTTCTTTCGAGCTGAGACAGATGTTGTACGTGCGGACGACGGTCGCCTGCGACGAGACGGTCGATGTCGCGGCATAGGCGGCGTCATCGGACTGTATGATGTAGACGAACGGGTGGTCATAGGGTTTGTCCTTTTCGCAGGAGGTGAGCAGCAATGCCGCGGCGGCGGCCAGTAGAATCGCTATTTTGTTGATCATGGTGTGATATGGATTGGGTGTTTATTCTTCTACGCCTCCGTATCCGGGATTCTGCTGCATCGCGGGGTTGGAGTCCATCTCAAGCTGGCAGATCGGCAGCACGAAACGATAGTCGGGATATTCGAGCACTTTGGTCGTCGCCGGTGACGACTCGTCGCGCACCAGATTCTGGTGACGCCGTGCGATGTCCAGCAGACGGTGTCCTTCGAAACAGAGTTCGCGCATGCGTTCACGTTCGATCAGGGCATTCATCTCGTCCTGTCCGGAATATTCCAGCGTGATTTCGTTGATCTGTTTTCCCGTTGCGCGGGCGATCAAAGTTTTCAGGTCGGCGGCGGCGCCGTCGAGGTCGGGATTCGTCCGGTTGCAGAGCGCTTCGGCACGGATCAGGTACATCTCCGAGCAGCGCACGACGAACGGATCGCTGTGTCCGTTGAGACCGTTGTTGTCCTTTTTGTATTTGTCGTTGACGTAATATTTCACGCAGGCGTCCATTTTGTAACCGTGTATATCGTCGTTGTAGCCTTCATATACCGGATCGTAATGCAGCAACCGCTGGCGGCGGATGTCGTCGGGATCGTCGAACTGTGCCAGCAGTTTGGCCGACGGCAGGGCTTTCGGCGAATTCGACGGATCATAGAGTTTGCTGATCGACGATGATTTCTCATAACCGCTCATCCGCAGGATCGTCTCTTTGCCTTTGTTTTCGTGCGGATAGCGGAACATCATCTCGTATTCGTCGTGAGGCGTAAGCGGGACGGCCGAAATTACCTGCGACGCATATTCTTCGGCCAGGTCGTAGTTGCCCATGTAGAGGTAGACGCGGGCCAGTAACGCCCGGCAGGCTGTTGCCGAAGCATAATATATGTCGGAGTCGCCCGACTTTTCAAGCGTCGTCAGCGCCGTATTGAAGTCTTCGACAATCCGCGCGTAAGCCTCTTTCAGACTGCTCCGGGCTATTATGTCGTTGAAACTTATCGGGCGTATGGGTAGAGGAATCCCCAGATGCGATGCGTCTGCCGTGTAGGTATAGGTTTGGCAGTAGGCGTTGCAGAGGTTCAGGAACATCAGCGCCCGGATGAAATGGGCGTGTGCGATGATCCGGTCTATCTCGGCCGTATCGTCGGGATAACTCTCCTTCAGGCCGGGGCCGTAATGGATGATGTTGTTGGCGTTGATCACCACGCTGTAAGCCCCTCGCCAGACCAGTCGCGGATAACCTGCATTGTCTTCGGGCAGTGCCAGGAAATTGTAGATGTCCGTCTGCATCTCCCCGGCGTTGGGGGTTGCATCCGCCAGATCGCTCGCCAGGTCGGGATAGTTGATCGCATAGTCGTCGTAGAACGAGTAGGTGGCGCTGTATATGCCGTTGTATGCGCTTTGCAGTCCCGAGAGCTCGGCGAAGAAAGAAGGAGTCGTGCTTTTGCCGATTTTCTCGACTTCGAGGAAACTGTTGCATCCGGCCGCACCGGTCAGCAGGATCGTTGCAAATATGTAGTTCGTGATTCGTTTCATATGCTCGGATGTCAGAAGGTTACGGAAAGGTTCGCCGAATAGGTCGAGGTCATCGGGTATCCGGAGTTCATGATCGTTTTATAGCTGTTTTCTCCGCGTTTCTGGTCGGGTGTCCAAAGATAGACGTTGTCGCCGACCAGCGAAATACTCATCGCTTCCATCCGCAGTTTTTTGCACAATTGCTTCGGGAAGTGGTAAGTCAGTGCCACGTTTTGCAGGCGGATGTTGGTCATGCGATGCAGGAAGCGGTCGGTATAGGACGTCGTTTTCATGTCATTCTTGTAGACTACGCGTGGCGCGACGGCCAGTTCTCCCGGGCTTTTCCAGTGGTCCAATGCTTCGAGCGGTGCATTGGATTCGATGATGTCGTATCCCGAATTCAGGGTGAAACGATCCAGGGAGGTGTATTGCCAGCCGCCGATCGTGTAATTCAACATGAACCGCAGAGAGAATTCTTTCCACCGCAGGATATTGGTCATACTGCCGAAAACGGCCGGATTGGGCGTCCGCCCGTCCGAAACGCGGTTGTCGTAGTCGTAGATTTTGGTGACATTGCCGCGTTTGTCGTACCACATGGGCCGGCCGTCGGCAGGATCGATGCCGGCCCAGCGGATCAGGCACCATTCGTTCTTGGAACGTCCCTCTGCCCATACGCGCTCTCCGAAGCTCTTGGTGATTCCTTCGAAGAGGGTCAGAATCTTGTTCTGGTTATGGGCGATATTCAGTTCGGTCTGCCAGGAGAAATCCTTGTGGACTATGTTTGCGGACGTGATAGTGATCTCGTAACCCCGGTTGCGCATCTTGCCGACGTTGCGCATGACGGCGTCTTCGGAGATGATCGACGATACGCGGCTTTCGGTCAGCATGTCGGTCGTGACGTTGTTATAGAACTCGAAATCGACCATCACACGTTTGTAAAGTCCGACACTGAGTCCCACGTTGGTCATGTAGGTCGTTTCCCATGTAAGTCCCGGGTTGGCTACCGCGCTTTGCATGGCACCGATATTTCCTTGATAGGAGTAGCTTGACGTAAGGCTATAGGTGCCATGTGCCGATGATGTGTCGACGCGCGAATTTCCGCTGGTGCCATAAGAAGCCTTGAGTTTCAGGGTGTCGAAGATGGCGCTGCGGAAAAACTTTTCGTTGTGGATGCTCCAGCCGACGCCTACAGAAGCGTACGTCGCCCAACGGGAGTACTCGCCGAAAGCAGAGAAGCCCTGACGCCGTGCATTCACCGTCATGTAATAACGGTTGTCATAAGCATAGGAGGCCTGTCCCAGGTAGGAGAGCGACCGGGAATAGGTCGTGTTGCTCGATCCGCTGACGTTGGCTTTGGGCACATAGGCTATCTCCTTGATCTGGTCGTTGATGAAATCGTATCCGGAAACGTACAGATTGCGGCCCTCCTCGTGCTTGAATTCGATGCCGGCCACGGCTCCGATGCGGTGTTTCCCGAATTCGCGGTCGAAATTGATGCGGTTGATGCTTGCCCAGTTCAGGTTGAAGACGCCGCTTCGCCGTGAAATACCGGACGGATCGTTGGCGTAATATCCCGACAGATTGGTGCGTGCTTTGTAAAGCGCCTCGTAGGTACCGATATAGTTGCTTACGAACTGCGTGGTGGCCGAAAGGCCTTTGACGGGTTCCCATTTGAGCGAGGCGTTCACGCTGGCGTTCAGCGACCGTTGCCGGTTGTCATTCTGGTCCCGTTCGGGCAGGTCGTTGGCATGGAATTTCACTTGCGTCGGTTTGTATTCGTAGAACGAATCCCGGCTGTAATAGTTGAATAACCGGTAGGTATGCCCGTCGTTCTCGTAGGGCGAGAAGATCGGCAGCGTTTCATAGTAATTGCGCGTCGAAGGGAATGTGTCGTTGATATTGTAGGTTCCGTTCAAGATCAGCGTTGCTTCGAGCCCTTTGAAAAATGTGTAGGTTGAATTGGAGCGCAGGGAAATGCGCTGTTGCTTATTGCCTTTCAGAATCATATCCTCGGTATAGTAACCTGCCGAGATATAGTTTTTCATCCGCTTGGTGCCTCCGCTGGCGCTCAGATCCACTTGAAAGGTCTGTCCCGTATCGAGATAGAGTTTATGCCACCGGGTATCGGTCGTGGAGTAGCTGTTGTACTCGCTGTCCTGATAGGGAAAGGCGGAAATAGGATAACCGGCGTTGACCCAGGCCTCCTGGGCATATTCCATGTATTGCGAAGCATTGAGCATCTTGTAACGGGTGCTTTCGTTGGCGAAGGCGATACCGGATTTGAAACTTACGTTGATGTTGGTTTTCTCCGCGCGGCCTTTCTTGGTGGTGATGAGGATCACGCCGTTGGCACCGTCGGCGCCGTAGAGGGCTGTGGTCGAGGCGTCTTTGAGTACCGTGATCGACTCGATATCGTTGGGGTTCATGAACGAGAGGGGACTGATG
>CATKXN010000047.1 GCA_949840605.1 uncultured Alistipes sp.
CGAGCCCCGCGCCCAAACCGGTCCCTCTCCCCCCGAACAGCTCCCGCACCCCACCCCCTACCTCCCGGTCCGCGCCGGGACCTCCGCCGCGAAGCAGGGCATGGCGGCTTGGGCGGCGGCATCGTCCTTCCCCGAACTGGCCGATGCGTTCGGATGCGTACCGCCTCCGCCCGTTCCGCCGGTTCTGTAAATGAAGTTTCATCAGAAATCCGCAATCAAAATAAGAGACCTATGGATGACAAACCGAAACTCTCGATCGAACGGATGCTCGGCATGGCGCAGGAGATTTCGATGGCCCCGCAATGCCGCGACATCATGCAGGGAAGCATCGACAATCTGAAACAGTCGCTCGACTCGGGCGGTCCGGGCGGGAAGACCGCGCTCCCGAACAGCGTCTTTTTCGCCGTGATCGACGGGGCGCAGCGGGGGCCGTATTCCCTGCCCGAAATGGTCGGGCAGGTTCGCTCCGGAGCGATTACCCCCGACACGTACGTCTGGAAATCCGGATTGGAGGAGTGGATTCCGGCCCGCCGCATGGAGGAACTCGCCGACGAATGGCAGGAAACCCCAGTTCGACAATCTCCGATAACAACCCCGCAACCATGAAGACAAACTATTTTCTGACGGTCGTCGCGCTGCTCGCCGGCGCACTGATCGTCTACGGATTCTGCGCCGCCGGGGCTCCGCTGCTGCAGACGACGGTCAGCGGGGTGGTCTGCACGGCATTTCTCGTCGTCGGCATGGCCCTCTCGGTCGAGCGACAGCCCCGGGCGACGCTGCTCGTGAAGAGCGTCGCGCTGACGCTGTTCCTGCTTCTGCTGATCCTCAATATCGTACTGACCGGGCTGAACGTCGGCCAGACCCTCTACATCATCGTGAACAGCGTGCTGACGCTCGCCGCAGCGACCGTCGTCTACCTGATTATCCGTGCCGAACCATGAAACGAACCCTCCTCATCGCGCTGTCGGCCCTGCTGACCCTCCAGGCCGTATCGGCTCAGGAAAAACTCCTGGAACGCAGCGATAAGAAATCTCCGGGGTGGATCGGAACCACCGAATCGGGATTCGTCATCGTTTCCGCCGAGGAGCCGACGCTCGACGCGGCACGGAAACGCTGTCTGAACGACATCAGGCAGTCGATCGTCAATGCGGTCTGCGTGAACATCCGCTCCGGGGAAACCCTCACGGAACGGCAGACGGAGCTTGCCGGTGCATCCGACATCTACCGTCGTTACGAGTCGCAGCTGCAAACCGTGGCCGGACGGCTGCCCTTCATCACGGGCATCTCGATCTCCGACGCCGAGACCTATTGGGAAAAGCGCTACGTGAAGCGCGAAAAACGCGTCTATTACATCTGCCATGTGCGTTATCCTTTCCCGATCACCCGGCGCAACGCGCTGATCGCCGAGTTCCTGCGGCAGGACCGGGAGCAATACGACAGGCTGCTCGCGCTCAAAGCGCGTTTCGACACTTTCACCCGGGTCGAGGAGATCGACCGCGCGATCACCGAGCTCGAACCGCTGATCGCCTACTTCTTCGACGACGCGCGTCGCGACGAGGCCCAGGCCCTGCAGCGCAACTACCGTAAACTCTACGGAATGATCTCGACCGTGGCGTGCGGAAACGAACTCGGGGAGCATACGTTCTGCTTCATGCTGAACGGTCGCCGGGTGACGACCTCGCGGCGTCCGACCGTCCGAAGCCAGTGGGCTGAGGGAATCGTCGTCACGCCGACGGACGGGGAGCTCTATCGGGTTACATACGACTATGAGATGTGTCCCGACGATGCGGAAAACGGCATCGAGCTGACCTATCAGCTCGGCGGGCAGGCCCTGCGGCACTCGTTCGCGTTCGACGTGCGGCAGGAAAAGATGTCCGTCATCCCCTGCGGAACGCTCGAACTCGACCTTGCACCCCACGGCAACGCCGCCGACAGCTGCGCCTGCGTGACGGGGTGGCTGGACCTGCGCTCGAAGTACGAAGCTCCGTTCGAAGTCACGGCCCTGACCTTCACGGCCGAAGGCATCGGCGGACGCATCCGTACCGAGCCGACGGCACGTTTCGAAGGCAAAAGCACCCACCGGCTCGGATTCCGCTTCGACAGGCCCTGCCCCGTCTCCGCGCGCCGCGCCGCACTGGCGCAGGGCGTCGTTACGCTGCGGAACATCCGGACCGGCGAAAGCCGCGACGTGCGTTTCGCACTGCCTTACAAAATACGAATACAGTAACCTTAAAAACGAAAAACATGAAAAAGATCCTTTACTGGACTGGCGTCCTGACGCTGACGCTATTCTGCGCAGGTTGCGCATCGAGCAAGAAGGCTCCCAAAACCACGCCGGTGACTTCCGGCGAGATCGAGGTGACGATTCCGCTCGGAGGGCCCGAATACCAGTCGAATGCCGAGTATTGGCGTGCCGTGCAGACCGGAACGTCCAAGGACATGTCCATGGCCAAGAAGGTCGCCCTGCAGAACGCCCGTCAGGAGCTTGCAGCCACCGTGCAGCACGCGATGAAAGCCGTCATCGAGAATTACGGTCAGAACGCCTCCATGGGCACGAACAATGAGAACGAAACGCTCTACCAGGAGATGGCCCGCACGGTCATCAACCAGCAGATGAACGGCGTGGAACTGGTCGGCGAGAAGCTCTTCCGGCTGGAGGACGGCGGCTACCGCTATCACGTCTGCCTGCAGATGAGCCGCGAGGCCCTCGGGTCGGGCGTCGCCGATGCGCTGTCCAACGATGACCGTCTGAAGCTGGAGTTCGACAAGGCCCAGTTCAAGAAGGTGTTCGACGAGGAGATGGCCCGGTTCGCCGAACGGAAATGACACGATCGTAAACCTGCGGGGTGGCGTCTCTCGAATGCGAAGGACGCCGCTCCGTGCATTTCTCCGAAACGATGAAAAAATGGGTGATTCTGGGGCTGTCGCTGGTTCTGCTTGCTCCGGCCGCGGCCCAGCGCAGCAGCGACTGGCGGCAGCAGTACGAGGCTTTCCGGCAGCAGCGACGCCACGAGTTCCAGGACTTCAAGGCCAAGGCCAATGCCGACTTCGCGGAGTTCCTCAAACAGCGTTGGAAGGATTTCCGGCCCAATGCGGCCGTCGATGCGCCGATTCCGGACGTGATGCCCGCTCCGCGGCAGGTGCCGTCCGCGGAGCCCGCTGCAGAACCGCTTCCGCAACCGGACCCTGACCTTCAAGCCGTACAGCGCCTCGCCGACGGGGCGGAAAAGTCTTCCGGTCGATCTTCCGGGGTGTCGGTCGCTTCCGGCGGCGGGATGTCCTCAGACCCGGCCGGAAGCGCATGCGGCACCGCATTGTCGTTCGATTTCTACGGCGATCCGCTGCGCATTCCGTGGCCGAAGGGGCCGGCTCCCCGCCTGACGTCGGTCGGAGAGGAGGGCTTCGGCGACTGGTGGGGTGCGCTGGGCGCCGAGACCGAAGCCGCGGCCGGCTGTCTCTCCCGATATGCCGAGCAGCACCGGCTCAACGGCTGGGGTTACTACCAGCTTGCCCGGAAGGTCAGCGAAGCGGTCTACGCCGCGGAATGTCCCGATGAGCGGATCGCCGTACAGGTCTTCCTGCTCTCGCAATGGCGCTTTCGGGCCCGGGCAGGAGTTTGCGGCAACCGGCTGGTGCTGCTGCTGCCGTTCCGTGAGCAGGTGTACGCCGTGCCGTATCTGCTGGTCGGAGGCGAGAAGTACTACATGTACAGCTACGGCCACGACCGGAACGCCGGCTGCCGGACCTACGCCAACGACTTCGCCGAGGCGGACAGGGTGCTGAGCCTGGCGATGGACGGCACGATGGACGTGGGGATGAAGAGCCGGATCGAGGTGCCGCGGTGGAGCGCCCTGCTGGGTGAGACCTTCGCGCCGACGATGAACGTCGGAAACCTGGCCCTCGAAATGGACTATCCGATCGTCGGCGGCGAGGTTTTCTACCGGCAGGGAATGCCGGCGGAGCTGGCCGAAACCGTGCTGGGGACCTTGCGCCGCAAGATCGCCGGCATGGACGAGACCCGGGCGGTGGGATACCTGCTGAACCTTGTGCAGAACGGATTCGGGTACGTCACCGACAAGGAGGCCTTCGGGCGTCAGAAACAGCTCTTCATCGAGGAGTCGTTCTTCTACGGACGCAACAACTGCAAGGACCGCGTGGGGGTCTTCTCGTGGCTGGTGCGCGAGCTGACGGGCCTCGATGTGATCTTCATCCGCTACGAGGGGAATGCGGCCAGCGACGGCGTGAGCCACATCGCCTGCGCCGTCGGATTCCGCGGCGAAGTCGAGGGCGATGCCTTCCGATACGAGGGACGCCGTTACGTGATGTGCGACCCGACCTACATCAACGCCGCCGTCGGCCGCACGATGCCCTGCTACGCCGCGTCGCAAGGCAAAATAGAGGTTTTCAACTAATTTATCCATAACCAAAACACATGAAACGGATTCTTACATACCTGTTGTGCTGCACGGCGTTGTTCGCCGGGTGCGAAAAGAGCGACAAAAACAACGACGGACTGAAAAGGGTGTCGGACGTCACCAAAAAGATGAACGATCCCAAATTCATCGAGTATTGCCTTACCTACTTCGATGCGGATTACAACGGAAAACTCTCGATGAAAGAGGCGGAGGCCGTAACGAAGATCGACTTTACGGACCTGGAACTGAACATCACGACGCTCGACGGCATCGAGTATTTCACCAACCTGGAGTGGCTCGACTGCGAAAACAACCGGCTGACCGAGCTCGATTTGAGCCGCAATACGAACCTGCAGTATCTGTATTGTTCCAGGAATCAGCTCACGACACTGAAACTCCCGGCAAATAAGGTTCCGTGGGGCGGTATGGAAAACGTATTGAACACGATCCATTGTTCGCAAAACATGCTGACCGAGTTAGACGCCTCGAGTTCCGTCCATCTGCAACGGTTATCCTGTTGGAACAACCGGTTGACGACCCTGAAAATCGGAGAATCTTTGTGGCTGCACGAATTGGACTGCTCGGATAATCGGCTGTCCGGAACACTCGACCTGCGCAACAGTCATGAAATCACCGAACTGGACTGCTCGGAGAATCCGGATCTGAAAGAGCTCTGGTTGTTTTTGGAGCTCGCAATTCCTGATTTTATCAAAGATTATGAGACGAAAACCGTGCGTTTCGGATATGACAATATTCCGGTTAAAATAGGCGTTCCGGACCGCTATTTCAGAGAATACCTGCTGAATCGCTGCGATACCAACGGCAACGGAATTCTTTCATCGGAAGAAGTCGCGGTGATGACTGAATTAGACTTGAAAGACCGGAATATCGTAACTTATGAGGGCATTGAACATCTGACCAACCTGACTAATATCTTCTCCTTGGATTCTAATTGGAATGTCAAAACATTGGATCTCAGCAAAAATGCCAATTTGTCCTACGTCAACGTCCAGGGACTGTGCGGGTTGAAAACTCTCTATTTGATTGCAGGCCATGTTTATGAAGAAATCAAAACGGGCGAGGGCGTCGAGATAATCTACAAATAGCCGCCGGGGTTTTGCCGGTCGATCGGGAATCGGCCGACAGGGGCTCGGCTCCGGGATCAGTGCTTCGGGACTATCCGGAAGATCTTTCCTTCGGCGAAGGTCGTCCACAGCGAACCGTCGGGGGCTGCAGCGATGAAGTTTGCCGCCGAATGGCAGCATTTCACGCTCCACAGCAACGTGCCGTCCTCGCGTACGGCGGCGATGCGGCCCGTGCGGTCGGCCAGGTAGGCGACACCGCCGCTCACGGTTACGGGGCATGCCGTGTAGTCGTAACCGAACCCCGCCGGGGTAATCCACTCCTCGCGGAAGGTCTCCCCCGACGTGTCGACAGCCAGCAGTTCGCCGTCCATCGTTTTGACGTAGAACCGGCTGCCGTCGGCGCTCAGCCCCGATGATTCGCGGGCCTTGTAATCCCGGCAGCGCCATACGACACGCCCCGAAGCGAGTTCGAGACACGTGAGGGCCCGGTCGGGCGCACCGATGAACACGCGGCCCCGCGCGATTCGGGGAACGATGTTGCCCGGCGCCAGAAATAGGCTCTTCGATCCGTTGGTCCAAGTCCAGCGAATTGCGCCCGTCGAGGCGTCGAGGCAGTAGAGACGGCCGTTCCAGGCCCCGAAAACCAGGCAGCCGTCAGCCAGCGCTGGCTGTCCCTGCGATTGTCCGCGCCCGTAGTCGCAATGCCATAGGATACGTCCGTCGCGCACGGCGATTTTGGCCATCGCGCCGTTGCCGAGACCGATGTAGAGGGCCGCGTCGCGTCCGTGCCCCGCAACGAGCCCCTGCCCGACGATCGGCGTCGGGGTGTCGATACGCCACCGTTCGCGGCCCGTGCGGGCGTCGAAAGCGCACAGCCCGCGGGTCGTCGTTCCGGCGATGACAAGGCCTTCGGCCGCGAGGGGCGTGGTATAAAGGGCGCCGCCGAGCCGCTGCCGCCACACCTCGCGGCCCCGGCGGGGATCGTAGGCCCGCAGCACGCCTTGCGTCGTTCCGTAATAGATCATCCCGCCGTGGAAAGCGACTCCGGTGTAGATCGTCGCACTGTCCTGCAGCACCAACTGCGCCCGGCCCGCACAGTTGGGGGCTTCGGGCATCGGGTCGGACGCAAGGGCCGCAACCTGCGGGTCGTCGTGCATGCCGATCGTAAAGCAGACGCGCGGCGCGGCGCCCAGCACCTTTTCGCTCACCCGGACCGAGTCGCCCCGGAAGTCGAGCAGCGTGTATCCCGCCGCGGTCAGCTTCCCGCCTGTCAGGGCGCGGCCCTGGATTCCCGCCACGGAATCGAAATTGAAGAGCGACGGGGCCCGGTGATAATGGCCGAACAGCGTGAGGGGGATGCCCAGCCGGCGGAGCGTCGCCGTGACCTCGGAGCGGTTGGTGAGATCTCCGTTGAGCGGGTAGTGGCAGAGGCTCACGATGCGTTCGCCGGGACGCGCCTTGGCGGCCTCCTCGGCCAGCCATGCGAGGTCCTCGGTCCGCACGGCCCCCATGGCCATCTTCATGAACGGTCCCGATGCGTAACCCAGAAAGAGGTAGCCTCCGGCGCGGAAAGCGACACGCCCGTCGTGGCCGAAAATTCGGGCGAACGTCGTGCAGGCGCTTTCGGA
Source organism: uncultured Alistipes sp. (assembly GCA_949840605.1). The sequence goes on from CATKXN010000047.1 coordinate 7,129, forward strand.
CCACGTGGTTTCGTGATTGCCCGGAACGGCGCACCACGGTTTCCGCAGCCGGGAGATCAAGGCGTGGACGTGTTCCAGTTCGGCGTCGCTGCCGAGGTTGGTGAGGTCGCCGCCGAAAAGGACGATGTCGCACGGCGAGGCGTTGATTTCGTCGATGGCGATGCGCAGCAGCGAGTCCTGCGAATTGCCGGGCGTTACATGAATGTCCGTGAGGAACGCGACGCGGAGCGTGTCGCCGGGTGCGGATACGGCCGCCGCAGCCGTACCGAACGTCAGGAGCCACCACAAGCCGAGGCCCCGCAGGATGCCGGAATATTTCATGGGTTTTGCGTAGTTTTACTGCCGCAAGATACGGATTTCTCCGGAAAAGGTTGGCTTCGGCTGCGAAAATGAGAAGACGCGCGTAATCTCGGTTGACACGTCGGTCAACACAGATGGGCGGCAAACGTGTTAATCGGGCCGAAAACGGCAAAATCGAAACGGCTGCGACAACACACTAAAAAGCCTTCCAGAGCTGTCTGAAAGGCTTTTGTTCTCGTGTCGGGGTAACAGGATTCGAACCTGTGACCCCCTGCTCCCAAAGCAGGTGCGCTAACCGGACTGCGCTACACCCCGTCGTTCCCGGCCCTGCGAATTTTCAGGATCGGGGGAACCGCTGCGGTTCCGGAGCACAAAGATAACCGCTTTTTTTCGTTCCGGCAAACTTTTGCCGTGAAAAGCGCAAGGCGGCACCGCTCCGCATGCCGGGGCGCCGTTCAGATTCCCGGAACGGCTGCGGGTGCCGAACCTGTCGAGTCCGACGCCGGGATTTCAACTCCGTCCCGCTCATCCGGAACGGTGGGCGCGTCCGCATCCGCCGCATCGTCGCCGATCGCGGCGGTCTCTCCGTCGAGACCCAGCGCAAGGGTGTAGCGGTCGCGGCCCGCATAGGTCGTCAGGGCCGCCGAATCCATCGGCTGGAGCCGGAACGCCGGGGCCTGCACCCCGTGGGTGGAGAGCATGTACGCCCCGAGCGCCTTGTCGCGTGCCGCCATCGTCCGCCGCAGCAGGCCGAGAGCGTCGTCGCGGTAGAGGGCAAGGGCCTTGGCGTTGGGCGACATACCCTGCGGGGAGATGCCGCGCCGGGCGAGCAGCGAATCGGCGAACGCCCCGACGGCCGGGGTGCGGATGTCGACCTGCTGGAGCTTTTCGTATTCGAGCATCGAGAGCCGGGGACGCCGTCCGGTGGAGTCGGCCTCCGCGAGGCTGTTGTGGTAGGCCAGGCGCAGGAGGTTGACGCTCTGCGCCGGCAGGGCGCGGGCGAGGTTGATGCGCTGGGTCAGCACGATCTGCATTTCGGGCTTGTCCCTGAGCATCTGCGCGATCTGGTCGAACGAGGCGTACTGCTCCGACGTGAAAGCGTACTGCGCCGGATCGAGGGCGATGTATTCGAGGTTTCTGCTGCCGCCCGAGAGGAACGAGAAAGGCGCCGTCACGACCTTGAGCAGTACGTTGCCGATGGCTTTCAGCACGATTTTGCGGTAGGAGAACTCCGGCGAATCGAGGTTGCCGCCTACCGGAAGGTCCATCTTCACGTGACCCTTCTTGTCCCGCAGCACGTAAAGCCCCAGTTTGAGCGGGATGTTCATTTCGGGTTTCAGCTCCTTGCGTTTCTTGTCCACCTGGGGTTCGAAGGCGTCGAGGTGGTTGGTGCCGTCGAGGTAACGGTTGCGGATGACGTTCTGGCTGCGGAACGTGAGGTTGCCGCCCGTGACGGGGTAGCCCGTGAAGTGTTCGCAGTAGGGCGTGAAGTCTTTCAGATTGAGGTTCGACAGCCACAGCGTGATGCTTTGGTTGTCCAGGTCGTCGAGCGTGCCCTCCCAGCGGAGTTTCGCCGATCCGGTGCGCTGCATCCGGGCGTCGACCTGCAGGCTGTTGCGTTTCGAGGGGTCGAAATCGCGGCTGCGCATGCGGATATCGCTCACGACGTACTCGAAAGGTTTGTCCATCGTCAGGTCGCGGAACGAGACTTTGCCTCCGGCGATCTCCAGATCGTCGATCCGCAATGCCGGCGCGGCTGCCGGCGCGGTCTCCGAGGCCGTTGCGGCGGGCTGTTCCGGACTTTCGGGCGTAGTTTTCATCAGCGCCGAGAGGTTGTCTCCCTCGGGCGTCAGCTCGGCGTCGAGCGAGAACCCTCCGACGTAGAAGCGCTCGAAACGGAACCGCATCCGCCCCAGGTCGCCCTCGGCGAGCCTCACGCCCAGCGTATCGACCCCGGCCACGGGCTGCCGCCGCATGTCCGTCAGGGCGAAATCCGCCAGCGAGGCCGTGCCTTCGGTGCGCAGGGCCAGCAGGTGTTCGGTGTTGCCCCGCAGCCGGATGTCGGCCCAGAGACGTCCCCCGACATCCCCGACGTCGAGCCATTGGCGGAAGTAGGGGAGCATGCTCCCGAGCGTCAGGGCGTCGAGTTTCAGCCCGATGTCGAACTCCGACGTGTCGATGTCGTAGGCGACGCTCGTGGCCAGCGAACCGCCCTCCGCGAAGTTCAGCACGGCGCCCACGTCGGTCTTCTCGCCCCCGAAATAGACGCCCGGGATTTGCAGGTTGATGTCGTTGAGACCCCATACGGCATCGAGTTCCAGATCCTTGTAGAACAGATGCCCGTCGCGTATGGCGATGTTGTAGATGCCGATCTCCCACGGTTCGGACGGCTCCGCCGGTTCGGCGGCGGCCGCGGAGTCCGCCGCGAAGTGTTCGAGGATGTCGTCGAAACTGAACGCGCTGCCCCGCTGGTAGACCTTGACGTCGAGCCCCGCGAGAGTGATGTGCTTCACCGTCACGCGGTTCGACAGCAAGGGCAGGATGCGCATGCGCATGTCGAAACTGTCGAGTGCGAAAAAGGTCGTCGAGTCGCCGGCGCTGCCGATTTTCAGCCCTTCGACGCGCAGGCGTCCCGTGAAGATGTTCACGCGCAGGCGTTCCATGCGTATCGAGCGTCCCAGCAGTTCGCGGTCGTGCTTCTCGATGTAGTTTTTCGCCACGGGCGACGCGGCGATGGCGATGCCCAGCACCAGGACGATCAGGACGGCGAGGAGGATCAGGAGTGTCTTATAGATTTTCTTCATGGCGGTTCAGGTTTTCGAGAATATGTCCGAAGTCTTCGCCGGAGGCGGGCATGTAGACCGAGAATCCCAGTTCGCGGGCCGCATCGACGTTCTTCTGCCCGTCGTCGATGAAGAGCGTCTCTTCGGGCCGCATCCCGCTTGCGGCGGTCATCTTGCGGAAGATCGCTTCCGAGGGTTTCAGTTCGTGCAGTTCGTAAGAGAGGTACACGGCGTCGAAATAGGCGTTCATGGTCTTGCCGTCGGCCGTGAACATCCGCCGGATGTACTCCATCGACGCCGGGTTGTTGTTCGAGAGCACATAGGTCCGGAAACCCTGTCGGCGCAGCCGGTCGATCTGGCGGAGCTTTTCCACGGGAATCTCCGTGAGGAATGCGCCGTAGGCCCGTGCGATTTCGTCATCGGTGACCTGCGGGGTGCCCGAGAGAGTGCGCATCTCGTCGCAGGCTTCGCGGAACGAGATGTCGCCGTGTTCGAGGCGTCCGATCATTTCGACGGGATAGCAGGGGTTGATGAGCTCCGCCACGGCGTCCATGCCGAGGCTGCGGAACGCCGCCGTGCAGCGGTCGGAATCCAGACCTACGAGGACCCCTCCGAGGTCGAAGACAACATTTTTAATCATTTCCATATCCGTTTTGATGACAAAAGTACCGTTAATTTGAGATAAAAACAAGGCCTCTGCGGCCGGGGTATCCGGATCGTGCGGGTTGCGAATTGTAGTCCGGGAATCTCCGCCGCCTGTCTGAGCGCGTCGGAACAGGCCGTTTTCCGGCCGAAAGTGGACGGCGGCTTACAGTTTAAAATAAAAAAATGCGCGGAAGTTTTCGGCGTAATTTATTGATAATTATATGTATGCTATTTGGGCGATGTCCGGGCTGCTTCAAAAAGCGCCTTTTTGGGATACATTTTCACACATTTATTTATATATTTGTCCCCAAGCGTCACTTGCCATATGATTTCCCATTCCTTAGAGAAGCTCTTCAATGCGCATTTCCGAAGCGCCGCATATGTGGCGGAGGAGATCGTGCATTCGAAGTCCGTGGCGGAGGATATCGTCCAGGAGGTCTTCGTGCGGCTGGCGCGGGTGGACCTTACGAAAATCGATTCTCCGGTGAAATACCTCTACCGCTGCGTGCGGAATGCGGCGCTGGACTATGCCGCCACGCATACGCTGCGCCGCTGGGAGGAGCTGAACGGCAGCGAGCTCATCGCCGACGAGGTCAATTTCGACCTCAGCCGCGACGATGTCGAACGCGCCAACCGGCTGCACCGCCTCTATCAGGCGATCGAACGTCTGCCGGAACAATCCCGCAGGGTGGTCAAGCTGATCTGCCTGAATAACTATTCCTATGCGGACGCCGCTTCCGAACTGGGCGTTTCGCTCGCTACCATCAAGACGCACATGTATCGTTCCATCAAGTCGTTGCGTAAGATGATGGCCCTCTTCTTCTTCTGAACCCGCATGTTTTCGTCCGGCTCCTTCCGCTTTTTTTGCGAAAAATTGTAAGGAGTTTTTCCGTTGTTGCCGTCTTTAATATAAAAGCCGGTGCATATGGACAACGACCAGATCGACAAATTGCTGCATGCCTATATTTCGGGAACGATCACGCCGCAGGAATCGAGGCAGCTCGAGGCCTGGGGCGACGAGTCCGAGGAGAACCGTCAGATTCTCGACCTGATCGAAGGGCATTCGGATCTCGGCAGCGAATTGTCGCGGATGTATCGGTATGACAAGGAGCAGGTATGGCGCAGGGTCTGCGAGGAGGACCGCCGCCATATGCGGCGCAGCCGGCTGCTGCGTTCGCTGCGGATCGGCGCGGCGGCGGCCGTGCTGGCGGGCATGCTGGTCAGCGGTGCCCTGCTTTATCAGGCCGGGGAACGCCTGGACCCCACTCGCAACCGGCTGATGACGACCGTAGAACCGGGTGCCCGCCGTGCCGTGCTCGAACTCTCGTCGGGAGAGCAGGTCCTTCTGGCCGATTCGGTCCGTGCGGAGATCAGCGAGCGGAACGTCCGGATCGAGATCAACGGCGACGAGATCGCCTACACCGCATCCGAAAAATCAGGGAAGCCGGCCGAGGAGGCTTACAATACGATCCGGGTGCCGCAGGGCGGCGAGTATTCGCTCACGCTCGGCGACGGCACGCGCGCCTGGCTCAATGCCGGGTCGAGCATCACCTATCCCCTGCATTTCGGCTCGCGGCGCTGCGTCGCGATCACCGGCGAGGTCTTTTTCGAAGTGGCCCCCGACAGCCGGCATCCCTTCGTCGTGTCGGCTTCGGGCGTCGAACTGACCGTCCTGGGCACATCGTTCAATGTCATGGCCTACGACGATGAACCGAGCATCGAGGCGACGCTGGTCACGGGATCGCTGCGTGTGGCCGCCGCGGGTGAGGAAGCCCTGCTGTCGCCGGGGCTCCAGGCCGGATTCGACAAGTCCGGGGGCGGACTGACGGTCCGGAAGGCCGATGTCGAAGCCTGCACGATGTGGCGGCGGGGACTGCTGGTCTTTTACGACGAGCCGCTGCGGTCGATCTGCCGGAAACTGGAGCGCTGGTACGGCGTGCGGATCGACACCTCTTCGCCGACGCTCGACGGCGTGCTCTATACGGGGATGATCAAACGCCATGCGACGCTCAATACGATCGCCGACCTGATGAACCTGACCAACGACGTGGTTTTTACCGAGGAGGACGACATGATCCGGGTGGTGCGGAAGTCGAAATGACGCGCCGGCGCGCCGGCGCTGCCCCCGTGGAACAGGAAACCCTTTGTTTCAGTTAAAATAATTTGCGTATGAAGAAACTTGACTTATTTGCGCCTCTTCTCCGAGGGGGCCGGAGAGCCGTCGTACTGCTTCTGCTGGCGGTCACGGTCTTTGCGGTCCAGTCCGTGAGGGCGGACGGGCCGGCTCAGCCGAAGAAACGGATGTCGATCGCTCTGACCGGGGCGACGCTCGACGATGTGCTCCAGCACATCAAACGGGAAACGGGTTATCTGCTGCTCTACAACAGCAATTCGATCCGGGCCGTCAAGGGAATTACGCTGCACCGGCAGAACGCTCCCGTCGAGGAGATCCTGCGCGAGGCGCTCCACGGCACCGGACTGGATTTCTCCATCAGCGAGGATACGATCATCATCCGCGTCCGGGAAGCCGACAAGGCCCCGAAAGCCGATGCGCAGGGAACGGCCGCGGCGGCCCCCCCCCAGCGGGTTACGCTGACCGGCCGGGTGACGAACCGCGCCACGAAAGCCCCGATCCCCGGGGCGATGGTCCATATCAAGGGGACGACCGTCGGCACGACGACCGATCCTGACGGCTGTTACTCGCTGCGCTTCCCGCCTCGTCCCGGGACGGTCGTGACGGTGAGTTTCCTGGGCATGGAGAGCCGCGAAATAGCCTACAACAACCAGACGGAGCTGGACGTGCAGCTGCTCGACAAGGTGGAAAGCATCGACGACGTGGTCGTTACGGGTTATGCGCAGGTCCGCAAGGAGAGTTTCACGGGCAACACCACGCGAATCACCCAAAAGGAGATCGTCGAGGTTTCGCCCAAACGGATGATCGACGCCATCCAGGTGTTCGATCCCTCGTTCCGGCTGGCCGAGAACATCTCGATGGGCTCGAACCCCAATGCGCTGCCCGAATTCTACATCCGCGGCCAGAACAGCATCACCACCGAGCTGAACACCTCGGCCGATATTTCGCGCCAGAACCTCACGAACAACTCCAACCTGCCGATCTTCATCCTCGACGGTTTCGAAGTCGACGTGGAGAAGATCTACGACATGGATCCCATGCGCGTACACTCGATCACGCTGCTGAAGGACGCCGCCGCGACGGTGCTTTACGGATCGCGCGCCGCCAACGGCGTGGTGGTCATCGAGTCGCGCGCCCCGGAGGCCGGCAAGCTGCGCGTCTCCTACAACCTGACCGGAAGCGTCGAGATGCCCGACCTTTCGGCCTACAACCTGATGAACGCCCGCGAGAAACTGCAGGCCGAACTCGATGCCGGGCTCTACGCCTTCGACGCAGCCGATTTCAACGAGAACATCTACAACAAAAACGAGACTTACTACAAGAAACTCAACGAGGTGAACCGCGGCGTGGACACCTACTGGCTTTCGAAGAACCTCCGCACCTCGGTGAACCACCAGCACAGTATCTACATCGACGGCGGTGAGAACGACGTCCGCTGGGGTATCGAGCTGAAGTACGCCGGCAACAAGGGCGTCATGCGCGATTCGAAGCGCGACACCTACGGCGCGGGGCTTTTCCTCGATTACCGCATCGGCAAGTTCCAGCTGATGAACCGTGCGTCCTACGACGCCAACCGTTCGACCGACTCGCCCTATTCCTTCTCGCAGTTCTCCCACATGCTGCCCTACAACGTGCCGATCGACGAGACCACGGGCAACTACCTCCAGAACCTGCGTTTCGGCTATTCGGCTCTCAACCCGCTCTACGAGCGTGAATACCTGAACAATTTCAGCCGGAGCAATTACCGGACGCTGCAGGACAACTTCGCGATCAACTTCTTCGCCACGCCGCATTTCACCGCCAAGGCCTGGATCACCCTGAGCCAGCGCTCCTACGAGTCGCGGGTCTTCGTCGATCCGCTGTCGGCCTCGAACAGCGCCTTCGCGACGCCCCGGGAGCTGGGATCGCTGACCGTGAACGGCTCGGACACGTTCTCCTATGACGCCAACCTGCTCTTCATGTACAACCGGAATTTCAACAAGCATTTCCTGAATTTCTCGCTGGGCGGAAACGCCGTCGAGACCAGCTATACGGTCGACAACATCAAATATATCGGTTTCTCGACCGGAGCGCTCCACTCGCCGAACGACGCCGCGCAGGTCGAGGGCAAACCTACCGAATCGAAGAACAAGACCCGTCTGGTCGGCATGTTCCTTTCGGGCAACTACACCTACGACGACATCTATCTGCTGGACCTCTCGGTGCGTCTGGACGGCTCCTCGGAGTTCGGTTCCGACAACCGCGTGGCTCCTTTCTGGGCCGTGGGCGCCGGCATCAACTTCCATAACTACAAGTTCCTGAAAGGCAACAAGACCCTCAGCCGTCTGAAACTCCGCGGCACGGTCGGCACGGTCGGCAAGGTGGGTTACGCCGCCTATTCGGCCCGTTCGACCTACACGACCTCCTCTTCCTCGGACTGGTATTCGACGGGCGCCGGGCACATACTCTACTACATGGGCAACCCCGACCTGGGCTGGGAGAAGACCCGCGTGGCGGATGTCGGCATCGAACTGGGCTTCTTCCAGGACCGCCTGACCTTCAAGGCCAGCTACTACGACAAGAAGACCATCGACCAGATCACCGACGTGACGATCCCCTCGTCGTCGGGATTCACCAGCTACAAGGACAACCTGGGCGAGGTGAGCAACCGGGGCTTCGAACTGGACCTGCGTTACAATTTCTACCGTTCGAAGAATCTGGAACTGACCGCCTTCGGAAAGATGGCCCACAACAAGAACAAGATCGTCAAGATCAACGATGCGCTGAAAGCCTACAACAAGCTGGTCCAGAAACAGTACGACGATTACGACGACAACTCTTCGCAGAGCCGCTACGCCCAGACTTATACGCAGTATGTCGAGGGCGGTTCGATCTACGCCATTTACGGCATGGAGTCGCTCGGCATCAACCCGGCCAACGGCCGGGAGGTCTTCCGGCGTCCCGACGGCACGATCACCTACGACTGGAATGCCGCCGATCAGGTTGAGATCGGCAACCGGGAGCCGTGGGCGCAGGGTTCCTTCGGACTGAACGCCCGCTGGCGTAACTTCTCGCTTTTCGCCTCGTTCCTGTACGAATTCGGCGGACAGCGCTACAACTCGACGCTGGTCAGCCAGGTCGAGAATGCGAACCTCGAACGCTACAACGTTGACAAGCGCGTATCCACGGACCGCTGGAAGAAACCCGGCGACGTCGCTCCGCTGAAAGACATCAAAGACCGCTCGCTGGTCACCCGTCCCACGTCGCGTTTCATTCAGGACTACAACACGCTGCAGTTCAACTCGCTCTCGATCAGCTACGACTTCCCCTCGAAGCTCGTGAAGCGCTGGGGGCTCGGCATGCTGCGCCTGACGGCCAATATGGAGGACCTGGGTTATTTCAGCTCCGTGCTCCAGGAGCGGGGTCTGGACTATCCCTATTCCCGCACGGTTAACTTTACGCTCAATCTCACTTTCTAAATCCGTCCCTGTATGAAAACATTCGCAAAAATATTCGTTTCGTGCACGCTCCTGCTTTCGTCCGCATCCTGCGGCGAGTGGCTCGACGTCATGCCCCAGGGAATGACCACCGAGGAGAACCTTTTCAGCGACTACTCGGGCTACCGTTCGGCCCTGAACGGCATCTACCAGCAGATGGCCTCCCCGTCGCTCTACGGACGCGAACTCTCCTGGGGATTCGTGAGCGCCCTGTCGCAGTATTACGATTTCGGTTCGATGGAGACCTCGCAGCTCTACGCCTACACCGAGAAGATGGACTACGCGAACAAGGAGGTGCTCGACTACCTGGAAAACATCTGGCAGACCTCCTATAATACGATCGCCAACTGCAACGCGCTGATCAGCCATGTCGAAAAGGCCGATCCGGGGCTCTTCCCCTATGCCGAGAGCGGCGAGCGGGAGATGATCCACGGCGAGGCGCTGGCGGCCCGCGCCCTGCTGCACTTCGAGCTGCTGCGGCTCTTCGCTGCGGCACCCGTCGCGGACCCTGCCGCGAAGGCGATTCCCTATTCGACGACCTATCCCGACAAGGTGCCGACACGCTACACGACCGAGGAGGTGCTTGCGAAGATCGTCGCCGATTGCGAGGCGGCGCTTCCGCTGCTGGCCGTCAACGACCTGAAACTGGATGCGCTCAAAACGGCCTCCGCGCGTTTTGCGGCGAACGATTCGCGCGGCCTGTTCTTCGGTTACCGCGGCACGCGGCTCCACTACTGGGCCGTCAAGGCGCTGCTGGCCCGCGTCTACATGTATGCCTGCGATTACGAGAAAGCCCTGGCCGCGGCCGCCGAGGTCTACGACGCCTGCAAGACCTGGTTCCCGCTGACCGACTATTCGACGGCCGGCAAGGTCTCGGGAGCCGTGAAACTGTACGACGACATCATCTTCGCCGCTTACGACCAGTACCTGAAGAAGAACTACAACGATGCGATGCTCTCGAACCAGACCGATTTCATTCTGGCGCTGCGCAACCCCAAGAAGCGTTTCACGTCCAGCGAACAGAAGTACGACGTGCGCTACAAATACTGCGTCAACCAGCCCGACGCCGAGGAGCAGGAGGACGTCTACACGTCGTGCAAGTACGTGAAGTACACCGGCACGGGCGGTTCCGACGTCGATTACCAGTCCGGCGATACGCAGGGGGCGCTCATTCCGGTTATCCGCATGTCGGAGGTCATCCTGATCATGGCCGAATGCAAGGCCCGCGGAGCCGCCGGGGGCACGGTCGCCGACGCGGTTTCCGACCTCAGCACGCTGGTGTACAAGAAACGGGTGCGCACGGGCTCGGTCTCGGCGTCCGATTTCGATGCCTTCATGTCGAAACTCGAACTCGAAGTCTGGAAGGAGAACATCGGCGAAGGGCAGTATTTCTTCTTCCTGAAACGGCTCGGCAGCCCTACGCTCGTCAGCACCACGCAGACGATCCAGATGGCGGACAAATACGTATTCCCCATCCCCGACAGTGAAACGACCTTAAAATAAATGCGATCATGAAAAAACTGATATATCTGCTTGCCGCCGCGGCCCTTGGCGCCGGGGCCTGCTCCGAGGAGGGGCTTCCGACCTACGGAGGCGACCGCTACGTCTATT
>CATKXN010000048.1 GCA_949840605.1 uncultured Alistipes sp.
GGGGTCCGACGTATTCCGTCTCGTAATTGTGGAAGCGCCGGATGTCCCGCAACAAACAACCATACGCACATGATCAAAATCACTTTTCCCGACGGTTCGGTAAGGGAGTTCGAACAAGGAACCACCGCCTACCAGATCGCAGCGAGCATCAGTCCTCGTTTAGCTGCTGACTCGCTCGCGGCGTCGGTCAACGGCACGACGGTCGACATGACGCGCCCGATCGAGGAGGATGCCTCGATCCGATTCTTCAAATGGGACGACGCCGAAGGCAAGCACGCCTTCTGGCACACCTCGTCGCACCTGCTGGCCGAGGCGCTCGAAGCGCTCTACCCGGGCATCAAGTTCGGCATCGGACCGGCCATCGAGAACGGATTCTACTACGACGTGGATTCTCCTGTGCCCATCACCGAGTCCGATCTCCCGGCCATCGAGAACAAGATGGCGGAGCTGGCCCGCAACAAGGAGGCGCTGATCCGCCGCGAGGTCCCCAAGGCCGAGGCGCTGGCGACCTTCACCGAAAAGGGCGACCAGTACAAGGTCGAACTGATCTCGGACCTCGAGGACGGCACCATCTCTTTCTATACCAACGGCGCGTTCACGGACCTCTGCCGCGGACCGCACATCCCCAACACGGGGTATATCAAGGCCCTGAAGCTGACCTCCGTGGCCGGAGCCTACTGGCGCGGCAACGAGAAGAACAAGATGCTGACCCGCATCTACGGCATTTCGTTCCCCAAGAAGTCGATGCTCGACGAGTACCTGGCGATGATGGAGGAGGCCAAGAAGCGCGACCACCGCAAGCTGGGCAAGGACCTCGAACTGTTCACCTTCTCGCAGCGCGTGGGCCAGGGGCTGCCGCTGTGGCTGCCCAAAGGCGCCGCCCTGCGCGATCGTCTGGAGCAGTTCCTGCGCAACGTGCAGAAAGAATACGGCTACCAGCAGGTAATCACCCCGCATATCGGCAACAAGGAGCTCTACGTCACCTCAGGCCACTACGCCAAGTACGGCAAGGATTCGTTCCAGCCGATTCACACGCCGATCGAGGGCGAGGAGTATCTGCTCAAACCGATGAACTGCCCGCACCACTGCGAAATCTACCGCTCGAAGCCCCGTTCGTACAAGGAGCTGCCGGTGCGCCTGGCCGAGTTCGGAACGGTCTACCGCTACGAGCAGTCGGGCGAGCTCCACGGACTGACGCGCGTGCGCGGGTTCACGCAGGACGACGCCCACTTGTTCGTACGGCCCGATCAGCTTCTCGAAGAATTTGAGAGAGTGATCGACATCGTGCTCTATATCTTCAAGACGCTGAAGTTCGACAACTATACGGCACAGATTTCGCTGCGCGACCCGAACAACAAGGAGAAATACATCGGTTCGGACGAGAACTGGGAGAAAGCCGAGTCGGCCATCATGCAGGCCGCCAAGGAGAAGGGCCTCACGACGGTGGTCGAACTGGGCGAAGCCGCCTTCTACGGCCCGAAGCTCGACTTCATGGTCAAGGACGCCATCGGCCGCAAGTGGCAACTGGGCACGATCCAGGTGGACTACAACCTGCCGGAGCGTTTCGACCTCACGTACAAGGGCGCCGACGACCGGCTCCACCGCCCGATCATGATCCACCGCGCGCCGTTCGGCTCGATGGAGCGTTTCGTGGCCGTGCTGCTGGAGCACACGGGCGGCAAATTCCCGCTGTGGCTCTCACCCCAGCAGGTCGTGGTGCTTCCCATCTCGGAGAAGTTCAACGACTACGCCCAGAAAGTCTCGGAGTTCCTCAACCGCAGCGACGTCCGCACCGAGATCGACGACCGCAACGAGAAGATCGGCCGCAAGATCCGCGACAACGAGCTCAAGCGCATCCCCTACCTGCTGATCGTCGGCGAGAAGGAAGAGGCCGAAGGTCTGGTATCCGTCCGCGCACAGGGCGAGGGCGACAAGGGCCAGATGCCGATGGAGGCGTTCCGCGACCTGATCGCCGGACTGGTCAAAGAGGAGGTCGAGGCCAACAGACTGGAAAAGAAATAAACCGACGACCGGACCCTGCCCATAAACCCCCGCTTCGGCGGGGGTCGGGGGCGGGTCGGACCGGCAAACAGGGAGAAACGCCGCGGAGTTACCGCCGGCGGAAGCCCGGAAACAAAAACAAATTTACATTAACTTAACTAATACTTACAACTATCGCAGCACCGAAACCATTCCCGCCGAGGCCGTTTACCCCCGGGAATAACAGACCGAAACCGGCAGCCAATGCCAACAACCGCTTCGGGCGCCGTCCGCCCGTCAAGGAGAACCCCCACCGGATCAACAACGAGATCACGGCTCCGGAAGTGCGTGTGGTCGGCGACAACGTCGGCCAGCCCCAGGTTCTGCCGATCCGCGATGCGCTCAGGCTCGCCGACGAGATGGAACTCGACCTGATCGAGATCTCTCCGAAAGCCGAGCCCCCGGTATGCCGCATCGACGACTACCAGAAGTTCCTTTACCAGCAGAAGAAGAAGGCCAAGGAGCTGAAGGCCAACCAGACGAAAGTCGTCGTGAAGGAGATCCGCTTCGGCCCCCAGACCGACGACCACGACTACAATTTCAAACTCAAGCACGCGCAGAACTTCCTCAAGGAGGGAGCCAAGGTCAAGGCCTACGTCTTCTTCCGCGGACGTTCGATCGTCTTCAAGGAGCAGGGCGAGATCCTGCTGCTGCGCTTCGCCACCGACCTCGAAGAGTTCGCCAAGGTGGAGATGATGCCGAAACTCGACGGCAAGAAGATGAACATGATGCTCGCGCCCAAGGTGAAAAAATAACGCCGGGACGAGGCGGCGTTCTGCCGCAGGAAGCCATAAAAACAACAAGCACAAAACGATTCCATTCGGATTGTGCATTGTTGTTTTTGTGTTTTTCGCAGACGGTCCAGGTCCGGTTTTGCACCCATCCGGCTTTTTTGTATCTTTGCCGACGATGATCAGCCCCGACGACATATTCCGCATTGCCGACGACGCGGTTTTCGCCCGGACGGCGCTGGAGACATTCCGCCGCCAGGCCGCCGCATGCGCTCCCTACCGGGAGTATCTCGCGCTCGCGGGCATCCGTCCCGAAGAGGTGCGCACGCCTGAGGAGATTCCTCACCTGCCCATCGAACTGTTCAAGACGCACGACGTCTACTGCGGCGAGACGCCTCCCGAGGCGGTCTTCACCTCGTCGGCGACGACGGGCATGACCCCTTCGCGCCACCCGATGCAGTCGCTCGCGCTTTACGAACAGGCGTTCCGCGCCTCGTTCCGCACCTTTTACGGCGCCCCCGAACGCTGGAGCCTCTACGCCCTGCTGCCCAACTACCTGCGGCGGAAAGGCTCGTCGCTGGTCTACATGGCCGACCGGCTTTTGTCCGACTGCGGCTCGGGCGGCTTCTACCTCGACGACTACGAGGCCCTGCTGGCCGCGATGCGGGCGGACCCGAAACCGAAAATCCTGCTGGGCGTGAGCTATGCGCTGTGGGACCTCGCGGAACGTTACGCCCCGAAACTCCGGGACACGGTGGTGATGGAGACCGGCGGCATGAAGGGCTACCGCGAGGAGATCCCGAAAGAGGAGTTCCACAGGATACTCTGCAACGCCTTCGGAGTGCATGAAATCCACTCGGAGTACGGCATGGCCGAACTCACCTCGCAGGCCTATTCGCAGGGCGGCAACCGGTTCCGCTGCCCGGCATGGATGCGCGTCGCGGCCCGCGACGTCAACGACCCGTTCGACACGCTGCCGGCCGGCTCGCGCGGCGGGCTGAACGTCACCGACCTCGCCAACCGGTGGTCCTGCGCCTTCATCCAGACGCAGGACGTGGGGCGTGTCGGAGCGGACGGATCGTTTCAGATCGAAGGCCGCATCGACCGCTCCGACATCCGCGGCTGCAACTTGCTGGTACAATGAAACGCCGGTCGGAATATCAGCCATGTAATGCAGCTCCGAATGCCGTTTCTACGGCGTTCCTCCGTGTCTGCCAATCCGCTCCAACCCTAAGCCCCCGCCCGGAGCGGGGAGTTGAATGCCGCAAACGGCAAAGTGTCGCTACGAATCCCTTTACAAATTATCGAATTCTATGAAAACCGTCGCATTCGTTCCCATTCGGCTCAACAGCCAGCGCGTCGCGGGCAAGAACCTCCGTTCGCTGAGCGGTTCGCCGCTGATGTGCCATATCCTGAAAACCCTGACTACGGTGGAGGGCATCGACGAGGTCTATGTCTTTTGCAGCGACGAAAGCATCCGCCCGCTGCTGCCCGAAGGGATTCGGTTCCTGCGCCGCGACCCGTCGCTCGACCGGGACACCACCCTCGGCAAGGAGATTTACGACAGTTTCACGGCGGCGGTCGAGGCGGACCTCTACCTCCTCGCCCACGCCACGTCGCCCTTCATCCGCGCCTCGACCGTCGCCGGGGCACTCGAAAAGGTCCGTTCGGGCGAATACGACTCGGCGTTCAGCGCCGAAAAGGTCCAGACTTTCGCATGGTTCGGGGGCAAACCGCTCAATTACAGCCTCGACAACATTCCCCGCACACAGACCATCGAGCCGGTCTACATCGAGACCAGCGCCTTCTTCATCTTTTCGCGCGAGTTGTGGTGCGGCCGCGGCCGTCGTATCGGGGACCGGCCCTACATGGCCGTCGTAGACCATATCGAAGGACTGGACATCGACTACCCCGAGGATTTCACCATGGCCGAAATCATCGCGGCCAGCCGGAATATTCCGAAATAACCGCAGCCCCGAGAAACGCAGTTTACAGGCGTAAATGAGTATCCGAGGGGAGGTGTAACGCAGAAATCACCGTTTCAGCGGAATTTTCTCGTAGGCGTCGATCATCGAACCGCGCGTGCGGTTTATAATGCGCGCCCCGATCGAGTCGGCGTAACGGCGCAGCACCTCGTGGCCGCGGAACAGTTCGGCGACTTCGGCCAGATAGACCGACAGGGTGTAGGGACGGTGCGGAACCTTCTGGAAAATCGGCTTCGGGACGGCCGGAACGTCGTCGTAATAGTGCTTGTCGGCGCGGCAGAGGCAGTTTTCATCGTCCACGCACAAGCCGTCCAACAGCGTGTGGTCCACTCCGTACAGCTCCAGCGTCCTGTACCCCAGCAGCAGGGCGACGTATTCGCACACCTGCACCACGGTCCCGAAGTTGGCGCTCCCGAGTCCGCGGCGGAACAGCCCGAACTCCACGCTCCGGAACCCGCGGTAGACCTGCGTATGGAACCGCACGATGCGGATTCGGGGGTTGGGCAGCGCGGCGCGGTAGTCGAACCGTTCGGGATTGTAGTACTGCACGTAGAGGTTCATCGGCCACGTCACCTTTTCGTCGAGCGCCCGGTACAACTCCGCCACCCGGTCGCGGCAGGCGCTGTCGCGGAAGAACATCGGATCGGAAAGCACGTAATAGGCGGGACGCACCGTCTCGAAACGCTCGTCGAGCGCAAAAAAATTCACCGCCATCACGTCCTTCGTCTCGTGCTCCCGCCGTTCGATCAGCCGCGGCAGGTCTTCGGCCAGCGAGGGGCCGTTGCCGAGGATCAGCACCGACGGCTTCGGCACGCCGACCGTCCCGGCGCGGCCTACGTAGTTGCGGAAGTTCTCCTTGACGGCCATCACGGCGAAGTACAACGCCGTGTCGAACGTGTTGCGGATGAATGCGATGATTTTTTCGGATGCGGTCATCGGAACGGTTTTATTTGCAAAAGTAGCAAAAGATCGATATCTTCGCAACAAAACCTGCCGGCACAGATGTCAAAACCAACGATTTCGGTCGTCATACCCCTCTACAACAAGCAGCGCGAAGTCGCCGCCGCCGTGCGTTCGGCGCTGGCGCAGAGCTCTCCCCCCGCGGAGATCATCGTCGTGGACGACGGTTCGACGGACGGAGGCGCCGAGGTCGTGCGGCAGATCGCCTCGCCGCTCGTGCGGCTCGTCTCACAGCCCAACGCCGGCGTCTCGGCGGCCCGCAACCGCGGCATCGCCGAATCGACGGGCGAATACGTCGCCCTGCTGGACGCCGACGACGCATGGGAACCGGGGTTCCTCGCCGAGATCGCCGCCATGATCGGGGAGTTCCCCGGCTGCGGACTCTACTGCACGGGATTCTCCATCGTCGGCCACGAGGGCGTATTCCCGGCCGTAACGCCCTCGGAACGGGGCGTCGTCGGCAACTTCTTCCGCGACTCGGCCCACCGTTACATCGCCATTCCCTCGGCCTCGTGCATCCCCCGGCGGGTCTTCGACACCGTGGGCGGATTCCCCGAGGGCATGAAGATCGCCGAAGACCTCTACATGTGGATCAAGATCGCCCGCCGCTACCCGGTCTGCTTCTCGCCCGAACGGCTGGCGCGCTATTCGCGAGTGGCTTCGAACCGCTCGGCGGCAGTCTACACCCCCGAACAGACCTTCTGTTCGTTCGAAGAGCTCTACAACCCCGCCGCCCCCGAGGAGGAGCGGGAGTTCGTGGCCCGCGCGGCGTTGGGCAAAGCCCTCGTCCAGAGCGTCAAGGGCGGCACGAAGGAGGCGCGGCGCGCAGCGCGTTTTTTCTCCTGGACCCGCACCTACCGGCGCACGCTGCGCAAGGTTCGCATCCTGAACTCGCTGCCCGTAAGCTGGCGCGGCCCGCTGATCGGGCTCTACAACGCGCTGGCGTGGCGCATCGCAAAAAAAGGCCTATAACCGAATGACAGTCATGAAATACATCCTGCACATCGCACTGCTTCTCGCAGCCGCCGCGTGTCACGCTCAGCAGACGCCCCGCTACACGCTCCGTTCAGGCGGCATCGAACGCACCTACCGCCTCCACCTGCCCGAAGGGCTTGCGGAAAACGCACCGCTGGTCATCGTCCTCCACGGATACGGCGGAGAGGCTCTTCCCGAACGATTCGGCATGAACGAGACCGCCGACCGCCACGGATTCGCCGTCTGCTACCCGCAGGGCGAGCGCGACGGCCGAGGCAAAACATGCTGGAACGTGGGTTATCCCTTTCAGGCCGACATGGCCGTCAACGACGTCCAGTTCCTCGACGACCTGATCCGGCACCTGCGGAAAAAGCACCGTCTGAGCCGCCGCAACGTCTTCTGCACGGGGATGTCCAACGGCGGGGACATGTGTTATCTGCTGGCCTCGCGGCGTCCGGAGACCTATGCGGCGCTGGGTCCCGTCGCCGGATTCATGTCCGTCGAAATCCTCCGGTCGGACCGCAGTCCGCACCCGGTCCCCCTGTTCGAAATCCACGGGACCGAGGACCGCACGACCCGCTGGGAGGGCGACCTGCGGAACGAAGGGGGCTGGGGCGCCTACGTCTCCATCCCCACGGCGGTCAACTACTGGGCCGCGAAGGGCAAATGCCCCGAACACCGTGTCGACACGCTTCCGTCCCGGCCCGGCGGCCTGCAGGTCATCGCCCACCGCTACACGGGCGGCACGGACGGCTGCGAGGTGTGGCTCTACGAGACCGTCGGCGGCAAACACTCCTGGACGAAGACGGGCGTCGACACGTGCGAGGAGCTGTGGCGGTTCTTCAGCCGGTACGTCCGATAAAGAAAGGGGCTGTCTAACAAGTCCCCGAAAATAAAAATCACCCCTGCCAGAGCTTGTTCTGACGGGGGTGAAATCGTAAAATCCGGACTTGTTAGACAGTCCCTTTTTCAGTTCGCGAACGTAAGCCCGTCCTGCGCGGCGTCGATCGAAATCGGCTTCGTGCGGTCGACATCTCCGGCGAGAATCCGCTTCGAGAGGTCGTTGACCACGTAACGCTGGATGGTGCGCTTCACGGGACGCGCTCCGTACAGCGGATCGTACCCCGCGGCGGCGATCCATTCGCGCGCCCGGTCGGTGTATTCCAGCCGGATGCCGTTCTCGGCGAGCATCTTGCGGACGATGCCCAGCTGGATGTCCACGATGCGTTCGATGTCCTTGCGCGTCAGCGGCTCGAACATCACGATCTCGTCGATACGGTTCAGGAACTCCGGCTTCAACTGCTGTTTCAGCAGGTCGATCACCTCGCGGCGGGTCCGTTCGACGACCTCCGCGGGAACCTTTTTGCCGTCGAAGTCCCCCGAGAAATTCTCCTGAATCACCTGCGACCCCATGTTGGAAGTCATGATGATGATCGTATTGCGGAAATCCACCGTGCGGCCCTTGTTGTCGGTCAGACGGCCGTCGTCGAGCACCTGCAGCAGGATGTTGAAGACGTCCGGATGCGCCTTCTCGATCTCGTCCAGCAGCACCACCGAATAGGGCTTGCGGCGCACGGCCTCGGTCAGCTGGCCGCCCTCGTCGTATCCGACGTATCCCGGAGGCGCCCCGACCAGCCGCGACACGGCGTGACGCTCCTGGTATTCGCTCATGTCGATCCGCGTCATCATCTGGTCGTCGTTGAACAGGAATTCCGCGAGGGCTTTCGCCAGCTCGGTCTTGCCGACGCCCGTGGTGCCGAGGAAGATGAACGAACCGATCGGCTTGCGGGGGTCGTTCAGCCCGGCGCGCGAACGGCGCACGGCGTCGGAAATGGCCGCGATGGCCTGCTCCTGCCCGATGACGCGCTTGTGGAGTTCGTCCTCCATGTGCAGCAGCTTCTCGCGCTCCGAGGCCAGCATCCGCGTCACGGGAATCCCCGTCCAGCGCGACACCACCTCGGCGACATCCTGCGCATCGACCTCCTCCTTGATCATCGAGCCGTTGGCCGAGGCGAGTTTGTACTCCTCCTGGAAAGCGGCGATCTCCTTCTCGGCCTCCTGAATCTTGCCGTAACGTATCTCGGCCACCTTGCCGTAGTCGCCCTGACGCTCGGCCTGCTGGGCCTCGATCTTCAGCGACTCGATCCGGTCCTTGTTGGCCTGAATCTTCTTCAGCAGGTCGCGCTGGCCCTGCCACTTGGCGCGCATCTCGGCCTCCCTGGCTTTCAATTCTTCGATCTCTTTGGTGAGATGCGCCACGCGCTCCTTGTCCTTCTCGCGGCGGATGGCCTCGCGCTCGATCTCCAGCTGGCGGACCTTCCGGTCGAGGGTGTCGATCTCCTCGGGCACGGAGTTCATCTCCAGACGCAGCCGCGAGGCGGCCTCGTCCACCAGGTCGATGGCCTTGTCGGGCAGGAACCGCGAGGTGATGTAGCGCGTCGAGAGCTCGACGGCGGCCACGATGGCCTCGTCCTTGATCCGCACCTGGTGGTGGTTCTCATAACGCTCCTTCAGTCCGCGGAGGATCGAGATGGCGTCCTCCTGCGAAGGCTCGTCGACCATCACCTTCTGGAAACGCCGTTCGAGGGCCTTGTCCTGCTCGAAATATTTCTGGAACTCGTCGAGCGTCGTGGCGCCGATGGTCCGCAGCTCGCCCCGGGCGAGGGCCGGTTTGAGGATGTTCGCGGCATCCATCGCCCCCGACGACTTGCCGGCGCCGACCAGCGTGTGGATCTCGTCGATGAAGAGCAGAATCTCGCCCTCGCTGGCGGTGACCTCCTGCACGACGGCTTTCAGCCGTTCCTCGAACTCGCCCTGGTATTTAGCGCCCGCGATCAGGGCTCCCATGTCGAGCGAATAGATCGACTTCGATTTCAGGTTCTCGGGGACGTCGCCGTCGATGATCCGGCGGGCGATGCCCTCGGCGATGGCGGTCTTGCCGACACCGGCTTCGCCCACGAGAATCGGGTTGTTTTTCGTGCGCCGCGACAGGATTTGCAGCACGCGGCGGATCTCCTCGTCACGGCCGATCACCGGGTCGAGCTTGCCCGACCGAGCCTGCTCGTTCAGGTTGATGGCGTATTTGCCCAGCGCGTCGAACTGCTGCTCGGAGGTCTGCGAATCGACCGTCGCCCCCTTGCGGAAGGTGCGGATCGCCTCGATCAGTTCCTTTTCCGTAGCGCCGCTGCGCTTGAGGATGTCGGCGGCCGGACCCCGCTCGGCCACGAGGCCCAGCAGCAGGTGTTCGACCGAAGCGTACTTATCGCCGAAATTCTTCGTGAAGTCCACGGCGCGCTGGATGACCTTCGAGGTCTCCTGGGCGAAAAACTGCTCGCCGCCGCCCTCGACCCGCGGCAGCGCACCGACGGCACGTTCCGCCTCGTCGCGGAGCGAACGCACGTTCACACCGACGCGCCCCAGCAGGAACGCCGCCAGCGAATCGTCCTCACGGACGAGGACGCTCAGCAGATGGAGCGGTTCGACAGCCTGCTGTCCCCGCTCCCGCGCAAGGACGAGCGCCGCCTGCAGCGCCTCCTGCGCCTTGATGGTAAGAGTGTTGATATTCATAGTGTTTAAGTTTTGTTTTTCAATCTGTTTCGATTTCCTTATCCGCAAAACCCCTGCCAACCCGAAATTTGCGCCACATTGTCATCTTTTGTCACAAACTGTCACCTGCCGACTGCCACGCCGGGACAAAATGACCGGAAGCGGAATTGTTTTTCGGCCTCGCCCCGGATACTTTTGCCCGGCAAAATGCAAGGAAACTTGCTTTTGCCCTCGCTTATTCTTATCTTTGCAACACTATGAGTGATTTCATCGTCAGCGCACGCAAATACCGCCCCGCGACCTTCCAGTCGGTCGTCGGGCAGAAACATATCACCTCGACGCTCCAGAACGCCATCGAGCGCGGCCAGCTGGCCCACGCCTACCTCTTCTGCGGTCCCCGCGGCGTCGGCAAGACCACCTGCGCCCGCATCTTCGCCAAAGCCATCAACTGCCTCGCGCCCAACGGCGCCGAGGCGTGCAACGCATGCGAATCGTGCCGTTCGTTCAACGAGGGTCGCTCGCTCAATATCCACGAACTCGACGCCGCATCGAACAACTCCGTGGAGGATATCCGCACACTGATCGAGCAGGTGCGCATCATCCCGCAGGTGGGACGCTACTCGGTGTTCATCATCGACGAGGTCCACATGCTCTCGGCCGCGGCCTTCAACGCCTTTCTCAAGACCCTCGAGGAGCCGCCCGCACACGCCGTCTTCATCCTGGCGACCACCGAGAAGCACAAGATCATCCCCACGATCCTCTCGCGGTGCCAGATTTACGATTTCAACCGCATCCGCGTCGAGGATTCGGTCGAATACCTCCGCTACATCGCCTCGCAGGAGGGGGTCACGGCCGACGAAGAGTCGCTGAACCTCATCGCCCAGAAAGCCGACGGCGGCATGCGCGACGCGCTGTCGATGTTCGACAAGGCCGTGTCGTTCTGCGGCACGTCGCTGGACTACCGCAACGTGGCCCAGACGCTGAACGTCCTGGACTACGACACCTATTTCGGCGTGACGGAGATGCTGCTGTCGGGCAACTACGTCGACGCGCTGGTGACCTTCGACACGGTGCTGTCGAAAGGCTTCTCGGGCCAGACCTTCATGGCGGGCCTGAACCGTCACATGAGGGACCTGCTGATGGCCAAACAACCCGACACCCTGCGGCTGATCGAAATGACCGGCACCCTGCTGGAACGATACCGGACGCAGGCGGGCGCCTGCAGTGTCGAGTTCCTGTTCGGAGCCATCTCCGTACTGACGGAGCTCGACGGGAAGATACGGCAATCGTCCAACCAGCGGTTGCTCGTGGAGCTGGGCCTGATGAAAATCGCAGGACTCGGCCAAAAAAAAAATGACACCCTGACCTCCTCCGGGGAGTATCCGCTTCCCGAACTGACAACTACCGCGCGGCCCCAGGCAGCAACTCCGGCGGCACCTGCTCCGGCAACTCCTGCGGCAGCGCCGGTTCCGGCGCCGCCCCGGCCGGTCCCAGCGGCGGCACCCGCGGTCGGCCGGCAGCCGGAAATGCAGTCCGAATTCCGGCCCGCGGCACAACCCGGACCGGAAACCGTTTCGGCGGCGCAGTCCGCTCCGGAGGTTCCGCAACAGCCGGCGGCGCATTCCGGGCCCGCAGCCCCGCAGCCTGCAAAACCGGTCAGGCGGCCGATGATCTCGGGAACGTCGCTCTCGGAGCTGCTCGCCTCGGGAGGCAATATGCCGGATACGGAGGAGGCGGACGCCGAAACGCCGGCCAGGCCCGAAGCCGTGGAGATCGATCCCGCCTGCGAACAGAAGCTGGTGCGCGCCCGGGAGGAGATACTGAACCTGCTCCGGACAAAGCGTCCGCGGTTCGTCCCCGCCTTCGAGCTGATGACCGTCCGGGGAAACACCCTATCGGTCAGCGTCCCGACGACGGAACTGCGCGAGGAGATACTCCGCAACAAGACCGGAATGCTGATGCGCATCGCCGAGCTGGCGGGCATCTCGGGGGCCATCGAACTGGAGGTGATCGTCAACGAGGAGATCCGGGCCGCGCGTCCGATCAAACTGGAGGACCGGGTGAAACACATGACGGAGAAAAATCCGCTCATCACGGAGCTCCGCAAAGCATTGGATTTGGAAGTGGAATAACCCGCTTAAGAAGCGGGATTTATGGGCGGCGGAACATGGTCTGGACAGAATCCCGATTGCGCCTCCACCCATATAAAACGAAAAATTAAGTAACGTAATAATGGCAAAGAATTTCATCGAAGAACTCGAATGGCGCGGGATGGTCCACACGATCATGCCCGGCGCAAAGGAACAACTCGAAAAAGAGATGACGACGGCCTACCTGGGCATCGATCCCACGGCCGACTCGCTGCATATCGGACACCTCGTGGGTGTGATGATCCTCAAGCATTTCCAGATGTGCGGCCACCGTCCGCTGGCGCTCATCGGCGGCGCCACGGGCATGATCGGCGACCCCTCGGGCAAGTCGCAGGAGCGCAACCTGCTCGACGAAACGACCCTCCGCCACAACCAGGAGGCCATCAAGCGCCAGCTGGCCAAGCTGCTCGACTTCGAGTCGGACGCCCCGAACGCCGCACAGATGGTCAACAACTACGACTGGATGAAGGAATTCTCGTTCCTCGACTTCATCCGCGACATCGGCAAGTGCATCACCGTCAATTACATGATGGCCAAGGATTCGGTCAAGAAACGCTTCAACGGCGAGGGCGACGGCATGTCGTTCACCGAGTTCACCTACCAGCTGGTCCAGGGCTACGACTTCCTGCACCTCTACCAGACGAAAAACTGCAAGATCCAGCTGGGCGGCGCCGACCAGTGGGGCAACATCACCACCGGCACGGAGCTGATCCGCCGCAAGCTGGGCCCCGAAGCCGAGGCTTTCGCCATCACCTGCCCGCTGATCACCAAGGCCGACGGCACGAAATTCGGCAAGACCGAGAGCGGTAACGTATGGCTCGACCCGCGCTACACCTCGCCCTACAAATTCTACCAGTTCTGGCTCAACGTCAGCGACGAGGACGCCAAACGCTACATCAAGATCTTCACGCTGCTCGACCGTGAGACCATCGAGGGCCTCATCGCCGAGCACGACGCCGCCCCCCACCTGCGGGTGCTCCAGAAGCGACTGGCCGAAGAGATCACCTGCATGATCCATTCGCGCGGGGAGTACGAGAAAGCCGTGGAGGCTTCGGCGATCCTCTTCGGGGGCGCCACGTCGGATGCCCTGCGCAAGCTGGACGAAACGACGCTGCTGCAGGTCTTCGAAGGGGTTCCGCAATACCGCGTGGCCCGCACGGAGCTCACGGCCGGCATCCCGTTCGTGGAGCTCTGCACCGAGAAGAGCGCCATCTTCCCCTCGAAAGGCGAGTGCCGCAAGATGGTGCAGGGCGGCGGCGTGTCGCTCAACAAGGAGAAGGTAGCCGACGCGACGCGTCCGGTGACCGACGCCGACCTGATCGCGGGCAAATACCTCCTCGTGCAGCGCGGCAAGAAGAATTACTACCTCGTGATCGCCGAATAGCATGGAGTACCGCATCGTCCTTCAGCGAATGGAGTTCCGGGCGCTGCACGGCTGCTACGAACTGGAACGCAAGGTCGGCAACCGTTTTACGGTCGACCTGGAGATCACGGCCGAATTGGGCGACGTGGCCGCGGAGGACAATGTCGAGAAGGCGGTCAACTACCTCACGGTCTACGAGGTCGTGAGCCTGCAGATGCGCATCACGCAGCGCACGATCGAGCGCGTGGCGATGAACATCATCGAAGCGGTGTATGCCTCCTTCCGGCAGGTGCGGCACGTTAAATGCACGGTCTCGAAGCTGGCGCCGCCGCTGGGCGGCAAACTCGAACGGGTCAGCGTCGTACTGGAGAAATAACGGATATGCATCATTCACAGGGTCGGGCCACGCTGGGTGGCAAACTGAGCGCCGTGCTCGTCGCGGCAGGGAGTTCTGTGGGCCTGGGGAACATCTGGCGATTTCCCTATGTGGCCGGCGACAACGGCGGCGGAGCCTTTCTGCTGATTTACATCGGCTGCGTGCTGCTGCTGGGACTGCCGATCATGGTGGCCGAATTCTCGGTCGGACGCGCCTCGCACCGCAACGCCGTAGGCGCCTACCGGGCGCTCGCCCCCAAATGGAGTTTTCTGGGTTACAACGGCGTCATCGCGGCATTCCTCATCCTGGGATTCTATTTCGTCGTCTCGGGGTGGACCGCCGAATACATGGTGCACTCGGTGACGGGCAGCCTCGCTAAACTCACCACCCCCGGGGAATACAAGGCTGTCTTCGAAACCTTTATCCAAAACCCGTGGCGGCCCGTGGTCTACACCTCGCTGTTCGTGCTGGCGACGCATTTCGTCATCACGATGGGGGTGCAGAAAGGCATCGAACGGTCGGCCAAGGTGCTGATGCCGCTGCTGTTCGTGATCCTGATCGCGCTCTCGGTCCACTCGCTGCTGATGCCGGGCGGCGGCGAAGGCATCCGGTTCCTCTTCCGGCCCGACTTCTCGAAAGTAACCCCCTCGACGGTGCTCGTGGCGCTGGGTCAGGCGTTCTTCTCGCTCTCGATCGGCATCGGCACGATGGTCACCTACGCCTCCTATTTCAAACCCGACACCAACCTGCGTCACACGGCCTTGAACGTCACGATCCTCGACACGCTGGTGGCCGTGCTGGCCGGCGTGGTGATCTTCCCGGCGGTTTTCAGCGTGGGCATCGAACCCTCGTCGGGTCCGTCGCTCGTATTCATCACCCTGCCGGGCATCTTCAACTCGATGCCGCTGAGCATGGTCTGGTCGTCGGTGTTCTTTCTGCTGCTGGTCGTCGCAGCCCTCACCTCGACCATCTCCTTGCATGAAGTGATCACGGCCTACCTGCACGAGGAGTGGCGTCTGAGCCGCCGGGCCGCGGCGTGGGCCACGACCGGGTCCTGCATGGCGCTGGCCGCCGTGGCA
The DNA here is from genome assembly GCA_949840605.1 of uncultured Alistipes sp. The sequence goes on from CATKXN010000048.1 coordinate 15,206, forward strand.
TCGCTGTCGCTGGGCGTCCTGGGCGGCTGGAAGATATTCGGGCTCAGCATCTTCGACTCACTCGACTTCCTCACGGCCAACATCCTGCTGCCCGCAGGCGGATTCTTCACCTGCATCTTCGTCGGCTGGCGGCTCGACCAGCAGGTGCTCAAGGCGCAGGTCTCCAACAACGGAACGCTGAGATTCCGCATCTACGGCGTGTTCATCTTCCTGTTGCGCTACGTCTGTCCGGCGGTGCTGCTGCTGGTCTTCCTCGACAATCTGGGAATTTTCTAAAAAAAGAGAGAGTCGAAAGACTCTCTCTTTTTTCAGTTGATATTGCGCCGATCGGGCTCGTGGTCGGGCGAAGCCGCCTCCATGTCGATCTGCAGCTTGACCATGTTGATGGCCGTGGCCGCCGCTTCGTCGCCCTTGTTTCCGTGGCGGCCGCCGCAGCGGTCGAGGGCCTGCTGCATATCGTTGACCGTCAGCACGCCGAACGCGATGGGCATGTTCCACTGGATCTGCAGCTGCGTGATGCCTTGCGTCACGCCCTGGCAGATGAAGTCGAAATGGCGCGTGTCGCCCTGAATGACGCATCCCAGCGCGATAACGGCGTCCACGTCGGTGTATTCCGCGAAGAACTGGACGCCGAGCGACAGTTCGAAGGTGCCGGGAACATACTTGATCTGGATGTTCATGTCGGGGCATCCTGCGGCACGCAGCGTGCGCACGGCCCCCTCCAGCAACGCTTCGGTGACCTCGCGGTTCCACTCGGCCACGACGATCCCGAACCGCATGTCCGCAGCCGAAGGCAGGGGTGAGTCGAATTTGGAAAGGTTGTGATTCTTGGTCGCCATCGTCGTTCCTCCGCTTATTTTACGCTGCCGAGCAGTTTTTCAGCCTCCCGGGCCTCCATCGAGGCGGGATACACGGTCAGGATCTGCTCGAAGTAAGCCGCGGCCTGCTGCGAATTGCCCATAGCCTGCTCGGCGAGACCTGCCTTGCGCAGGTACATCGGAGCCGTCAGGTTGTTGTCGGCGGCCTTCACGGCTTTCTCGTAGAACTTCACAGCCTTGGCATAGTCCTGCTGCTCGACGGCGATGTCGCCCTGCAGACCGTAGTTCTGCGCGTTGATCAGCGCTCCGGGGATGCCTTTCACATGGGAGAATTTGGCGAGGTATTTCGCGGCATTCTCCAGGTCGCCCGTACGCAGGTAGCAGATGCCCGCATAGTGTTTGGCGAGGTTGCCCGAAGGCGTGGAGCCGTATTTGTCGACGACATCGAGGAAGCCCGCACCGTTGGCGTCGCCCAGCAGCGCCAGTTCGAAATCCGGGTTTTCACCCTCGAAACGGGCCTGTGCCTCGGAGATCATCTCGGCGGCCTTCTCGGCACGCGGCTGAACGATCAGCGCACGATAGCCGAAAACGAGCGCGGCGAGGACGAGCAGTCCCACGAAGATGTATCCCATCGTCCGGCCGTTCTGCTCGAAAAAGAGCTCCGTTTTGTTCATTGCTTCGCCGAGGGCTTCCTGTTCGGCGACGTTCTGCTTTGCCATATTGCTTATTTGTGTTATTAGTTTATAATGCGCATAGTAGATGGCAAAGATACAAAACTATTCACAATGTGCAATGTCGTGTCGGGATTTTTTATACTTTTGTCCTATGTATCTGAAAAAAATAGCGCTGCTGAATTTCAAAAACATGGCCCAGGAGGAGCTCACGCTCTGTCCGGGCATCAACTGCCTGGTGGGAGACAACGGCGCGGGCAAGACCAACGTCGTGGATGCGGTCTACTACTTGTCGATGTGCAAATCGTCGCTGCAGATGACCGACGCGCAGAGCATCCGCCACGGGGCCGACTTCTTCCTCGTGGAGGGGCAGTACGCCACCGATGCGGGCAAGAGCGAGGGGGTGGTGTGCTCCTTCTCGCGCAAGGGCGGCAAGGTCCTCAAGCGCAACGGCAAGGAGTACGACCGGCTGTCGGACCACGTGGGGCTGATTCCCGCGGTGATCGTGTCGCCGGCGGACAGCGCGCTGATCTCGGACGCCGCGGACGAGCGGCGACGTTACCTCAACGCCTTCATTTCGCAGCTGGACCGCACCTACCTCAACTCGGTGATGCGCTACAACGCCGTGCTGGCCGAGCGCAACCGCCTGCTGAAGATGCGGCCCGACGAGACGATGCTCCGAATCTACGACATGCAGCTGTGCGAGCACGGCAAAGCCATCCACGCCCGCCGGCAGGAGTTCGCCGAACGGCTGCAGCCCGTCGCGGCGGAATATTACCGCATTCTTTCGGGCGATCGCGAGCAGGTCGAGCTCCATTACAAATCGGAGCTGAACGACCGTCCTTTCGAAGAGGTGCTGCTGGCCGCCCGGCAGAAGGACCTCGCCAACGAATTCACCACCGCAGGCATCCACCGCGACGACCTGGTGCTCCGGATCGGCGGCTACCCCCTGCGCAAATACGGCTCGCAGGGACAGCAGAAATCGTTCCTCATCGCCCTCAAGCTGGCGCAGTACACCATCGTCGCCGAGGCCAAGGGCGAACGGCCGATCCTGCTGCTGGACGACCTGTTCGACAAACTGGACGCCGGGCGTGTCGAACAGCTGATCCGGCTGGTCTCCGACGACGCCTTCGGGCAGATATTCATCACCGACTGCAACCCCACCCGCCTCAAAACGATCCTCGACAAGGCGGGCGGCGACTACGCCCTCTTCTCGGTGGCCGACGGCGCCGTGACGCAGGAACGGACGGCTGCGGACCCCAACGCCCCGAAACCATGAGACGGACCAACACGATGCTGATGGGCGACCTGCTGGAGGAGTTTTTCAAACGCCCCTAT